>CAZXDB010000041.1:4226-21897 GCA_964639465.1 uncultured Bifidobacterium sp. | reverse complement strand
ATCCCGGCGCAGGCCGGGATCCAGCGTCGTTCATTGTTCATCAGATGATTTTGACAATGAAAAATAGGAAACCGCTTAAAGCAGTCCGTGGAAAGGAATCACCTGCACGAGATCGCCTGCTTTCACGTCGCCCTGTTCATGATCCAACATCACCATGCAGTTAGCTTCCGACATCGAACTGAGAATTCCCGAGCCTTGTGAACCCGTAATGTACACACGCTGAAAGCCCTGTGCATCGTTGCGCAGTATGCCGCGCTGGTATTCAGTGCGGCCGGGTTTTTTGCGCAAGTCCGCGCCGCTGGGCACAGCCACCGTCAGTGCTTCTGGCGGACTGGCTCCCATAAGTTGGTAGAGCGCATCGCGCGCGAAAAAATAAAAGCTGACCATGGTGGCTACCGGATTGCCGGGCAGGCCCAGCAGTAAGGCGCTGTCATTGCCACTGGTAATTTCTCCGAACGCCATCGGTCTCCCGGGGCGCATCGCGATCTTCCAGAACAGGACATCACCCAGACGCGCCATCATTTTTCGCGTGTAATCGGCATCACCCGCGGACACACCGCCGGAAGTGATCACGGCATCGGCGACGCTGCAGGCTTTGCGCAGTGCTGTTTCCAGCGCAGCCGGTTCATCTTTCACCACGCCCATGTCAATCGGTTCGCAACCCATGCGGTGCAGCATACCGTGCAATGTGTAGCCGTTGCTGTCGTAGACCGAGCCCTCATCCAGAGCCTCGCCAGGGGTGCGCAATTCGTCACCGGTCGAGAAATACGCGACGCGCAGCTTGCGGCATACGTTGATTTTGCCGATGCCCAGTGAAGCAATCAGGCCCAGATCGGAGGGCGTCAGGATTTTTCCTTGCATGACAGCGGCGCCGCCCATGGCAAGATCTTCACCGGCCAGACGACGGTTGTCACCCGGTTGGACTTTACCGGGCGGCAGCGTCACTTCGGTATCGCTTGCTGACGAGGCCAGCTCATGGGGCATCACGGTGTCGCAGCCTTCTGGCATGACGGCACCTGTCATGACGCGAACGCAGTCACCGCGCGGGACTGCACCGTTAAAAGGTCGTCCTGCATAGGCGGCGCCGATCACGCGAAACGTCACCGCCTGATCTTCGAGCGCGCTACCGTGGAATGCATAGCCATCCATCGCCGAATTATCATGCGCCGGTACATTGATGAACGAGATCACGTCATCGGCGAGCACTCGACCGAGTGCCGCTTTCAGCGGCAGCGCTTCTATTTCGGTGAGAGGGCGAACGAAACTGCGAATCATCTGGCGGGCCAGCGCGACCCGCAGATGGTTGCCGTCATAGCCCGGCAAGCGACTGGCAAGTTCGGACAGACGGGATGCGGTCACGATGTGGTTGATGCCGACTATCCGCCGATATAGGACATTTCGACCTTGCGTACAGGGCGCTCCAGTCCTTCGGTCTGCTGCGTGCGCAATTCAGAATAGCGATCTTCGCGCTGCGACCACAAATGAGCGACAGCTGCGGTGATTTCTTCGTCGCTGTGACCCTGGCGGACCAGTGCACGCAGATCATGCCCGCCGGTAGCGAACAGACAGGTGAATAATTTGCCTTCAGTCGACAGACGTGCGCGATTGCAATCGCTGCAAAAAGCCTGAGTGACACTGGAGATCACACCGACCTCGCCACTGCCATCCTGGTAGCGCCAGCGTTCGGCCGTCTCACCGGTGTAATTGGGCTCGATTTCTTCGAGTGGCATGGTGTCGTGGATGCGGCGAATCACCTCGGCCGAAGGAATGACTTCATCCATTTTCCAGCCATTGGATGCACCGACATCCATGTATTCGATAAAGCGCAGGATCACCGGTGAGCCTTTGAAGTGGCGCGCCATGGGCACGATCTCCTGATCATTGACGCCGCCTTTGACGACCATGTTGACCTTGATCGGGCCCAGTCCGACTTTTTGCGCGACCTCAATGCCATGCAAGACGTCCGCTACCGGAAAATCGACATCGTTCATGCGCTGGAAAGTCGCTTCGTCCAGCGAATCCAGCGAGACCGTGACGCGCTGCAGACCGGCGTCTTTCAGTGACTGCGCTTTTTTGGCGAGCAGCGAAGCATTGGTTGTCATCGTCAGATCCAGCGGTTTGCCGTCGGGTGTGGTGATTACGGCCAGCATTTCAATCAGTTTTTCGATGTTCTTGCGCAGCAGCGGTTCACCGCCGGTCAGTCGAATTTTTTCGACGCCATGCGCGACAAAAATCTTGGTTAGTCGCGTGATCTCTTCAAAAGAGAGCAGCAGATTCTGCGGCAGGAATTCGTAGTTGCTGTCGAAAACTTCCTTGGGCATGCAATACACGCAGCGGAAGTTGCAACGATCCGTCACCGAGATCCGGAGATCGCGCAAAGGGCGCGCCATGCGATCCGAAAGAAGACCGGTCGCGGGAGAGATTGTCTCGGGAATGTGCGGTATCGCTTGCAGGTAGCGCAGGTCGGCAACGGGGATGATACGTTCTGTCATGGTGTTCCGATGCAGCGCGGTCCTGCGGTGCAGTCCCGGCCGTGATCTGAGTTTATTTCAACGGCAAATAAGATACCACGAGGCCGGTTATCGCACAGGCGAGAATCAGTCGCAGGGTGCCCACGTTGAAGCGCAGTAGGGCGATGGCTGCCAGTGTTGCGATGGCGATCGCTACCCAGTCCCACCGGGCAGGCGGCTCGGCCAGATGAAACACATGCCAGGCAAACAAAACCGTCAGACTGGCAATGACGCCGACGACCGCCGCCGTGATGGCGGTCAGCGGTGCGGTCAGGCGTAAATTGTCGCGACTGGCTTCGACCAGCGGAGCGCCGGCGAGAATGAAAATAAACGATGGCAGAAAGGTGAAGAAAAACGCCACCAGCGCGCCAGCGGTACCGCCAGCCAGCAGCGCCATTGGCCCGAAAACCTCCCGCGTCCAGCCGCCGACAAAGCCAACGAACGCGACGACCATGATCAGCGGTCCGGGTGTGGTTTCGCCCAGCGCCAGGCCATCAACCATCTGCACCGCCGAGAGCCAGCCGAAATGATCAACCGCACCCTGATACACATAGGGCAGTACCGCATAAGCGCCACCAAAGGTCAGTAGTGCCGCTTTGCTGAAGAACCAGCTCATTTGCACCAGCGGGCTGTGCAGGCCCATGGTCATGACCAGCGCTGACCCGACCAGTGCGCCCATCGCGATGCCAGCCAGTGTGGTGAGGATGAGTTTGCGCCAGCTGAACCATGCGTGTTCGGGTGGCGGCGTTTGATCGTCGATCAGTGCCGGTCCGTAGGAGGGCATCTGGCCCGGCGCATGACCGCCGAGCTGAAATGCATGAGGCAGCCAGCGCCCGCCAAGAACGCCAGCAATGCCAGCTGTGATGATGATGAGCGGGAAGGGCAGGTGCAGTAACGCGATGCTGATAAACGCCAGCACGGCCAGAGCGATCAGCCAGCGGTTTTTCAGGCTGCGACTGCCAATACGCCAGGCTGCGGCCAGAACGATGGCCACCACTGCCGGTTTGACGCCATACAGCACGCCGGCGACGACGGGTACATCACCCAAAGTGAGATAGACCCAGGACAGCAGGATGAGAATCAGCAGCGAGGGCAGGACAAACAGCAAGCCTGCGATGAGGCCGCCCACCGTACGATGCATGAGCCAGCCGATGTAAATCGCAAGTTGGGTCGCTTCCGGTCCGGGCAGCAGCATGCAGTAATTGAGCGCATGCAGAAAACGTTGTTCCGAAATCCAGCGCTTGCGCTCGACCAGATCGGTGTGCATCAGCGCGATCTGTCCGGTCGGGCCGCCGAAACTGACGAAGCCGAGTTTCAGCCAGTACCAGAATGCCTGCGAAAGCGAGACAGATTCAGGCGCGCTCATTTACATGTTCGGATAGTTGGGTCCGCCGCCCCCCTCGGGTGTGACCCAGACGATATTCTGTGTCGGGTCTTTGATGTCGCAGGTTTTGCAATGCACGCAGTTTTGCGCATTGATCTGCAGGCGCTGTTGTCCGCTCTCGCCAACGTATTCATACACGCCTGCCGGACAATAGCGCGCCTCCGGTCCCGCATATTTTGCAAGGTTGATCTGCGTTGGCACATCGGCATTTTTCAGCGTCAGATGCGCGGGTTGATGTTCATTGTGATTGGTGTTGGAAATGAACACCGAAGACAATCGATCAAAGGTCAGTTTGCCGTCCGGTTTGGGGTAGACGATCGGCTGGCATTGATCCGCCGGTTTCAGGCACTCATGATCGGCATGCGTGTGATGCAAAGTCCAGGGTGCTTTACCGCGGAAGATCAGCTGATCAATGCCGACCATCAGTGTGCCGGTGTAAAGGCCTTTGCTCATCCAAGGCTTGAAGTTGCGTGCGACATGCAGTTCTTCGTGCAGCCAGGATTGTTCGAAAGCTGTTGTGTAGGCGCTCAGTTCATCCTGTGCGCGTTCAGCGGCAATCGCATCGAACGCAGCTTCGGCAGCAAGCATGCCGGATTTCATTGCGGTGTGACTGCCCTTGATGCGGCTGGCATTCAGGAAGCCGGCATCGCAGCCAATCAGCGCGCCGCCGGGGAAGGTCAGTTTGGGCAGCGATTGCAAACCACCCGCCGTGATGGCCCGCGCACCATATGACAAACGCTTGCCGCCTTCGAAGAAACCGCGAATCGCCGGATGCGTTTTGTAGCGCTGGAATTCTTCGTAGGGCGACAGGTAGGGATTCTCATAGGCGAGACCGACCACATAGCCGACGACCACCTGATTGTTTTCCATGTGGTACAGGAAGGAACCGCCATAAGTGCTGCTGTCCAGCGGCCAGCCGGCGGTGTGGATCACCAGACCGGGCTGGTGCTTGGCGGGATCGATTTCCCACAGTTCCTTGATACCGATGCCGTAGGTTTGCGGATCACGCCCTTTGTCGAGCTGATAGCCTGAAATCAGCTGCTTGCCCAAGTGACCGCGCGCACCTTCGGCAAACAGCGTGTACTTGGCGCGCAGTTCCATGCCCAGCTGGAATTCGCTGGTGGGTTTGCCTTCTTTGTCCACGCCCAGATTGCCCGTCGCTACACCGACCACGGCGCCTTGCTCATCACGCAGGATGTCGGCAGCGGCAAAGCCCGGGAAGATTTCCACGCCCAGATTTTCGGCTTGCTGTGCCAGCCAGCGCACCACATTGCCGAGCGAGATGACGTAATTGCCGTGATTCTGAAAACAGCCGGGCAGCATCCAGTTGGGTACGGCCGTCGCGCTTTGCTCGGTCAGGAAGAGGAAGCGATCTTCTGTAACGGGTGTCAGTAAAGGGGCGCCTTCGGCTTTCCAGTCGGGGAATAACTCCGTGATCGCGCGCGGATCCATCACTGCACCCGACAAAATATGCGCGCCGGGTTCGCTGCCTTTTTCGAGCACGCAGACGCTGATTTCCCGCGCCTGCTGCGCTGCCAGCTGCTTGAGTCGGATGGCCGCCGACAGTCCGGCCGGACCGGCACCGACAATGACGACGTCGTATTCCATGGCCTCGCGCGGGCCATATTGTTCAAGGAAGCTGGGATTTTGGCTGGGGTTCATGGTTGTCGGTGGTACGGTAAGAAAATCATGTAATCATAACGGTTTTAGTGATCTCAAAATAATCTGACATCCGGGAGACATTGTGGGTATTGAAGTCAATTTCAACGGCAAAGTGGCGCTCGTCACCGGTGCATCCAGCGGTCTGGGGGCACGTTTCGCGAAAATTCTGGCCGAAGCCGGCGCCCAAGTGGTGCTGGCGGCGCGTCGGGTAGAGCGTCTGAAGGAGTTGCGTGCCGAGATCGAATCCAATGGCGGCGCCGCGCATATCGTGACCATGGATGTCACGGACCATGACAGCATCAAGTCTGCCATCGCGCATGCAGAAACTGAAGCGGGTCCGATCGATATTCTGATCAATAATTCGGGTGTATCGAGCACCCAGCGTTTAGTGGATGTGACCCCCGAAGATTATCGCTTCGTGATGGACACCAATTTGCAGGGCGCCTTCTTCGTGGCGCAGGAGGCGGCCAAGCGCATGATTCTGCGCGCCAAGGGCGATCCCTCGCGCCAGCATCGCATCATCAATATCGCTTCGGTTGCGGGACTGCGCGTACTGTCGCAGATTGGCGTCTACTGCATGAGCAAAGCGGGCGTGGTGCAGATGACGAAAGCGATGGCGCTGGAGTGGGGGCGTCACGGCATCAATGTGAATGCGATCTGCCCTGGCTATATCGAAACCGAAATCAACCGCGAATATTTTCAGAGTGAAGGCGGCCAAAAGCTGATCGATATGCTGCCGCGCAAGCGCATTGGGTACCCGGAAGATCTGGATGGTCTACTGCTCTTGCTGTCGGCTGACGAGTCACGCTTTATAAACGGCGCCATCATCACGGCAGACGATGGCATGGCGGCATTTTGATGAAGTCCGATGAGGGCTACACACTGGTGCACAAAGTCCGCATGCCTCTGCGCTGGGGCGATATGGACGCCATGGGCCATGTGAACAACACCCTGTACTTCCGCTATTTGGAGCAGGCCCGTATTGAATGGTTCGAGGCGCTGGGTTGTCCCGCTGATCCCGGTGGTGTCGGGCCCGTCATCATCAGCGCTCACTGTACTTTTCTAAAGCAGCTGCGCTATCCGGGCGAGATCGAAGTACATACGCTGGTCGGCGAGTTTGGCCGATCCAGCTTTCATACGCGGCAACGGATCGTGCGCGTGGATGCGCCGGATGTGTTGTTTGCTGAGGGTGGTGCGAAAGTGGTGTGGGTAGATCAGCGCGTAGAGAAATCGCTGCCCTTGCCTGAGGATATGCGGGAGCGATTGGTCAAACCTTGTTTTTGAAACGGCGATGGCGTATCCGCCGTCGCGCGCCCTGCGGGGGAGATCCAGCGTCTTTCGTCACGCTATGGCTACGACGTTTTGGCGATAGCTTCGTAGTAATCCGTTATTCTTGTACCATTTCACTTCATTGAGGAGTCAATATGCCGACCACAGCCGAAAAACTTTGGGAAGTCACGCGATCGCTGCCAGAGCCCTTGCTGACTGAGGTGCTCGACTTTGCCGAATTTTTGCAAGCGAAGCGTAGCGTTGCGGCAAATGCTGAACCGTCCCTGCACTTGTCGTCTCTGTGCGGGGGGCTGGAGTCTTCGGAGTCCTTCGCGGCCGACCCTTTGACCATACAGAGACATATGCGCGATGAGTGGCATTAAGTATTTGCTCGATACTAATTTTATTTTGGGCTTGCTGAAGGCAACGCCCGAAGTGCTCGCAATTGTGAGGGAGCGTGATTTATTGGCCTCCAGCTGTGCGTACAGCGCAGTGACACGCATGGAGCTGCTGGGCTATCCCAACATCACAAGCGATGAAGAGCGTTTGATTTCTGACCGACTGTCGAAATTCACTTACCTGTCAATCTCTTCCGAAGTTGAGGATTTGGCCATAGCACTGCGCCGCTCGCGTAAATTGAAACTGCCAGATGCTTTGATTGCAGCTACTGCAATTCACCACAGCCTGGAATTGCTCACTCTGGACCAGGCACTCTTGACATTCGCTAAAACAATTAATAAGTAAACAAGCAGATCTTTGTTCGGTTTTAACAATGATAAATGCGAAACCACTCGCTAACCGCAGAGAGTCCTGACCACACTACCCTCAGACTGGTAGCTTGTAGGTCAGCAGATGCTCGATCTTCACGTAGTTGAGCGCATTCACATGCGTGCAATCCAGCACGACATAAGGCGCTACGCCCGCATCAAAGGCTTCTTTCCAGCGCAGTGCACACAGACACCAGCGATTACCCGGCACCAGACCCGGGAAACGGTATTCGGGTCGAGGAGTACTCAAATCGTTACCGCGCTGTCGCGAGAAATCCAGAAATTCCTGCGTCATTTCCGCACAAATAACATGCGAGCCGCGATCGGATTCATCAGTGTTGCAGCAACCATCGCGGAAATAGCCGGTCATGGGATCACTGGAGCAAGGTTTCAGTGGGGTGCCGAGGACGTTGATTGCCATGTTGATGTTTGTTTATGATGAGAGGCTTTTGAACCGAACGCTTGCCTAATGCGGTATTGTACGGCCCGGTCAGCGCTTGTGCTGACGCTCTCGGCCTAGGATGCCAGAACAGTTTACTCGAGGGGATTCATGAAAAAGGTATATCCGGATGCCGCCAGTGCGCTGGCCGGCGTGGTCAGAGATGGCCAAACCATTGCGGTCGGTGGCTTCGGCCTGTGCGGCATTCCCGAGGCGCTGATCGCAGCGCTGCGCGACTCAGGCGTACAGAACCTGACAGCGATTTCGAACAACGCCGGGGTCGATGGTTTTGGACTGGGCCAGCTGCTGACCACCCGCCAGATCAAAAAAATGATTGCCTCCTATGTGGGTGAAAACAAGGAATTCGAGCGCCAGTATCTGGCAGGCGAATTGCAGCTGGAGTTCACGCCTCAGGGTACGCTCGCAGAAAAACTTCGGGCAGGCGGCGCAGGCATCCCGGCTTTCTTCACCAAGACGGGCGTTGGCACGGTGGTGGCCGATGGAAAGGAAGTGCGGGAATTTGATGGCGAGCAATATGTGATGGAACGCTCGCTGACGGCTGACGTATCGCTGGTCAAAGCCTGGAAGGCCGACCCGACCGGTAACCTGATTTTCCGCAAGACCGCGCGCAACTTCAATCCGAATGTGGCGATGGCCGGCAAGGTCACGATTGTCGAAGTCGAACAACTGGTGGCAACCGGTGAACTGGATCCGGATTCCATTCACACGCCAGGCATTTTCGTTCACCGCATTGTCGTGAACGCTCATCCAGAGAAGCGCATTGAACAACGCACGGTTAGTGCAAAGTAAGGCGGAGAAATCATCATGGCATGGACACGTGAACAAATGGCAGCACGCGCTGCGAAAGAGTTACAAGATGGTTTTTATGTGAACCTGGGCATTGGCTTGCCGACGCTGGTTGCTAATTATGTGCCGACTGATATCGAGGTCTGGCTGCAGTCGGAGAATGGTCTTCTGGGTATCGGTCCGTTTCCGACCGAAGAGTCGGTTGATGCGGATCTCATTAACGCGGGCAAGCAAACAGTAACGGCCTTGCCCGGCTCATCGATTTTCAGCTCGGCGGATTCGTTTGCGATGATCCGGGGTGGCAAAGTGAATATCGCCATTCTCGGTGCGATGCAGGTTTCGGCGCAGGGTGATCTGGCCAACTGGATGATTCCCGGCAAGATGGTCAAGGGCATGGGCGGTGCGATGGATCTGGTGGCTGGCGTGCAGCGCGTGGTTGTGCTGATGGAGCATGTCGCCAAGGCCAAGGATGGTTCGGTCTCGCACAAGCTGCTGCCCAAGTGCACATTGCCGCTGACTGGTGTTGGTGTGGTTGACCGCATCATCACCGATCTGGCCGTGCTGGATGTCACCGAAAATGGGCTCAGGCTGGTAGAGATGGCACCGGATGTAAGCCGTGAGGAGCTGGAGAAAAATACGGGGTGCGCGATTATTTTTGATTAATGACGTAACCGATGCTCAGCCTGGGCAAAGAAAAATCGCTGGCGTCACCGTAATGCCAGTCAGTTAAGCTGACTGGCATTTTTTCCGGGTAAGCGTTGTTGCATTGCTAGATAATCCGTCCTGAACGATTCGAGAACGCTGGACCGATGCGGTCTTTTCCATAAAAGCACGTGATGGTAATGGCAAGGATCGAGATAATCCGAGTAGATTTTCTTGCAAAATTCTGCGAGGTTTTTTTATGGGTCCGCTACCGTCCAATTCGTCTGCCAATGAGTTGTTTCAAAAAATTGAATTAGTCAGGGCGCACTCCTTACGGTCATTGTTTTGTTCGCTAAATTGAATTTACCGAATAATTTCAGGCGTCAAGGCTTGAATGGCTTGGTAGTTTGTCATAAACACCCGGCCATGCAAATTTTCTACAAAGTGCGTCGTTTTGAGCTTGTCCATCACCGGACCTTTGATTTCAGAAAAATGCAAAGCAACGCCCGAATCGTTTAAACGGCTCGCAATCGCCTCCAAGCTCTCCAAAGCGCTGGCATCAATGTCATTCATCGCAGAGCATTGCAGTAATACATGTTCAAGGGCAGGGCGGGCGGCCACTTCCGCGTTGATTCGATCTTCAATCGTGCGCGCGTTGGCGAAAAACATGCTGGCATCGACGCGTAGGCAAACCAGTTTTGGACTGACCAACACATCGTGGCGCAGGATATTGCGAAAATGCTCGGTGCCGGGAATGAGCCCCACGGTTGCAATGTGGGGGCGGCTGGCTCTGAACAAAAACAGCGCCAGAGACACCACGACCCCCATGACCAAGCCGCTTTCAACGCCAACCAGCAAGGTTGCAAGCAAGGTGGTGGTCACGGCGATGAAGTCCAGCTTGGAGAAGCGCCAGGTCGACTTCAATATGCTGAAGTCCACCAAAGAGAGCACGGCCACAACAATGGTCGCTGCCAAGGTGGCTTGCGGCAAATAAAACAAGGCGGGTGTTAAAAACAGTGAGGCCAACGTGATGCCCACTGCCGTGTAAACACCCGCGGCCGGCGTCACCGCACCCGCGTCAAAGTTGACCACGGAGCGCGCGAAACCGCCGGTGACGGGAAAGCCACCCGTGAAGGCCGCTGACAGATTACTGGCGCCTAAAGCGACCAGCTCCTGGTCAGGTTCGATCCGTTGACGGCGTTTAGCGGCCAAGGTTTGTCCCACCGATACCGATTCGACGAAGCCAACGACGCTGATGAGCAAGGCGGGCACCAGCAATGCTTCCCACAGCGCCCAGTCCCACAATGGCATCGTCACCGGTGGCAAGCCTTGGGGGACACTACCGACCACCTTCATGCCTTGGGCTTGCCAGTCTAATTGCCAAGCGAGGAAGGTGGTCATCGCAATGGCAGCGACGGGACCGGTCTTGGCGGTCATGTCCGCGATTTTGGGCGATAGACCGATGCGGAGCAGCAGTGGTTTGAGCCCCTTGCGCACCCAGAATAAAAATGCGGTGGCGGCGATACCGACCACCAGCGTCAGCAGGTGTAGGTTCGAGGCTTGTTGAAGCAGCGCCAGCAGTAAGTCGACAAAATTGTGCCCCTCTGCTTTTACGCCCATGATGGTTTTCATCTGACTCAGCGCGATGAGCAAACCCGATGCCGAGATAAAGCCGGAGATGACCGGATGGCTCAAGAAATTAGCCAGGAAACCCAAGCGCAGCAATCCCATCAGCAGCAAAATACCGCCCGACAAAAAAGCCAAAGTGATCGCCACTTGCCAATAAGCATGAGTTCCTGCGGCAGCGTGTTCGGCGACAGTCGCTGCGGTCATGAGCGAGACTACCGCCACAGGTCCGACGGCCAATACCCGGCTACTGCCCAGCACCGCATATAACAGCAGCGGCGCCACGCTGGCGTACAAACCCACTTCCGGCGGCAGACCAGCCAACAAGGCGTAGGCCAAGCTTTGCGGGATCAGCATGATGGTAACGATCAGCGCCGCTATGAGATCGTTGATCAGGGTTTCCCGGTTGTATTGACGACTCCACTCAAGCAGAGGGACAGAGGGCAGCCAGCGGGTCAATGCGCTCATTAGCCCACCATTTCAGGTTCTGCCATCCATTCACGGCCTTTGAGCATGGCTTCCCAGTAAATCGGTGGTAACAGTCGTTCTTTCAGGTACCAAGCGAGCACGGACGGTTTGGTGCCGTCAATCAACCAGCTTGGGAAGCTGGGTGCCACTTTCCCGCCATAGGTAAATTCTGCCAATACAATCTTGCCGCGCTCTACCGTGAGTGGGCATGAACCATAGCCATCGTACTTTGCCTGTCCCCTGAGTTGACCCAAAGCCGTTAAAAGATTGTGTGCCACAACAGGCGCTTGTTTGCGAGCCGCCGCAGCGGTTTTAGCGTTCGTGGTGTTGGTGACGTCGCCCAGGCCGAACACATTGGCATAGGTTTTATGGCGCAGGCTTGAGGGGTCGACATCGACCCAGCCCGCGGCGTCGGCCAGTGGGCTGACACGCACAAAATCAGGGGCTTTTTGCGGCGGCACAACGTGGATCATGTCGAAATCTCTTACCACGGTTTCCTTGCTGCCATCGGCCAGAGTTTTCACCAATGTCGCTTGTTGCTCGGGCCCATTCACCGCGACTAAAGTTTCGCCGAAGTTCAGACCAATGCGATATTTCTTCACGTATTCCATCAGTGCAGGCACATAGTCAGCGACACCAAACAAGACCGCCCCCGCATTGCAAAACTGAATGTCGATGTTGTTCAGTACACCTTCGCGGGTCCAGTGGTCCGCCGACAGGTACATCGCTTTTTGGGGCGCCCCGGCGCATTTGATGGGCATGGGTGGCTGTGTGAAAAGTGCTTTGCCACCTTTGAGTTTTTGCACCAGCTCCCAGGTGTAGGGCGCTAAGTCGAAACGGTAATTCGAGGTCACGCCATGGCGTCCGAGAGTCTCATTCAGGCCTTCAATGCCTTGCCAGTCCAACTTCAAACCAGGGCAAACCACCAACTGCTTGTATTTCACCACCCGACAACCTTCCAGGATGACCTGGTTGTGGTCCGGCTCAAACGCCGCCACCCCCGCCTTGATCCAGCGCACACCCGTGGGGATGACCGAGGCCATCGTACGTGCAGTATCGCCAGCCTTGAACACACCACCACCCACCATGGTCCAGCCAGGTTGATAAAAATGTGCGTCAGCAGGATCGATGATGGCGATGTCGAGCGAGGGGCTGCGCGTCAGTAAGCTAGACGCGACGGCGATGCCTGCGGCGCCACCGCCGACGATGATCACATCGTGTTGGGCATCGGCTTGGTCGGTAGGTGTCTTGCCACCGTTGGCGATACGCTGCACCAGTGCCTTCATGTCAAAGCCCACTTTTTGTGAGGCTTCCAAGATGTGCGGTAGCGGAGTCACACCCGCCTGCGATAAAGCCCAAAGCGTGGTCGAGCGCATGCCCGTGCGGCAATAGGCGACGACAGGGCCCGGGAGGGTGTTGAGCAATTGACCAAAGGTCTGACCTTCTTCGTCGCGGACTTTGCCGGATTCGACAGGCAGGTACTGGGCTTGCAGTCCGAATTCGTGGGCAGCCGCTTCAATTTCCTTGAAGCTGGGCTGGTCCGGGCCTTCGCCGTCAGGTCGGTTGCAAATGACAGCTTTAAAGCCCGCGTCGGCCAGAGCTCGCATATCGGAAACCAAAATTTGCGGGCTGATGGAAAGAGTCGGCGTTAGTGATTTGATGTCCATGGTGTCTCCCAATGTGAAATTCAAGCGGTGTCGAGTTATGTCCTGCGAGCGGCGTGTATAAAGCGATCCAGTAATTCAAAGCCAAGCATAGCCCAGGTCACGACCCGTATAGCGCCAGTGAGGGACGTCGAAGGTGCGAAATGCGTCCAATCTAAATTCATAGGGCGGCCCCCGCCTGTGGTCCACAAAATTGTTCAAATAAAACGTTCATGATCGCCAGCGTGGCTTGGCTGTCGATTCGGTAATAGATGTTTTTGCCGTCGCGGCGCGTGGTTACCAGCGCTTCCTCACGCAAGACAGTCAGCTGTTGGGACAGGGTGGGCTGGGTGATGCCTGACATTTCTTCCAGTTCGCCAACCCGCTTCTCGCCCTGAGAAAGTTGGCACAGGAGCATCAGGCGATCAGGGTTCGAAAGCACCTTCATCAAACGGCAGGCTCGGGTTGCTGATGCCTTCATTTTGTCGAGATCCAAGCGGTGGGTGTCCATGGGTGGTTAATGATCAATTTAATTAAGGCAAGAAAATTATATTGACTAATAAAATATCTGTCAATATAATATAAACACCTTAATTGAAAGGAGTTTTCGATGAGCGTCGAACAAGCCCAGCCCAAAGTTCATGGCATATTTGATTCCGCCACCTGGACCGTGACCTATGTGGTCTACGAAAAGCCGGGTTCAGCCTGCGCAATCATCGATTCGGTGTTGGACTACGATCCGAAATCAGGTCGCACCAGCCACAAGTCCGCTGACAAGGTGATTGATTTTGTCAAAGCCAACGATCTGAGCGTTGAGTGGATTCTGGAAACTCATGCCCATGCCGACCATTTGTCAGCCGCGCCTTATCTGAAACAGCAGTTGGGTGGCAAGACCGCCATTGGTGACCACATCACAAATGTGCAAGGGGTGTTCAAGACGATCTTCAACCTCGAGCCTGGCTTCAAGCAAGACGGTTCGCAGTTTGATCACTTGTTCAAAGACGGTGAGGCCATTCAGATCGGTGGGTTGAGCGGTCACATCATGTACGTACCCGGCCACACGCCAGCGTGCGTGGCCTACCAGTTTGGCGACGCCGTGTTTGTGGGTGACACCATGTTCATGCCTGACGTCGGTACTGCTCGCTGCGACTTTCCCGGCGGTGACGCCAAAACTTTGTATGCCTCCACCCGCAAGATCCTGAGTCTGCCCCCTCAGACTCGCCTTTTCATGTGTCACGACTATCCTCCGAATGGCCGTGCTGTGAACTTCGAAACCACTGTGGCTGAGCAGCGAGCGAAAAATATTCATGTGCACGATGGCATCACCGAAGATCAATTTGTAGAAATGCGTACGAAGCGTGACGCCACTCTGGAAATGCCGGTGCTCATCCTGCCGGCGGTGCAAATTAACATCCGCGCCGGCGAATTACCGCCCAAGGAAGACAACGGTATCGCTTACGTAAAAATTCCTTTGAACGCACTGTAAGACGCGTTTTTGTTGAGTGTATGGGTGGTATTACTTGCGATTCACTCGCTGCGCAGCTTCCTTAAACATTGACTGAATGAGATAAAACGTGGACACCATCGATCCTGTCTTGCTTGCGCGCGTGCAGTTTGCCGCGAACGTCACCTTTCACATCTTGTTTCCGACTATTAGCATTGCGATGGGGTGGTTTTTGCTTTTTTTTAAAACCCGCTTCGTGACCACCGGTGAACAGCACTGGATGGATGCTTACCAGTTCTGGATCAAGATTTTTGCCCTAACTTTTGCGTTGGGTGTGGTGAGCGGCATCACCATGAGTTTCCAGTTCGGGACCAATTGGCCGGGTTTCATGAACACGGTGGGTAATGTTGCCGGGCCCTTACTCGCGTATGAGGTGCTGACGGCGTTCTTTTTGGAAGCCACGTTTTTGGGCATCATGCTGTTTGGGCGAGGCCGGGTCAGCGAAGGCGTTCACACACTCGCCACTTGGTTGGTCGCTCTGGGCACGACAGCGTCGGCCTTCTGGATCCTGGCACTGAACTCCTGGATGCACACGCCTGCGGGCGTTGAGATGATCAATGGTCAGGCCCATGTCACCAGCTGGTTTGAGGTGATCTTCAATCCATCCTTTCCCTACCGTATGACGCACATGCTGTTGGCGTCCGGCCTCACCGGGGCATTTTTACTGGCGGGTATCAGTGCTTACCGTTGGCTCAAGCAAGACCGCGCTAAAGACGTAATAGCGACGCTGCGCACCGGTGTCTTGGTCGCTGCTGCCTTAATCCCCGTACAAATCATCGTGGGTGACTTGCATGGTTTAAATACCTTGAAACACCAACCTGCCAAGCTCGCGGCGATGGAAGGGATTTGGGAGACCCAACAAGGCGTTCCTGCGGTTTTGTTTGCCATTCCCGATGAGGCCTCGCAGTCTAACCGTTATGAAATTGCCATTCCCAAGTTGGCGTCTTTCTACTTGACGCACGACTGGAATGGCGAGGTCAAAGGCATCAAAGACTTCGACAAGCATCCACCGGTCGGCCCCGTATTTTGGGCATTTCGCATTATGGTTGGCGTGGGGCTGCTGATGCTGGTCGTCAGTTGGTTTGCAAGTTATGAGTTGCAATTCAAGCGAGGTGTTTCACAGCGTACTGCCAAGATCCTGGTTGGTATGACCTTTGCCGGTTGGGTTGCACTTGTATCTGGATGGTATGTGACTGAGGTAGGTCGACAACCCTGGCTGGTTTATGGGTTATTAGATACGGCACAAGCGGCATCGCAGGTACCGACGGGAAATATCGCACTCTCGTTGGCGATGTATCTCACGCTCTATGCGGCCTTGTTATCAGCCTACGTGTCGGTGGTCTTCTACCTCGCCAAGAAAGCCGCACTTGGTGGAGAAGATGCCCAGCCGAATATGATGGAGGTCAGCCATGCTTGAGTCAGGCGTGGATTTGATGAGCCCGAGTGGATGGCTTCCCTTGGTGTTTGCTTTGGTCATGGCCTTGTCCATGTTGGCTTATGTAATTTTGGATGGTTATGATCTGGGCGTTGGTGCTTTGCTGGACAGCGCCGATTCGCTCGACCAAAAAGACATCATGATCGCCAGCATTGGTCCATTTTGGGATGCTAACGAGACCTGGCTCGTACTGGGTGTGGGCGTATTGCTCGTGGGTTTTCCGATGGCGCACGGTGTGATTTTGGGTGCTTTGTATTTGCCCGTGGCACTGATGTTGGTAGCGTTATCGCTGCGTGGTGTGGCTTTTGATTTTCGGGTCAAGGCCAAGACGCACCACCGACCTCTGTGGGACAAGACCTTTTATGTCGGTTCGATGTTGGCGTCTTGGTCTCAAGGCTTCATGTTGGGCCAGCTCATTACAGGGTTTAACCAGAACACGGCGGGCTATGTGTTTAGCGCACTGATCGGGTTCTGTCTGGTCTTCGCTTATCGATTATTGGGCGCTGGCTGGTTGATCATGAAAACCGAGGGCGACTTGCAACTCAAAGCGGTCCAGTGGGCAAAAAATAGCCTGTGGTTGGCTGGTGCTGGCGTGTTCTGCATCTCGATCGCAACGCCATGGGTGAGTCAGCGAATTTTTGATAAGTGGTTCAGCTTTCCCAATGTGCTGATGCTGTTGCCGATTCCAGCGATGACACTGGCCTTATTCTTGGTGATCGGGCGCAGTTTGTCGCGCCTGCCTACGCGATTTATGCAAGGTAATCAATATGGTGCTGGTGTACCGTTTGCCTGTACGGTCGGCATATTTCTTCTGTCTTTTTATGGACTGGCTTATAGCCTCTTTCCTTGGTTGGTGATTGACAAACTGACGATTTGGCAAGCTGCCAGCGCACCAGAGGCCTTGCAAGTGATTTTTTATGGTGTGGTGGTCGTATTTCCTGTGATTATTGGCTACACCGTGTTTGCCTACCGGGTGTTTTGGGGCAAGACCACACAACTGCGTTATTAATTTTAAAAATTTCCTATAGCTTGCATAGAAAAATTCCAGCAACTGGCTGATTGGGACATGTTTAGAAGCTGTACCCAAAAAGTCGCTGGCCAAGCGCACCGCCGCAGACAGTACACGTGTACGGCAAGGGTGCAGCGGGGATTTCATGCGGTGTGCCGCATGCCCTTGGAACGGTCCTGGCGTGCAAGCCAGAACGCGCCCTGCAAGGGATGCTACAGTGCTAGCGGTTTTTTGTTGGAGCCTATTTCAGAGTTGGGGATGAATCGGTATATGGTTTGCGATATAGCAGACAGCGATTTTTATGCTTTTTGCAGGCAGTGTTGACTCAAGCGTATTCTGCAAAAATTATTGTGCCACCCACCCACCATCCATATTCCATGCCACCCCACGCACCTGCGTGGCAGCATCGCTGCACATGAACACCGCCAGCGCACCCAGTTGCTCTGTCGTGACAAACTCGCCTGAAGGCTGCTTTTCCGATACCAGATCATGTTTCGCCTGCTCGA
>CAZXDB010000041.1:0-4126 GCA_964639465.1 uncultured Bifidobacterium sp. | reverse complement strand
CCGCGCGTGCATCGACCTGTTTTTGCACCAGCGGCGTCAATACCCATCCCGGACAGATGGCGTTGCAGGTGATGCCTGTTTCTGCAGTCTCCAGCGCCGTGACTTTCGTCAGCCCGACAATTCCGTGCTTGGCCGCGACATACGCTGATTTTCCGGCGGACGCTACCAGTCCGTGTGCGGACGCGATGTTGATGATGCGGCCCCAGTTCTTTGCGCGCATACCCGGCAGGGCCAGACGCGTGGTGTGAAACGCTGAGGTCAAGTTGATCGCGATCACTGCATCCCAGCGCTCGACAGGAAAATCTTCGATGTTGGCCACATGTTGTATGCCCGCGTTATTCACGAGAATATCGACACTGCCAAAGCGTGCGGCGGCATCCTGCATCATCTGCGCTATTTCATCGGGCTTGGTCATGTCGGCACTGCTGTAAAAAGTCTCGACCTGATGGTCTGCTGCGGTTTGTTGCTGCAGTCTCGCAATCTCGGCCGCGTCACCAAAGCCATTGAAGACAATATTGGCGCCCTCAGCCGCGAGCGCGTGTGCGATGCCCAGTCCTATCCCTGACGTTGATCCGGTGATCAGCGCGGTTTTGCCGGACAGGTGCGGTTTTTGCATAATGACCCTCTTAAAAATGAATGAGCTATGGCGTGAATATCCTGAGGATTGTACGCGCGGAGACCAGTAAAATGCGTTCACCGTTAACAGAATTTACACAGAAAGCCCCCCAATGATGCAGCCGCGAATCAAGATGGTGCAATGCCTGTCGCCCACCGGTCTGCACCGGATGGCCTACCAGAGCTGGGGTGACGACGATAACCCACGGGTACTGGTTTGCGTGCACGGTGTGACGCGCGTGTCCGACGACTTTGACCGACTGGCCGAATCCCTCAGCGAGCACTACCGGGTGATCTGCCCGGATGTGGTCGGCCGCGGGCGTTCCGACTGGCTGCGCGATCCCCGCCATTACATCGTGCCGCAATATGTCAGCGACATGGTGACGCTGATTGCGCGGCTGGATGTGACGCAGGTGGACTGGGTGGGCACCTCCATGGGCGGCCTGATCGGCATGGGACTGGCAGCGCTGCCCGACTCACCGGTACGAAAAATGGTGATTAACGATATCGGGCCCAATCTCAATTTTCCTGCGCTCTCGCGGATTGGCGAGTACATCGCTCAGGATGTCCGATTCGACAGTTTTGAGGCGGGGCGCGACTACATACGCACGGTCAGCGCGCCCTTCGGCCCGCACAGCGATGATGAGTGGGACAAGCTGGCGCGCGATGTGCTGCGCAAAGACAATGAGGGATCATGGCGGCGTCACTACGATCTGGCCATTGCCAAAGGCTTTGAGGGAATTACCGAAGAGAGCACAAAGCGTGGCGAAGCCGCTTTGTGGGCGGCCTACGATGCCATACGCGCGCCTGTTTTGCTGGTGCGGGGAAGCGAATCCGATTTGCTCACCCGAGAGACTGCGCAGGCCATGACAGAACGCGGGCCGTGCGCGCAACTGGCCGAAATACCTGGTGTGGGTCATGCTCCGACTTTCATGCATGATGATCAGATAGCGCTGGTCAAAAACTTTTTGTTGGATTAAGCATGGTTTCAGTGGTAGCTATCACACAGGGAAATGATCAGTTGGCGCAAGGCCTGAGTGCCGATGACGCGGCTCGCCTGAAAGCTGCCACGGAATTTGTAAGAGATGCCTACTTCAATCGCGTCGTGCCGACTGGTCAGGATGCGATGGCGTTCTCTGCCGGGGTCGTAGCCACACTCGCTGGCCTCAAAACTGATGCCGACACGCGTATTGCTGGCATGTTGTTCGAACTGGTCGCTCTGGATGCGTCGCTGGCTGAACAGATCGAGTCGCAATTTGGTAAAGAAATCGCCGACATGGTCTCTGGCATACGACAGCTCATGCGTTTGCATGAAGGCGCCAATTTTCTGCAAACCGAAGGCAAGACCGGTAGCGCTGCCGCAAGTCAGCTTGAAACCCTGCGCAAGATGACGCTGGCAATGGCCACCGATATGCGCGTGGTACTCGTACGACTCGCCTCCCGATTGACCACACTGCGTTTTTTTGCTGAAAGCAAACTCGAAAACGAAACGACGCTGCGCTATGCGCGAGAAAGTTTTGACCTGTATGCGCCGCTGGCCAATCGTTTGGGTATCTGGCAGCTAAAGTGGGAGCTGGAAGATCTGTCGTTTCGCTTCACTGATCCCGCAAGTTACAAGCACGTTGCAAAAATGCTTGAAGAGCGCCGGGCGGAGCGAGAAATTTTTGTCGATGCATCGATCAATCGATTAAAAGAGGCACTCGCTCGCGACGGTGTGAGAGCCGACGTATTTGGTCGGCCCAAACACATCTACAGCATCTGGAGCAAGATGCAAGGCAAGTCGCTGGACTTCTCGAGTCTGCATGATGTGCGCGCATTTCGTGTGATTGTGGATGACATCAAGACTTGCTACACCGTGCTATCGATCGTTCATGACATCTGGACACCGATTCCCGAAGAATTTGACGATTACATCGCCCGCCCCAAGCCCAACGGCTACAAATCGCTTCACACCGTGGTCGAGGCCGACGATGGCAGAACCCTCGAAGTGCAGATACGTACCCAGGAGATGCATCGATTTGCCGAATATGGTGTAGCCGCGCACTGGCGATACAAGGAGGGCAACGCAGCCTCGCTTGACCAAGCCTATGACGAGAAAATCGCCTGGCTGCGACAACTGCTCAACTGGAAAAGCGAAATGGTTGATGTCGTCGTCGGTGCTGAAGATGCTGATGATGCTGACCATGCCGACCGCCAGTGGGTACAGCAAATCAAGGCTGCCTCCATCAATGACCGCATTTATGTACTCACACCGCAGGCGAGGGTGATTGAGCTACCCAAGGGATCGACGTCGATCGATTTTGCGTACTACCTTCATAGCGATATCGGTCATCGTTGTCGTGGCGCAAAAATTGATGGTGTGATGGTACCGCTCAACACGCCACTCAAAAACGGACAAACGGTGGAAATCATCACCGCCAAAGGCGAGGCCGCCGCTTCAGGACTCGCGGGGCCGTCGCGTGACTGGTTATCGGAGGATTACACTGCCAGCCCACGCACACGCTCAAAAATTCGTGCGTGGTTCAATGCGATCGAAGAGGCTGAGACACTCGCCCGTGGCCGATCTGCTGTGGAAAAAACCTTGCAGCGCGAAGGCAAGACCTCTGTCAATCTCGACGACCTCGCGCACAAACTGGGATTTCAGAAACTGGAAGAATTCCTGCTCGCCGTTGGCAATGAACGGCTGAGCATGCGACTTGTCGAGCAGGCGCTGCATGCCGATGAGGCTGGACGCAATGCGGCGGTCAACCCCGATGAAGCGGTTCTGCCACGCAAGAGCAAGGCATCAAGTGTCACGCAAGGCGCAAAATCAGGCGTGTTGGTACTGGGTACCACCGGCTTGCTCACGCAAATGGCCAGCTGCTGCAAGCCTGCACCGCCCGATCCGATTGTGGGTTTCATCACGCGGGGCAAAGGGATTTCCATCCACCGCACCAGCTGCAAGAATTTTTCGCAGATGGTCTTGCGCGCCCCCGAGCGCATGGTGCAAACCACCTGGGGCGATCAGCCTGCCGATACGGTGTATCCGGTGGATGTGTTTGTGCAGGCGCTTGATCGGCAGGGGCTGCTGCGGGATATCTCGGATATTTTCCTGCGCGAGAAAATCAACGTCATCGGCGTATCCACGCGCAGCAGCAAGGGTCAGGCATTCATGTCATTTACGGGTGAGATCTCGTCGACCGCGCAGTTGCAGCGCGCGCTGACGATTATTCGGGAGGTGAAGGGGGTGATGGAGGTTAGGCGGTCGTGAAGCCAATCAGTCCGATAAGCCTCGATTCTGTACCAAAGAGATGTCAAAAAATAAAGCGATGATGTGGCTTGGCGCGCTGCACTGGCGCATTCATGTAAATCTGGCTATAATTCCGCTTCTTTAGGCGCGTAGCTCAGCTGGTTAGAGCACTACCTTGACATGGTAGGGGTCGTTGGTTCGAGTCCAATCGTGCCTACCAGAATTCCCCAGCCGGATCAGATACTTATGTTGATCCGGCTTTTTGTTGGGATGAATTCTGGG
>CAZXDB010000040.1:0-21998 GCA_964639465.1 uncultured Bifidobacterium sp. | reverse complement strand
ACCCACGACCCCTTGGTTCGTAGCCAAGTACTCTATCCAGCTGAGCTACAGCCGCGAAGGCCGAAATTGTAACACTAGAACCAAGCTTTGGGGAAACCCTCATTCAGGGGAGATCATCACGGGCGTTTTTGCTGATACAAATCCTGCCCCGCCTCATTGATCTGCTGACGCAGTGCCTTGCGCTCTTCCGGGGACAACCGCGAGGAAGATCGCCGCTCGCCTTCCTCACCGCGCTGCCGCGGGTCATCATTGCGCGGACGAGGTTCGCTGGCAGAGGCCGGCGCCATCTCGTGCCGGGGCCGGCTCTCCGCTTTGCCCTGTGCTTCTGCAGCCGCGGGCCCGTGCAGCAGCACAAACACCCACAGGAAGGCAAAATTGGAGAGAAATTTCATAACCGAGACAGGACGATTTCTGGCAAAAACGGTAGTGTACGTGGGTTCCGCAGCGGGAACGACCGGCGACCGCTCGAAAGTTTGTAAAGCTTTGTAATTCCCGGTGAAGCATGGATCTTGAAAATCGGGATCGACGTTACCATAGCGCCATGAACACGACAAACCGCGGACCGATGGTTACCTCCCGGCGCAACCCGGGCACACAGGCGAAGATACTCGTCGTCGATGATGACGCCCGTCTGCGCGACCTGCTCAAGCGTTTCCTGACAGAGAACGGCTTTGCCGTCGCGGCTGCCGCCAGCGCGGTGGAAATGAATCGGCTGTGGATACGGGAGCGCTACGACTTGCTGGTGCTTGATCTGATGCTGCCGGGCGAGGATGGGATGTCGATCTGCCAGCGCCTGCGCGGTGGCGGCGACAACACCCCGATCATCATGCTTACCGCCAAGGGGGAAGATGCCGACCGGATTGCAGGACTGGAAACAGGTGCCGATGACTATCTACCCAAACCCTTCAACCCGCGCGAACTGCTGGCCCGCATTGCGGCGGTGCTCAGACGCGTCGTGCCCGATGAACTGCCCGGCGCGCCCTCAGAGCACGAGGAAGTTTATTTTTTCGGTGCATTCGAATTTGATCTTTCCCGCCGATCACTAACCCAGAGCGGCAAAGCCATCGCCCTCACCAGCGGCGAGTACTCGGTGCTCAAAACGCTTGCCCGTCATGCGCGTCAACCGCTGTCCCGCGAAAAGCTCATGGAGCTGGCCCGGGGACGCGAGTATGAAGTCTACGATCGCAGCCTTGATGTGCAGATCTCCCGTCTGCGCAAGCTCATCGAGCCTGACCCTTCCAACCCGCGCTACATCCAGACGGTCTGGGGACTGGGCTATGTGTTCATTCCGGACGAACAGCCCGAATGAACCGTCCTTCCGGGCGCGGTACGCCGGTTCGGCTGGCCGGATTGCGCAGCGGCCTGTTCTGGCGCACCTTCTTCCTGATTGCCTTTCTGATTGCTGCCAGCATGGCGGCCTGGGTGGCGAGCTTTCGTGTGGTGGAGCGTACGCCGCGTGGCGAGCAGATCGCAGCACAGGTCACCTCGATCGTAACCATTACCCGTGCCGCCCTACTGCACTCGGCACCCGAATTGCGACGCGAGCTGCTGTTTGATCTGGCGAACAATCAGGGCATTCGCATTTACCCGCGCGAAGCCGAAGATGTGACCGAGCCGATGCCGGATAACGATCTGATGAACGTGATCGAAGAAAACGTGCGCCAGCGCCTCGGCTCGGAAACGCAATTCGCCGGCGACGTCAATGACGTCCGTGGCTTCTGGGTGAGCTTCCGCATCGATGACGATGACTACTGGTTGATGATGGACCGTGAGCGCATTGAACGCACCTCCGGCATCCAGTGGCTGGGCTGGGTGACCGTGACGCTGGTGCTGTCCTTGCTGGGCGCGGCATTCATCAGCCGACTGATCAACCAGCCGCTGGCCCGCCTATCATCCGCCGCGCGTGCAGTGGCGCGTGGACTGCCTCCCGTATCGTTACCGGACCGGGGACCGGCAGAGATACGTGAAGCCAATCAGAGCTTCAATCAGATGGTGCAGGACCTGAACCAGGTGGAGTCGGATCGTGCCGTGATTCTGGCCGGTATCTCGCATGACTTGCGCACGCCGATCGCCCGCATGCTGCTGGAAGTCGAGATGGCAAAGCTGTCCGAGGACTCGCGCAAAGGAATGCAATCCGATCTGGCGCAGATGGAAGCCATCATCGGTCAATTTCTGGATTACGCGCGGCCTGTGGAAGCGGGTCGTTACAGCCTGTTCGATTTGTCCGGACTACTGCACCAAATGTCGGAAGAGGCAGCACGCAACCCAAAGCTGAACATCAGCACTGCCATTGATTCCTCACTCAGGGTCAGGGGCAATCCAACCGAGATCGGGCGGGTGATCAGCAATCTGATCGAAAACGCACGCCGGTACGGGAAAACACAAGGCGGCGATATCACCTCACTTGACATCTCCGCAGTACGTGATGGCAGGCAGGTCAGAATAGAAATCGCTGATCGCGGTCCTGGCTTGCCGGATGCACAAATTCCATATTTGCTGCGTCCTTTCACCCGGATGGACACCGCGCGCACCCATGCGAATGGCGCCGGGCTGGGGTTGGCGATTGTGGACCGGGTGGTGCAACGGCATCAGGGGCGACTAGAAATAAAAAACCGCGAGACGGGTGGCCTCGCGGTTCGGGTGTGGCTCAGCGCCGGATGAATTTTCCTTAGCTCAGATCCTTGAGCAACGCGGACAGAGTTTCCTGCGGCAGTTCTTCCAGATGCACCGGATAGTTCGGGTGATCGCAACCCACCATCATCTGCGCACCACTCTTGAGCGCCGACTTCATTTCAGGCGTGAGTTCGAAGCGTACGAAGTGAACCGCTGATGTTTTTTCCGCAGTTTCGCGCTCGAGATCTTCATCAGCAATCGCATAGACGCGCGATTGGCCTTCCACCTGAATGAACAAACGATCTTCAATACCGATCAGCTTGGCCAGCGCCACTTTACGTTCAGCGACGTTGCCATATTCGATCAGCATGGTTGCTTTGAAGTTGCTGCCTTCAGGGCACAGGGGGTTGTAGGCGTCGAGCTCGGACTGAATGCCCTCTTCCTCAAAAATCTTTTCGATGCGCAGCATCTCCTGCACCTGATAGCGCAGCGTCATTTCGTCTTCAAACAGCAGCGTGACGTGGTTACCCAGATAAACGCTGCGGTTCTTTTTGTGCTCCATGACCTGTTTGCGGAACTCGGTACGTGTTTTCGCGTAAATCTCGAGGCCCATCAGGCTTTCACGGGTAATGGCCATAGTGAACTCCTTAAAGAATCAGTTAAAAAATCAAATACAAACGTTAGATCGAATACGCTTTACGGAGTAACGAAAGCGGGTGCGCCATCTCAGCTTTTTTCATCCCGCCCTCTTCCATGCCCTGCGCAATGTGATGTCCCGCCAGCTGGCAGTCGGATGAAATGTAATCCGGTTCATTATTGGCCATGGCCTTGAAAACAGGCTTACCGATTTTCATCGACATTGCGTGGTATTCCTTTTTCACCCCGTACGTACCCGCATGACCTGAGCAGCGCTCGACCACATTGAGTTGGGTGTCAGGTACCAGTTGCAGCATATCGGCAGTCTTGCGACCCACGTTTTGCACGCGCGAATGACAAGGGATGTGATACGACACATGACCCAGCGATTCCTTGAAATCTGTCTTGAGCAAGCCATCACGGTTACGCGCGACGAAATACTCGAACGGATCCCACATCGCTTCCTTGACGAGTTGCGTATCCGCACAGTCAGGGAACATCAATGGCAATTCCTGCTTGTACATGAGGGTGCAGGACGGAATCGCTGTGAGAATCGCATAACCTTCTTTAGCGAGCTTGGCCAGATGCGGGATGTTGATCGCTTTTTTCTCGGCCACACCCTGCAAGTCACCCTGCTCCAGCTTGGGCATGCCGCAGCAAGCTTCCTTCTCGACCATCACATACGGAATCTCGTTGTGATCCAGAATGGCCAGCAAATCATGACCAATGCCCGGCTCGTTGTAGTTCACATAACAGGTCGAGTAAATCGCGACTTTGCCCGGCGTTTTTGCACCATCCTTCACAGTGTACGATGCAGAAGCCTTCGCACCAGAACGGAATTTGGTGGTGGCGAATTCCGGCAACCAGGCCTTCTTGTCCACACCCAGCACGTTCTCCAGAACGCCACGCGTGACTGAAGACTTGTTCACTGCATTGACTGCCTGAGTCACGATAGGTATGCCCGCAAACATGCCGAGGCCATCGGTATTAGAGAGGAACTTGTCGCGCGCCGGAACTTCGCCTTTTTTGTACTTCACGGCTTTGGCGCGCAACATCAGGTGGGGGAAGTCGAGGTTCCACTCATGCGGCGGTGTGTACGGGCATTTGGTCATGTAGCAGAGGTCGCACAGATAGCACTGATCGACGACCTTCATATAATCCTTCTTGTCGACGCCATCGACTTCCATCGTGTCGGATTCATCGACCAGATCAAACAAGGTCGGGAAAGACGCGCACAGCGACACACAGCGACGGCAGCCATGGCAGATGTCATAGACACGCTCAAGCTCGGCATTCAAAGAATCTTCGTTGTAAAAATCTTCGCTCAGCCAGTCGAGTGGATGACGGGTCGGAGCTTCGAGGTTACCTTCACGTGACATAGTCTTTGATCTCTTGGGAATGATTAGGGTTGTGCACAGCGCATTTGCGGCACGATGATGCGCTCTGCACAACCCTCTTCGCGGTTGCTCGGAGGGTTGTGGCGACGTCCGTATTAATCTACGAGTGCGTCGAGGGCTTTCTGGTAACGGTTGGCGTGTGAACGCTCAGCCTTTGCGAGTGTTTCGAACCAGTCAGCGATCTCATCGAAACCTTCTTCGCGAGCTGTCTTGGCCATGCCAGGGTACATGTCGGTGTACTCGTGGGTTTCGCCGGCAACTGCTGCCATCAGGTTTTGACGCGACGAACCGATTGGCAGACCGGTTGCAGGATCACCCACTTGCTCGAGGTACTCGAGATGGCCGTGTGCATGGCCGGTTTCGCCTTCTGCTGTCGAACGGAACAGTGCTGCGACATCGTTTTGACCTTCAACGTCAGCCTTGTTCGCGAAGTACAAATAGCGGCGGTTTGCCTGGGATTCGCCTGAAAAAGCATCTTTCAGATTGGCTTCGGTCTTCGAGCCTTTCAGTTTTGACATGTGTATCTCCTGTGAATTCATGGGAACAACGCTCCGCTAACGCCAGTAGGCTGCCAACGGAATACGACCTAGACTGAAAACCGACCAGCTAGTACAGGTTTTCGAAACGGAGTATGCGTGTATCGGGCGGAAAGCTCAAATTGACTATCTCAATACGGTCGATTGGGAAAAGCTATTGAGTTACGTTTTATTGTAGATGAGAACTATTATCACTAACGAAGTAGCAAAACAATGGCCTGCGCAGCAATGCCTTCTTCCCGGCCTTCCCATCCCAGGCGCTCATTGGTTTTGGCTTTGAGGTTGATCTGGGCTTCGGACAAGCCCAAATCTTCGGCAATGTGGGCAATCATGCGGGGCAAGTGCGGCGCCATTTTGGGCGCCTGGGCAATGATCGTGGCATCGATATTGCCGATTTCATAAGCCGTGGATCGCACACGCTCACCCGCCATCCTCAGCAGACGCCGCGAATCAGCGCCGGCGAATGCAGGATCCGTATCCGGAAAGTGACGCCCGATGTCACCCAGCCCCGCCGCTCCGAGCAAGGCGTCGGTGATCGCGTGAAGCAACACGTCGGCGTCGGAATGCCCCAGCAGCCCACTGCGATGGGGAATCGTGACCCCGCCGATAATCAATGGCCTGCCAGGGACCAGCGCGTGGCAGTCATAGCCCTGGCCAATACGAAATGGCAGCGCCAGCGAAGACGGGGTGCTCATGCAGAACCTTTCAGATAACGTTCGGCCAGCAGCATATCCTCTGGCCGGGTAACTTTGAAATTGCGGGCGCTGCCCTCAACCAGACGGGGCAGCAGACCCAGCGCCTCGAACGCACTGGCCTCATCGGTAATCTCTGCGGCCTTTCGGAGTGCGTCGAGCAAAGCGGCATGACGAAACATCTGCGGCGTCTGAGCCGCCCACAATCGCTCACGCGGCACGGTTTCCAGCGCGCGGCCCTCTGCGTTGCTGCGTTTGATGGTGTCGGCCACCGGCAGGGCGAGCAAGCCGCCCACGGGGTCGTTCGAGACGGCCCCGATCAGCCTGACAATTAGTTCCACGGTCAGCCCGGGACGCGCTGCATCATGAACCAGCACCCAGTCTTCCGGCTTCACCTCAGGGGCCATGGCAGCGAGGCCATTCGTCACCGAGGCCTGACGCGTGGTGCCACCACAAAACAAAATCGTCGTGCGGGGCACCGCCGGCAGCGACGTGATGTAGCTGTCTTCGGGACTGACCACCACATAGCAGTGCTGGATCTCCGGCGTGGCCGCAAATGTTTCCATCACATACTGCAGCAGTGATTTGCCGGCAATCTGGCCGTACTGCTTGGGAAGAACGCTCCCCATGCGCGCACCAACGCCGGCAGCTGGAACGAGAGCGAAGTAACGAGGCTGAGTCATAGACGCTATAATCTTACGCTTGTTTCAAAAGTTTTCATTCATAAACGCAGCCGCTACTACCGGCGACAGCCACCTGCGAAGGCTTTATGTCTTTGCCCGTCATGCTTCCAGCTTCCTCGCCCACACCACCCGTGCCGACCTCATCAACGGTACGGCCGCTACCCAAACCCGGGACACGCTTCGTGATGCCCGCAGTGCACGGCGCGGCCGAATCGCTCGTGCTCGCGCAGGCCGCGCAAGCGCTCAGGGCCGAGGGCCGGATGTTGAGCATTATTGTCGCCGATGCGCCGGCCGCGCAGCGTTTGCTGACCGAAATCGACTGGTTTGGCAAACACGAAGGACAGTCGCTACGATGCCATTTGCTGCCGGACTGGGAGACCCTGCCTTACGACGCTTTCTCGCCGCATCAGGATCTGGTGTCGGAACGTCTGGCGACCCTGCATGAAATTCGCAGTGGCCATTGCGATGTTCTGATCGTACCAGCCACCACGGCACTGGTACGTCTGGGACCGCCCTCATTTCTCGCGGCTTACACCTTCTTTTTCAGGCAAGGCGAACGGCTGGATGAAGCCCAGCTCCGATCGCAACTCACGCTGGCAGGCTACGCGCACGTAGCGCAAGTCATGTCACCCGGCGAATACTCGGTGCGCGGCGGGCTGATCGATCTTTTCCCGATGGGCTCGGCGCTGCCCTACCGCATTGACCTCTTCGGCGACAGCATCGAAAGTCTTCGCACCTTCGATGTCGACACACAGCGTTCGCTGTATCCGGTCAAAGAAGTGCGGCTATTGCCGGGCCGTGAATTCCCGATGGATGAAGCCGCGCGCACTGCCTTTCGCAGCCGCTGGCGCGAAGTCATTGAAGGCGATCCATCGCGCTCCATGATTTACCGTGACATCGGCAATGGCATTGCATCGGCGGGTATTGAATACTACCTGCCGCTTTTTTTCGAAGAAACCGCCAGCCTGTTTGATTATCTGCCGCCCGGCTGCAGCTTTGCACTCATCGGCGACATCGAAGCATCGATACAGCGCTTCTGGTCCGATACGCGTTCACGCTACAACTTCCTGAAATCCGATCGCGAGCGTCCATTGCTGCCGCCAGAGCAAATTTTTTTAAGCGATGAAGATTTCTTCTCGCTGCTCAAACCCTTCGGTCGCTGGGTGTTGCAGGCAAAACCGGAAGCCTCAGAACTCTCTGCCCCACTGCCGGATATTGCGGTCAACCGTCGTCTGGATGACCCGCTCACGAATTTTCGTTCCTTTCTTTCGCAGAGCCAGCACCGTGTGATGATTTGCGCGGAATCCGGCGGACGACGTGAAACGCTGCGTGAATACTTCAGCGAATACCACCTGCCGCTGACGGCTTGCGACAGTCTGGATGATTTCATGACGTCGACCGAGCGGCTGATGCTGTGCGTGGCACCGCTGCATGCAGGCGCCCTGCTGTCGGACGAACTCGGTGGCATTGCCTTCATCACGGAAACCGAGCTGTATGCCGGCACGGGCAGACGCGCGGGTCGCAAAACCCAAGAAGGCCCCAGTCAGGTCGACGCGATGGTGCGCGATTTGTCCGAGCTCAAAATCGGCGACCCCGTGGTTCACCTCAATCATGGTATCGGTCGTTACTGCGGCCTGATCAGCATGGATCTGGGTGAAGGTGAAACTGAATTTCTGCATCTCCAGTATGCAAAAGAGACGACCTTATATGTACCGGTATCGCAGCTGCACGTGATCTCGCGGTACTCGGGTGCGGCACCCGAAGATGCGCCGCTGCATACGCTAGGCTCAGGTCAGTGGGAAAAAGCGCGCCGCAAGGCCGCCGAACAGATACGAGACACCGCTGCTGAATTGCTGAATCTGTATGCGCGCCGCGCGGCCCGGCAGGGCCATGCGTTCCAGTATTCGGCACATGACTACGAAGCTTTTGCCGACAGTTTCGGTTTCGAAGAGACTGCTGACCAGTCGGCTGCCATTCAGTCGGTGATCAAAGACATGACCTCGGGCAAACCGATGGATCGTCTCATCTGTGGTGATGTCGGTTTCGGCAAAACCGAGGTTGCTCTGCGTGCGGCGTTTGTCGCGGTCATGGGTGGCAAACAGGTGGCGATTCTCGCGCCCACCACCCTGCTCGCTGAGCAGCATGCGCAAACTTTTGCGGATCGCTTTGCCGACTGGCCGGTGCGCATTGCGGAATTGTCGCGATTCAGAACCGGCAAGGAGGTCACGCAAGCGCTCAAGGGCATGGCGGACGGCTCCATTGATATTGTTATCGGCACACACAAGCTCTTGTCAGCCGATGTGAAATTTCAGCGCCTCGGTCTGGTCATCATCGACGAGGAACACCGGTTCGGCGTACGTCAGAAAGAAGCCCTCAAAGCCCTTCGCGCTGAGGTCGATGTGCTCACGCTCACCGCAACGCCGATTCCCCGAACGCTGGGCATGGCGCTCGAAGGTCTGCGCGATTTCTCAGTGATCGCCACAGCACCACAAAAACGCCTGGCTATCAAAACCTTCGTGCGCGGTGAATCCGAATCGGTCATTCGTGAAGCTTGCCTGCGTGAACTCAAGCGCGGTGGTCAGGTGTATTTCCTGCATAATGAAGTCGATAGCATTGATCAACGTCGCAAGAGCCTCGAAGCCTTGCTGCCTGAGGCCCGCATCGTCATCGCGCACGGACAAATGCATGAACGTGATCTGGAAAAGGTGATGCGCGACTTCGTCGCACAGCGCTTCAATATTTTGCTATGCACGACGATTATTGAAACCGGCATTGATGTGCCAACGGCCAACACCATCATCATGCATCGCGCGGATCGCTTTGGTCTCGCGCAGCTGCATCAGTTGCGCGGCCGTGTCGGTCGCTCGCACCATCAGGCCTATGCGTATCTGCTGGTGCACGATGTGCAGAGCCTCACGCGTCAGGCCGAGCGCCGGCTGGAAGCGATTCAGCAGATGGAGGAACTCGGCAGCGGCTTTTATCTGGCCATGCATGATCTGGAGATTCGCGGTGCCGGTGAAGTGCTCGGCGAGAACCAATCGGGCGAGATGACCGAAATCGGCTTCCAGCTGTATTCCGACATGCTGATGGCGGCAGTCAGATCACTGAAAAACGGCAAAGAGCCCGACCTCGCCTCACCCCTATCCACCACCACTGAAATCAACCTACATGTACCCGCCTTGTTACCCAGTGATTTTTGTGGTGACGTCCACGAGCGGCTCTCGATTTACAAGCGCCTGGCCAATGGAGAAACGCAGGAAAGTATCGACCACTTGCAGGAAGAATTGATCGACCGTTTCGGCAAACTTCCCGACGCGGTCAAAGCCTTGATTGAAACACACCGTCTGCGGGTGTCAGCAAAAACGGTCGGTATCATCAAGATCGATGCGCATGCCGAATCGGCGCAGTTGCAGTTTGAACCCAAGCCACCGATAGATCCGATGCGCATTATTGAACTTGTGCAGAAAAGTCGTCACATACGCCTGTCCGGGCAGGACAAGCTGAAAATCACTGCGGCCATGCCCGATCTGGCTGCGCGAGTCTCGCAACTCAAAGCCACGATACGCGCACTCTCGCAATGACCCATCACTAAACGTACGCTGCTACCTCGACCGCAACGATCCCCGGTCTGACCATGAGCTCACCGATGAAACTGATTCTTCAAGGCCCCGGCGCTGACACTGATACCGTCAACCGCATCGGCGCCATCGTCAATGCCCAACGCATCACCGTCCTCGGACCTCAGGTTTTCCGGTGCGACGGTATCGAGAGCACCAAAGCGCTGCGTGCCGAAGTGGCCGCCGCTTGTCACCCAGCGCGCATGGATGGCACCTTTATCGATGCAGATCGGCGATTATCGGAATTCCGAGCGCTCGTGATGGATATGGACTCGACGCTGATCACGATTGAATGCATCGACGAAATCGCCGACATGCAAGGACTCAAAACCGAAGTCGCGGCGATCACCGAAGCGGCGATGCGGGGTGAACTGGATTTCCGCGAAAGTCTCACACGGCGTGTTGCACTGCTCAAGGGGCTGGATGCATCGGCGCTGCATCAGGTCTTTGAAGAACGATTGCGTTTGTCTCCGGGTGCGCACGGCCTGTTACAGGGCATGAAGGCCGCCGGTCTGCGCTCGGTACTGGTCTCGGGCGGCTTTACTTTCTTCACTGATCGTTTGAAGGACATGCTGGCGCTCGATATGACACGAGCCAACCTGCTCGAAGTCGTTGATGGAAAACTGACAGGCCAGGTGATCGGCGAGATCATCGATGCCGAAGCCAAGCGGCAAACCGTGATCGACGAGTGTGAGCGGCTAGGCGTACCCCCAACGGCGGCCATCGTCATCGGCGATGGTGCGAACGATCTGGCAATGATGTCGGTCGCGGGGTTATCGGTGGCTTTTCGTGCGAAGCCCGTGGTGCAGGCCAAGGCACATGTGACACTCAACTATGCAGGGCTGGATGGCGTTCTGAATTTATTCAAGTAACGAGTACATCGAAGGAAAGCATCCAGTCTGCCTCGTATTTTCTGTGTCAAAGTCAGCTAAAGCATGACGAAAGACACTGGATCCCGGCGCAGGCCGGGATCCAGTGTCTTTAGTTCACGTCCGATCATCAGGTTCCTGTTTGGTTTGTGCACCTGATTCATCCTAAAATTGAGCAAGCTATTGAATAAGCGTCATTTTCATACAGGATGAAATTTCATGAACGAACAAATTTACTATGACAGCGACACCGAGACCAGCAAGCGCTGGCTGTGGTGGCTCTACCTGATGCATGGCGCATCGATGGCGTTTTCGCTGGGCGCGTTGTCTTTCGTGCCGCTGATCCTTAACTACCTGAAGTACGGTGACACTGCAGGCAGCTTTCTGCATTCTCACCACCGCTGGCAGATTCGTTCATTCTGGTGGTACATCGTCTGGATGGTGGCAGGCGGCATACTATTTGTCACCGTGATTGGCGTCCCCGTGGCTGTGATTGTCTGGCTCGCTGCCTGGGTTTGGAAAGCGTATCGGCTGATACGTGGCTTTCTGGATCTCACCAACAACAAAGCTATGCCAGTGTGAGCAAAGCCTGATCAAGATCGGCGATCAGATCATCGACGGCTTCCAGCCCGATATTGAATCGCACCAGTTCTCCTGCCCCAGTCCATTGACTGCGCATCTGAGTCATACGATAAGGAACGGCAAGACTGTTCGCACCACCCCAGCTGTAACCAATGCGAAACAGCTTGAGACTGTCGATGAACTGATCAGTCTGCGCTTCAGTGAACCGCGGATCAAACAGCACCGAGAACAAGCCACCGGCACCGGCAAAATCGCGCTGCCATATGGTGTGACCGGGGCAGTCCGGCAAAGCCGGATGCAACACGCTTGAAACCTCAGGCCGTGCTTTAAGCCACTGCGCAATCCGGCGTGCAGCCGCATCATGCGCCTCGAACCTCAGCTTCATGCTGGGCAACCCCCGCAACACCAGATAAGCATCATCGCCCGACACACCCATGCCCAGCCGCATATGCGCCTGAGCGATTTTCTGGTGCAAGGTCTTGTCGCGGGTGATGACCGCCCCCATCAGCACATCCGAACCACCCGAGTGATACTTGGTGAGCGCCTGCATGACGATATCAACACCGTGTTCGAACGCACGAAAACCGATGCCCGCTGACCAGGTATTGTCGAGTGCCACCGGAACACCCCGCGCATGCGCAGCGCGGCAGATGGCCGGCATATCCGGCACTTCCATCGATACCGATCCCGGTGCTTCAGTCCATATCAGACGCGTGTTCGGCTGTATGAGGCCAGCGATACCTTCACCGATCAGCGGATCGTAGTAGCGCGCCGTCATGCCGAAATCGCGCTCCAGCCACTGCGCCAGTTCACGATTCGGGTTGTAGACATTGTCGGGGATCAGAAAGTCATCGCCGGCACGCAGCAGCGCAAGATCAATCATCGCAATCGCCGCCAGCCCACTCGGTGCAAGCAAACAATCTCTGCCGCCTTCAATCTCGGCTAAGCGTGCCTCGAGGGTGAACGTGGTGGGTGTGCCATGCAGACCGTAGGTATAGCCGCCTTTTTCCTGCCAGTCGCGCGAACGCAGCGCGGCGACATCGCGAAACAAGACCGTTGAGGCATGATGAATCGGCGTAGTGAACGCCGCAAAACCTTCGGGCGGACGGTAATCCGTCGTCGTCAGTAGTGTCTGAAACGATTTTTTATCGCTCACGATATCTCCTCAATCAGCCCATGAGCAGGTCCGATCAATCCACGCCGCCCCAAAGATCGTGTGCATCTGCGGTCGTGATTTTCACATCAATGAATTCACCCACCTTCAGCGGGACTGACGGATCATAGGGTCGCTTCACATAGACCACACCATCGATTTCGGGTGCATCGGCGGCCGAACGCGCCGTCGCGCCGTTGTGATCGACCTGATCAATCAACACCCGCAAGGTTTTGCCTACTTTGGCTCGGAGCCGCTCGCGCGAGATGGTTTCCTGCAGTTGCATTACCCGCCCGCGACGTTCTTCGCGTACCGCATCAGGCACCGGCGAGGCGATCGCGTTGGCGGTCGCGCCCTCGACAGGCGAATAAGCAAAGCAACCCAGCCGATCAATCTGTGCTTCTTTCAAAAAATCGAGCAGGTGCGAAAACTCTTCCTCGGTCTCACCAGGAAAACCAGCAATGAAGGTCGACCGAATAGTGATGTCCGGACAAGCCGCGCGCCATGCGCGGATACGCTCGATATTTTTTTCGCCATTGGCGGGGCGCTTCATCCGCTTGAGTACGTCCGGGTGCGAGTGCTGCAGGGGCACATCAAGATACGGCAGCACGTGGCCGTCGTTCATCAGCGGAATGACTTCATCAACATGCGGATACGGATAGACATAGTGCAGTCGGACCCAGGCTCCGTAGTGCTTTGCCAACTCACCGAGTGCGGTCACCAGATCCGTCATGTGGGTACGCACCGGTCGGCCTTGCCAGAAACCAGTACGGAATTTGACATCAACGCCATAGGCGCTGGTGTCTTGTGAAATGACCAATAATTCTTTAACGCCGGCCTTGAAGAGATTCTCAGCCTCCAGCATCACTTCGCCGATCGGTCGCGAGACCAAATCGCCGCGCATGGAGGGAATAATGCAAAAGCTGCAGCGATGATTGCAGCCCTCAGAAATTTTCAGGTAAGCATAGTGGCGCGGCGTCAGCCGTATGCCCTGCGGCGGCACGAGATCGATGAAAGGCTCGTGCGGTTTGGGCAGATGCTGGTGCACCGCATCCATCACTTCGGCCAGTGCATGCGGCCCGGTCACGGCGAGAACTTTCGGATGCACGGCGCGGATGACATCCTGACCCGACGCATCTTTTTTACCGCCCAGACAACCGGTGACGATGACCTTGCCGTTTTCATGTAGCGCCTCACCGATCGCATCCAGCGATTCAGCCACCGCTGCATCAATGAAGCCACAGGTATTGACGATGACAAGATCCGCGCCGTCATAGGATTTGGCGGTGTCGTAACCTTCAGCGCGCAGCTGGGTGAGGATTTGCTCGGAATCGACCAGCGCCTTGGGGCAGCCGAGTGAGATGAAGCCTACTTTGGGTGTTGCTTGGGAATCGGACATGAGGGTCTAATGCAGCCAAATTTAATAGGGATCGAACAGAAGCCATGCAGTAACCCTCTGCCCGTCAGTCAACGAGAGACGCTGGATCCCCCCTTGCAGGGCGCGCCATGGCGAGTACGCCATGACCGTTTCGCGGGTAGACCACAGGCGGTCTGAAACCCCCGCTACACCCTGCGCCGGGATGACGATTTTGAGGTCATGGGCTATGGAAACGTCATCGACTCTGGAAACGTCATCGCCTCCAGCAACGTCATCCCGGCGCAGGCCGGGATCCAGCGTCTTTCGCCGCGGATCAGACGACTTTAACCATCCGAAAAACGAAGCCGATAAACCGAAGAAGCTGAAGGGCGAAAAAACGAAACCACAATTTTACCCTCTGCCTTCCGCAGAAGATCAGAGCTTGCTGGCCTCGGGTGCCTTCGCGCCGGGCATGCCGGGGAACGGGAACGCGCCGAACATGTTTTTGGACTGGCTCTGCATCTGCTCTTGCATCTGGATGAACAAGCCTTTGCTCTGCTCAATGTAGTTGCTCATCATGCCCTGCATCATCGGCCCCTGTACGCTCATGAACTGCGTCCACATTTCAGGACTGAAAGATTTTTCCTCCATCAGACCTTTGGAATTTTCAGCGAGCTTGTTCTGTATGTCGATGAAAACCTGGATGTTCTTTTCCAGGTAAGAGCCCATCATGCCTTGCATGGTGTGACCGTAATACCGAATGATTTGCGAGAGCGCCGAGCTGGAGAACATGGGCTGACCGTTGGACTCTTCCTCCAGAATGATTTGCAGGAGAATGCTGCGGGTCAGGTCTTCTTCGGATTTTGCATCGACAACGACGAAATCCTCATTGCCCAACACGAGTTGCTTCACATCTGCGAGGGTAATGTAGGAACTGGTCTGGGTGTCGTACAGACGACGGTTAGGATACTTCTTGATCAGGCGCTCGCTGGCCTTCTTTGTGGTGGTCATGACGGGGGTCCCGGTTATTTTGCATTGCAATGCGCACGCAAGATTTTATAAATAAAAGGCGGGGTCTTTCGCCCCTTCGCGCGCATTATAGTGCCTAAAAACAAAAGCTTGGGCGGGATACTGACCGCCCTGCCTGAGAATATTGCGGCGCAAAGCAAGGGGTGCCACCCGGCCATTTTCATTATGAAAACAGGCCGGAGCAGCCACTACCGGCGGGGCGAGGGCTCTAGGCCGCTTTGACCTTCACATACCGGCCGGGTGCCGGCTCAATCGGCTTGAATCGCGTACTGCCATACTTCTTCGGCGCAGCGACCTGTTCGCCCGCATGGCTGCCTAAAAAATCTGCCCATTCGGGCCACCAGCTGCCCGGATGTTCAGTCGCCTCCGCCAGCCACTGATCAGCCGCCACCGGCAATACATCATGCGTCCAGTAGCTGCGTTTTTTCTTGGCCGGCGGATTGATCACACCCGCAATATGACCGGAGGCGCCAAGAACGAAACGATTATTGCTGCGTTTGCCGCTGTTGATCAGACCGGTGCTGACATAGGCACTGGCCCAGGGCACGATGTGATCTTCGCGCGAGGCGTAGATGAAGGCCGGTGCCTGCACGCGACCCAGATCGACGGGATCGCCAGCGACCGACAGCCGACCCGGTATCAGCAACTTGTTTTCCAGGTACATGTTGCGCAGGTAGTAGCAAAACATCGGTCCCGGCAAATTGGTGCTGTCCGCATTCCAGTACAGCAGATCGAAGGGCGGCGGATCTTCGCCCTTCAGATAATTCGATTCGACGTAATTCCACACCAGATCATTCGGCCGCAGGCTGGAAAACGCCACAGCAAAATCACGGCCCGGCATGAGTCCACCCTTGCCTATCGCCTGCTCGCGCTGCAGCACCTGGGCCTCGTCGACGTAGATATCAATGCCGCCGACATCGGAAAAATCCAGCATCGTCGTCAGCAACGTAATACTGGATACCGGCTTTTTTTTGCGCGCCGCCAGCACCGCCAGCGCAGTCGTCAGGATCGTGCCGCCAACACAAAAACCAAGCACATTGATCTGCTTCTCACCACTAATCGCCTGCGCAGTTTCAATCGCCGCAATAGCGCCGCTCTCGATATAGTCATCCCAGGTGGTGTTGTGGTGTGATTCATCTGCATTCACCCAGGACACCACGAACACCGTGTGTCCCTGCGAGACTGCATAGCGGATGAAAGAGTTATCGGGCTGCAAATCGAGAATGTAAAACTTATTGATGCAGGGTGGCACGATCAACAGCGGACGCTGGTAGACCTTGGGGGTTAGCGGGCGATACTGCAGCAATTGCATCACCTCGTTTTCAAACACGACCGCACCCTCGCTGGTGGCGACGTTACGACCAACTTCAAATGCGGTTTCATCGGTTTGCGAAATATGCCCGCGACGCATGTCGCTGACCATGTGCATGATGCCGCGCGTCAGACTCTCGCCTTTGGTGTCGATAATTTTTTGCTGTGCTTCGGGATTGGTTGCCAAAAAATTCGATGGCGACATTGCGTCGATTCCCTGCTGGACTGCGAAGCGAATTTTTTTCCGGGTTTTCGCGTCCACCTCGACGGCATCAGCCAGAGCATTCATGAATTTCGCATTGAGCAAATAAGTCGCTGCAGTGAACGCATGATAAGGACTGGATTTCCACGCCGGGGTTGAGAAGCGCCGGTCTTTGATGTCGGGAATCTGTGATGACATCAGACCGGTCCACAAATGCGACATTTCATTCATGTAATCGCTTTGCAGCCGCGCGAGCTTTTCGGGGGGCACCATCGCATGGAGCGCTGAGCTCGCTGCCGGACCTGTCGCTCCCGACATTCCCGACATTCCCGACATTCCCGACATTCCCGACATTCCCGACATTCCGGACATCCCCGCCATCCCCGACTGCATGACATTCATCATCGATTGCCAGGCTTTGGGGTCGGAGAGCTGAGACAGCCAGTCTTGCGCTGCACTGCCTTGCGATGCGTTGTGGTTATCGTCCGATTGGCTCATGACTTTTTCCCGTGCTGGTTAGCGAAGTTTGCCAGGCGCCTGCTGCCCGGCGGGGACGATGATAGGATGCCATCCGAATCAATTGTGCCCGCTCAGAGAAAATCAGCGACGGGCGGCAACCACGAACTTCGGAAAATAGAAAATCATGCATATTGCTGTGGTTGGCTGGATCTACGTCGTGCTGATGATGTCCGTCGTCGAAGACTCCTTTGTCGCGGGCATTATGACGTTTTTCCTCTATGGTGTGTTGCCTGTGTCGATCATTGTGTACATCGGCGGTACCGGAAAACGTCGTCGTCGTCGCGAACAGGAACGATTACGGCAACGAGAAATGCAAGAGCAACAACAAACGGTGCAAGAAGATAAACGCGAAAACGTTTGAATTATTTGATCCAGATCATCGAAGCCATGCGGCCAGTGATCTGATCTCGGCGAAAGGAATAGAACTTTGCCGGGTTGCTGACCGTGCAATCTCCACCACCCGATACCTGCGTCACACCAGATCGCAGCAGCGCGATGCGCGCTAATCCCGCCAAATCAGCGAAAAATTTACCTGTCTTGTCCGGCACTGGCACAAACGCTGCCTCGGCCTCGGGCCCTAGATGCGCGAAGGCCTCACGCACCTCACTGCCCACTTCAAACGCTTGCGGACCAATCGCCGGGCCCAGCCAGGCCGTCAGCTGATCCGCCCCCGACGCACGCAGGGCGGCGACCGTTTGCTCGATCACGCCCTGTGCCAGTCCACGCCAGCCGGCATGGGCAGCACCGACCTGCGTGCCGCGATAATCCGCCAGCAGCACAGGCAGACAATCGGCGGTCAGGATGGCGCACACTTGTTCGGGTTCGGAGGCAATGCTGGCATCCGCCTCGTGCGACAACGGGTGAGCCGGTGCGGGTGCGAACGCCGATGACAAATCCAGTACCCGGGTGCCATGCACCTGCGTCAGCCAGACGGGATCCGCAGGCAGCTGCCCGCGCAGCAGGCGACGATTTTTTTCGACTGAGGCCGGATCGTCACCGACATGCAGACCAAGATTGAGCCCGCCGTTAGTCATCCCATCGCTGCCGTCTACACGACCGCCGTCGGTGCCAGCATTTGAATGGTGAGGTTCCCGAGTGTCGTGAGGGCCATTGACGCCAACAGCACCGTAGCGCCCACTGCTAACGCCACCACTGCGAAGCGTTGAAAGCATACCCACCCCGGCGGGCAAATCAGGCCAGACGACGGTCAGGGTCTGCATTTAATAAGTGATGCCCGAACGTTTCAGCAGCTCGGCCATATCGGGCGGCAAAGGCGCATGCCATTCGCAAGGCTCGCCGGTGGACGGATGAATCAGCCCCAGACGCTCGGCATGCAAGGCCTGACGCGGGAACAAGGCCGCCAAGTGAGATTTGCCATACACCGCGTCGCCGACCAGTGAAAAACCGATCGATTGCAAATGCACGCGGATCTGATGAGTGCGACCGGTCTCCAGACGGCATTCCAGCAAAGACACAGGCTTGCTGTCGAGCGTACCCACCGCCAGCCGTGCGTAATGCGTGACCGCCGGCTTGGCCAGCATCGACTGACTGACTGCCATTCGGGTGCGCTCGCGGGGATGACGTGCAATCGCCGCCTCGATGCGTCCGCCAGACACCGGCTGCCCCCATACCAGCGCCAGATACTGACGACTCATGCTCCTGTCCTGCAGCTGGCGTACCAGGCTGGTTTGCGCGCTGAGCGTTTTGGCGACCACCAGCAGACCACTGGTGTCTTTGTCGAGACGATGCACAATGCCGGCGCGAGGCACGCCGTGCAGCGCGGGCCATTGATGCAGCAAGCCATTGAGCAAGGTGCCGGTCCAATTGCCGGCGGCTGGATGCACGACGAGACCGATCGGCTTGTCGATCACGATCAGGGCATCATCTTCATGCACGACCGTCATCGATATCGGTTCGGCTACAAATGACACCGTCGAGGGGTCGGGCTGAGGCGACACAACAATGCGCTCATCCCCCAACATGATCTGGCGCACCCCCGAAGGCTTGCCATCCACACTGACCAAACCCTGCTCTATCCACTGCTGCAGCCGCGCACGCGAAAACTGCGGCAGACACAGTGAGAGGACTTTGTCCAGCCGGGTGCCGCGATGGTCCGTGCTGATCGTGAACGTCAGGGGAGCGAGGTCGGGGGCATGCTCAGGGGCAGGGGCGCTGGCATCGAAATCCCCGGCATCCGCCAGGATTTCGTCATCGTACTCTGCTGCGGGGTCATTCATGTTCTGTCGTTTCAAGGTGAGTCCATCGGCTATAATCGGCGTCGTTTCCGACTTGCTCACGTGCCGTCCCATGCTCAAGACTTTCCTGCAATATGCTGTGTTCGCGTTGGCCCTGCTGCTCTCGGGCTGCGGCTCACTGGGTGAAAAAGCCGATGAAACCAAAGGCTGGTCGCCGGAGAAATTATACGCCCAGGCCAAAGAAGAGCTGCAGGCAGGTGGCTACGAAAAAGCTATCAAGTATTACGAAAAACTCGAGTCTCGCTACCCTTTCGGTAAATTTGCGCAGCAGGCGCAAATGGACATCGCTTATGCGTACTACCGTCAGAATGATCAGGCGCAATGCCTGGCGGCCGTGGAGCGCTTCATTCGACTGCACCCGAACCATCCCAGCGTCGATTACATGTATTACCTGCGCGGCCTGGCTAATTTCAACGACAAGAAATCGCTGTTCGATTTCATCAGCCGTCAAGATCTGACCGAACGCGACCCAAAAGCGGCACGCGCTGCCTTCGAGGCTTTCAAACAGCTGGTGGAACGCTTCCCCGACAGCCAGTATGCAGAAGACTCACGCGATCGACTACGGTATCTGATCGAGGCCATGGCGCAGTACGAAGTGCATGTCGCCAGCTATTACTTGATGAAGGGCGCGCACGTAGCAGCAGCCAACCGTGCGCAAGTGGTCATCCGCGACTATCCCGCCTCATCCTCCGTACGCAATGCGCTGCGCATACAGATTCAAGCCTACAACGCACTCGGATTGACGGACCTCCGCGATGACGCCGAGCGGGTTTTTCAGTTGAACTATCAGGTCAGCTCCACCGTACGCGCTCCGGATCAGGAAGCTGCGCCGAAATCATGGTGGAAGTTCTGGTAGGTGGTGGTAGGTGGCAGTCGCTCAGTGCGGCGCTGAATTTGATTGTGAATCAGGAACAGGCGCTGTGCTCGTCAAGCAAGCAAAGAAGCTGGATTCACTGATTGTGACAATTAAAAATACAAAGCTACTTAGTCAGCGATACGGCGCCTGAACAGCCAGCGCCCGTCATCCGAGCCCTTCGGCTCAAACGTATAACCCTCGCTGTCAAAATCTTTCAATTGCTCCGGTCGGGTAATTTTCTTGTCAATCGCGAAGCGTGCCATCAGACCGCGTGCGCGTTTGGCGTAAAAAGAAATGATCTTGTACTTGCCGCCCTTCCAGTCTTCGAACACTGGGGTGATCAACGGCGCGGCCAGCGCCTCGGTCTGCACCGATTTGAAATACTCTTCCGACGCCAGATTCACCAGCGCCTTGCTTTTCTGAGCCTGAAGCGAGGCATTCAGTGCGTTGGTCACTTCGGCGGCCCAGAATGCATACAAATCCTTGCCGCGCGGGTTCGGCAGTTTGGTACCCATCTCAAGCCGGTACGGCTGCATCAGATCAAGTGGGCGCAACACGCCATACAGGCCCGACAAAATACGCAGGTGATCCTGCGCCCAGACCAGCTGTTTTTCATTCAGCGTCGCGGCATCCAATCCCTCATAGACATCCCCATTGAAGGCCAGTAGCGCCTGCCGGGAATTATCAAAATTAAACTTTTTTGACCAGTTCGCATAACGCGCCGCATTCAAATGCGCGAGCGAATCGGAAATCTTCATCAGACTGCCGATCTTGGCAGGCGACATCTCGCGCAATAACGAGATCAGCTCCGCCGAGCGCGGGATAAAATCCGGTTGGCTGTGAGTTTTGATGGTCAGCGGCGATTCATAGTCCAGCGTTTTTGCGGGTGACAGAACGATGAGCATAGGGCAGTACCAAGAAAAATTTACCGAATGATACCCAAATCCCCCGAACGCATCGTTCTCGACACCAATGTCTGTCTGGACCTGTTTGTCTTTCGCGACCCCCGCTGGGGCCGGTTGATGCAGGCGCTAATGCAGGGCGACGTCGAAGCGGTGACTCGCGCAGACTGCCGAATGGAATGGCAAATCGTGCTCGGCTATGCGCATCTGGGACTGGATACGGAGATGCAGGCTGCCGTTTGTGCAGCGTTTGATGAGCTAATTAAACCGTTTACCCCATCCGAACCGAGCGAGTCCATCCGGCTTCCGATCTGCCGCGACCCGGACGACCAGAAATTTATCGAGCTCGCCTGGCAGAGCGCTGCTACCGTTTTAATTACCAAAGACAAGGCGCTGCTTAAGCTCGCACGTAAAACCCAGAAGGCGGGTTTGTTTCAGATCATGACGCCGGAGGCTTGGGTGGAGACGCGACCCTTTTGATGCTCATAGCCCTTCGATTGCGTCCGTGCGCGCAGCAGACTCGAACGCTATGAGCCGGTTTTTTGATATTCATAGCCCTTCGATTTCATACAGGCATCTAATTTTGTGCGAGCTTTGTCTATCGCCGCAAAGATCTCAGCAGTGGTTGAACTAGGGGGAGCACCGCCGGAAAATTGCCCATTGGACCTTCCCCCGCAGGCGACCCAGTCACGCTGCCACTCTTCCCGACTTGCTCCCCGTTTGACGAAGTATTCGCCGTAAGCTTTGATCGACTTGAGATAATCTTCTCGAGCTTGTCCGCTCAGAGCT
>CAZXDB010000039.1:18706-22071 GCA_964639465.1 uncultured Bifidobacterium sp. | reverse complement strand
TTACTGATTGTCAGCGCCTGATCCCATCTAGTATTCTTGCCAAGTAGTAACATTTCATAACAAGGGGGGAGCATGGCAAAGAACATACGCTTCGGTGATTACGTGCAAGCGGTGACGGTCGATTCCGACTCGATCAGCTACTCGGAATTAATACCGAAGCCAAAACTAGACAAAAACGGGAATGAAATCCCGATGAAGCCAGAGAAAATGAAGTTGGCAGGTTCCGATATTTATAACCTGCTGCAACCATACCTCAGCGTGCGGTTCATGGAGCAGGTGCAGGCGGTCGTGCCGCTCGCTGCGTACCTGGTGCTGTTCCAGATTCTGATTTTGCAGCGCTCCGTTACCGGCTCCTTCGAAATCACCGCTGGTCTGGTCGCCGTCATCGTTGGCCTGATGATCTTCATGGAAGGCCTGAAGCTCGGCCTGATGCCCTTCGGTGACATCATCGGTAACACCCTGCCGAAAAAACTTCCGCTCGTCGGCGTGCTGCTCATTGCCGGCCTGCTGGGTATCGGCGTAACTTACGCCGAACCGGCAATTGGTACGCTGAAAATCGCCGGCTCGATGGTCGATCCAGAGAAAGCCCCGCTGCTTTATTACGCGCTGATGGCCCAGACGGAATCCACCGTGTTGCTGGTGGGCTTTGGCGTCGGTCTGGCGGCGGTGATCGGTTCGATGCGTTTCCTGTATGGCTGGAGCCTGAAGCCGCTGATCTACATGTCGCTGGCGCCGGTTGCAATACTGACCGCGATCTGCGCGATGAACGATAACCTGTCCTCCATCGTCGGTCTCGCCTGGGACTGCGGAGCGGTGACCACCGGTCCGGTCACTGTGCCGCTGGTGCTGGCGCTGGGTATCGGTATCGCCTCTTCCGGCGGCAAAGGCGACAGTTCCCTGTCCGGTTTCGGTATCGTGACGCTCGCGTCGCTGTTTCCGATCATCGCGGTGCTCTCACTGGGCGTCTACTTCGGCATGACCGTCAGCCCGGAGGAAATGAAGGCAGCTAACATGGCCGTGGCTGAAGCAGCGAAGAACGTCGGCGGTGGCGATATGTCCACCTGGGACAAGATTCTGATGGGTCCGATCAAAGACGGCGTGCAGGCGATTGTGCCACTGGTGATCTTCCTGATGTTTGTTCTGTTTGGCATCCTGCGCTCGCGTCTGCCGAATGCGTTCATCATCTGCTATGGCCTGGTGCTGGCGGTGGTCGGTATGTGTACCTTTAACGTCGGTCTGCTGTACGGCCTGTCCTCGCTGGGCGATCAGGCTGGCAGTCTGATCCCAGGTGCATTCCAGACCATCTCGATTCCTGAGCGTTTGCTGTTGCCGGGTGACGATCCTTCCTACGGCAACCTGTATGGCCCGGTCTGGGGTTCGATCATTGCACTGATCTTCGCGTTTGTTCTCGGCTTTGGCGCGACGATGGCTGAACCGGCGTTGAACGCGCTGGGACTCACCGTGCAAAACATGACCAATGGCTCATTCAAGAAATCCATGCTGATGTACTCGGTGGCACTCGGTGTGTCCACGGGTATCACGCTTGGCGTAGCCAAACTGATGTTCAACTTCAATCTGCTCTATATCCTGATACCGGGTTATGCGATCGGCATCATCCTGACGGCCATGTCCTCCGAAGAGTTCGTCAATATCGGCTGGGACAGCGCGGGGGTGACAACCGGACCGGTGACGGTACCGCTGGTGCTCGCGATGGGCCTGGGTCTGGGCGGTGCGGTGGAAGCTGTCGAGGGCTTCGGCATTCTCGCCGCTGCATCGATCGCACCAATCTGTGCGGTGCTGGCACTCGGCGTCTACGTCCAGTACAAAGTCAAGCGGGAGATGGCTGCTGCGCAGGCCTGATCAACCATCACCGAATCAACAGAATAGAAAAAGGGGAAACGAATGGCAAAGCGTAAAGTGACCAATATCAGCGAGGTAGCGCTGATTACCTGTGTCGTGCAAAAGGGTTTGGCCGACACAATTAACAGCTCCCTGCTGGAAGTGGGCGTGCAGGGTTCAACCGTGCACATGGGCATCGGTACTGGTGTGCGCGAGCGCCTCGGTATTCTGGGTGTGGCTGTTGACGTGGAGCGTGAAGTGATCAGCGTAATGGTCCCGCAAGACCAGACCGATCGCATTTTCGAGCGCATGTTCCTGGCAGGTAGGCTGGATACACCGGGCATGGGTTACATCTATGTAACGCCACTGCTGCAGGCGGCCACCTACATCCCGCCGAATCTGCTCAAAGACTAATCGCCTACACGACGACAGGACAACATCATGAGCCAGAACGATAAACCGGATATTCCGTACATCGACTACACGCGTCAGATCACCTGCATTCTTTATGAAGGCGGTGCATCCAAGCTGATGGAGCTGCTGCATCACAAGGGCATCAACGAATGCTATTTCTATAGCGTTCGGGGGAACCCGATCGGTCGTGCTTCTCTCGCAGGCAATTTGCCGGAGATTCCCAAGACTGAGATTCTGCATGCCACCGTCTCAGCTGACCAGGCCGACTACATTTACCGGATGCTGTATGAAGAGGCCAACATGGACGAGCAAGGCAAGGGCGTGATCACTGTGAATCGCCTGACCCGCTCCAGCCCCATCGCGTTGCCGGAAGAGTCGCACGTGGGCGTCTGACGCCCGGTCTGCGAAACCTTATACAACAGCCACTCGAACCAGGAGATATTCATGAGTGATGTAATTAAAAATATGATCGCAAAAAACAAGCGCGCGATTTTCGATGTCGAGGCGATTGTTCAATTCAACGTCGGCCAGATCCAGGTTGCACGAAGCACGATTGAGGAAAACATTACCGACGCCCAGCAGAGCTATCTGGTCAACGCCGGCGGTAACCGTGAACTCATCATGCGCACCACGGATGACCTGTTCCGCAACCGTCTGATGATGATCGAGCAACTGAACCCGACCAACACCGACCAGGAAGCCTTTCAGCTCTCTATGGCCAACCGAGTGAAGGTCGAGTACCTCGACCACCGCAGCAAGATCAATCGCAAGATGGCGTCCATCGCACTGAAAATGGCGGATGCCATCAAGGCGCTGGGCGAAGTGAGCGAGACCTTCTACGAGCTCAATGAAGAGATGGTCAACTACATCGACGAAATCGCTGACTCCAATGGTCAGTGGTTGGATGGCGAACTCAAACAGCAGATGGATACCGCATCGCATCATGGCAACGAGATGCGCGCGAACGAGATCGAGGAGGTCGTCAAGAGCATTCGGAACAGCTCAACTGAAACACGCAAGATTATTGACGAGACCTTCGCCATCGGCGAGACGCTCAAAGAGAAGCTCAACAATATGCAGGATGCTGGTAACGAGCTGCGCGATCAGGTGAT
>CAZXDB010000039.1:0-18606 GCA_964639465.1 uncultured Bifidobacterium sp. | reverse complement strand
TCATTACCATTGTGGTGCTGACCAATTGTGCGGCGGTCGTTCTGGATTCGGTGCACGAGATTCATGAAGCCTACAAAGATTTTTTCCACGAATTCGAATTCTGGAGCGTGATGTTCTTCTCGGCCGAGTATGTGCTGAGAACCTGGTCGTATGGCGCGCGCTACAGCCCCGAACAGGGCGGCGCCTGGAGAGGCCGCAAAGAATATGTTTTCAGCTTCTTCGGTTTGGTCGACTTTTTCGCGACCGCACCTTTCTACCTGCACTTCCTGTTCCCTTACCTCGATCTGCGCGTGCTGCGTGTCCTGCGCCTGCTGCGCATCCTGAAACTGTCGAAGTACAACACCGCACTGCAGGATCTGTTTCACGCGGTCGCCTCGGAGAAAAAGGCGTTCACATCCGCCCTCTTCCTGCTGCTGATCGCGACGATTGTCTCGGCGTCGCTGATGTATTTCGCCGAAGGCCACAATCAGCCCGAGCACTTTGGCTCCATCCCGCACTGCATTTACTGGGCCGTGATTACCATCACCTCAGGCTACGGTAACGTGGAAGATCTAACGGTGGCCGGCGACATCATCGCGCTGGTCACGGGCTTTCTTGGCGTCTGTATGGCGGCCATCATGACCGGTATTGTTGCGTCGGCTTTCTCCAACCAGCTGTCTCGCAAGAAAGCCGCGTTCGGTCAGCAGCTGCGTCAGGCCCTGGCCGACGGCGTGGTCTCTGATGCGGAACGGGACACACTCGACCGCCTGCGTCGCCAGTACCGACTCACGGAGCAGCAGGTGGAAGCGATGATGGAAGAAGTCCGGGCCGAGAAACAAGCCAAAGAAACCTGATATTCCAGCGAGGCCGCACGCGCCGGTCCCACCCCGCTGATGCCCCGCGCTTGTGTCGAATCTGGACAAGCGGATTTTTTTGCTCCCCGCGGCAGCTTGCTGTTATATTTTTAACACCTGCCTGCAGATTCCACCGGCGCATGTCGCGCATGGATGCCATCCGTATCTCGGCAGGCATCTGATCAACGTGTGAAGGAGACAACATGCAATCGATCAAAGCCTTTCTGGACAACCCTGCACGCAAACTCTGCACCGTCCGCTCTGACCAGCGCGTCTGGGAAGCGCTGGAACTGATGGCCGAGCACAATATTGGCGCCGTACCCGTGGTGGATGGCGGCAAGCTGGTCGGTATTTTCTCGGAACGCGACTATGCGCGACGCGTGGAGCTCAAAGGATTACAGACAAAAACCACGCTGATTTCAGCCGTCATGACGCACGGCTCCATTACCATCGGCCCCGGACAGGCCATGGACGAGTGCATGCAAATCATGACCGAAAAAAGAATCCGGCATCTGCCGGTGATCGAGGCGGGACAGGTGATTGGCCTGGTATCCATCGGCGACGTGGTGTTTGCGATGATGGCCGAACAAAAGCAGCTGATTGAGCAGCTGCAGCATTACATCACCAGCTGACACGCATTCCGGCGGGTGCCAATCGGGTACCCGGTTCAGATCGGAGTCGATCTGCCGATGATTCCTTGATAATATTCGGGGTTTGCGAGAGCTGCCTCCCAATGAAAAAACTGCGTCTCCTGCTCGTTTTCGCTCTGCTGTACGGCTTCTGGATCCTGCTGTCGGGATTCTTCACGCCGTTTCTGCTGACGGCTGGCTTTTTCTGTGCTCTGGGTGTCACGCTGCTTTGTCTGCGGCTCGGTCTGCTGGATGCAGAAGACCGGGGACTGCGATGGAATCTGAAACCACTCGGCTATCTGATCTGGCTGATCGTCGAAATCGTCAAATCCTCCTGGCAAGTCACGCGCATCATATTGCATCCGGCTTTGCCCATCAGTCCGACACTCGTACGTTTCCGGCCATCGCAGACCAGTGCGCTGGGCCTGGTCGTGCACGCGAATTCAATCACCCTGACACCGGGCACCTACACCATAGACGCCAGCGCCACCGAGTTCCTGGTGCATGGACTCACCTCCTCCGGCGCCGATGGCGACGTCGACAGTGAAACCGACCGCCGTGTGCGCGATCTGGAGCGGCACGAATGATACTTTCTGCCACACTGGCTCTGATGGTCACGCTCGTTCTGGTGATGGTACGGCTGGCGCTGGGACCCACTGTCTTTGACCGCCTTCAGGCTGCCAGCACCATCGGTACCGTGGCCATGCTGCTGCTGGCCGTGCTCAGCTTCCTGAATGGCCGACCGGAATTCCTTGATCTGGCGATCGTCTATGGTCTGCTGAATATCATCGGCACCATCGCTGTCCTCAAATTTTTCAAACATGGCGACCTGGGTGACCCAGGCATGCCCTCGCCTCCCGAACAATGACGCTGCTCACTGATCAACTGATAAATGCTCTCAGCTGGTTTTGTCTGATCAGCGGCGGCTTGTTCTGCATCGTGGGCGGCATCGGCATGTTGCGCATGCCCGATTTGTATACCCGCCTTCATGCATCGAGCGTGATCGAATCGCTGGGTGCCGGTCTGATACTGGTGGGTCTGATGCTGCAGGCCGGTCTTTCGCTGATCACGCTCAAGCTGCTGATACTGCTCGCGCTGCTCTTCATCGCCAGTCCGACCGCAACGCATGCGATAGCGCGTGTTGCGATGCTGCGCGGACTCAAACCCATCCTGCATGACAAGGATTCGCACTAATGGACAGCCTGATCATCCTGACGCTTCTGCTTCTGATGCTGGTCACCGTCTGGCTGATTATCCGCAGCCGTAATCTGTTTGGCGTGATCGTGCTCGGCGGTGTGTACAGCTTTCTGATGGCGACCGTGCTGTTCGCGCTGGATGCCGTTGACGTTGCCATGACCGAAGCCGCGGTGGGTGCCGGCATCTCAACGGTGCTGATGCTGGGCGCGCTTTATTTGTGCCGCTCGGAAGAATCGAAACCACTGCATCGTCCATGGCTGGCCCTGGGCATCTCGGTCGTGCTGGCAGCGGGACTGATGATCGGTGTGGTTGGCCTGCCCGTTTTTTCCGATCCCAATGCCGCCATTCATCACCAAGTGGTACCGCGCTATCTCAATGAAATGCAGCAGGAAATCGACCTTCCCAATGTCGTCACGGCCGTGCTGGCCAGCTACCGCAGCTTCGATACGCTGGGCGAAACAACGGTTGTTTTCACTGCGGGCGTCGGTGTCATTGCACTGCTGCGTCGCCGGCGCAAAGGGAGTGACGATGACGAATGATCTGATTTTGCGTGTTGTTGCACGCTTGCTGATTCCTTTCATTCTGCTGTTTGCACTGTATGTGCAGTTTCATGGGGATTTTGGTCCGGGCGGTGGTTTTCAGGCGGGTGTGATTTTCGCGGCCGGCATCATTTTTCACGCGCTGATTTTTGGTTTGTCTGATGCGCGCCGCGTGCTGACGGACCGGCTAGTGGAGTCCATGATGGCCGTGGGTGTGTTGCTGTATGCCGGCATCGGCATCGGCGGCCTGGTCATGGGTGGAAATTTTCTCGACTACTTCGTGCTGGATGCCAACAGCGTGCTCGGGCAGCACCGGGGCATTTTCTGGGTCGAGCTGGGTGTGGCGCTGACCGTGTGTGGCGTGATGCTCAAAATTTTCTACATGTTCGCGGCCCGCGGCTCCGTGGATGACTGAGAACTAAGGACAGCGCCGAGATGAGTGCCACTGGCTATTACACCTATTTTGTAACGTTCATCCTGCTGGTGTCGGGTTTGTTCATCGTTGTCGCACGCGGCAACCTGATCAAGAAACTGGTGGGTCTGGGTATTTTTCAAACCTCGGTCTATCTGCTCTATATCGGCCCGGCCAAGCTGATCGGTGGCACCGCACCGATTCTGAGTCCGCAGTGGACCGTGTATTCAAACCCGCTGCCCCATGTGCTGATACTCACTGCGATTGTGGTCGGCGTTGCCACGCTGGCGCTCGGACTGGCCCTCGTAGTCCGGATTCGCGAAGCCTACGACAGCATCGAGGAAGAGGACATTCTGGCTGCCGATGAGCTTGCCGACGAGCTCGCCAATACAGCATCCATCGCCGCAGAAAATCAGCGCACAACCCGGGCTTCCGCATGACGAATCATTTCCCGGTATTGCAGGTCGTACTGCCACTGATCGCGGCGCCGCTGGCGCTGCTGCTGCGGCAACGTCATCTGGCGTATGCCTTGCTGCTGGTGGTCTCTGCAGCCTGCCTGTTCATCTCGCTGTCGCTGTGGTTTTCGGTGCAGGACGGCAGCGTCATTTCTTATGCAATGGGCAGCTGGCCCCCACCCTGGGGCATTGAATACCGAATTGATCAGCTCAATGCCTTCGTGCTGGTGCTGGTCAGCGCCACCGCCCTGCTAACCGTCATTTTTTCGTTGCACAGTATCGAAATCGAGCTGCCGGCGCGCATGCACTACCTGTTCTACACGATGTTTGCGTTGTGTCTTGCCGGTCTGCTGGGCATTACGGCCACCGCCGATGCCTTCAACATTTTTGTATTCCTCGAAGTCAGCTCGCTATCGACTTATGTGCTGATCGCGATGGGCCGACAGCGCAAAGCCCTGTTCGCTGCCTACCGGTATCTGATCATGGGAACCATCGGTGCCACACTGATCGTGATCGGTATTGGCATGCTGTACCTGCTGACCGGCACGCTGAATCTGAACGATATGGCTACCCGTCTGGATGCGACGCAAAACACCCGCCCGGCACAGATGGCGCTGGCCTTTATCTCGGTGGGCATCTTCCTGAAACTGGCGCTGTTCCCCTTGCATCAGTGGCTGCCGAACGCCTATGCGTATGCGCCTTCGGCGGTGTCGGCATTTCTGGCAGCGACTGCAACAAAAGTCGCCATTTATGTACTGCTGCGTTTTTATTTCACGGTGTTCGGACAGGACAGCTTCACGCAGTTGCCGCTGCGGCCGCTGATTATTTTGCTGGCGCTGTCAGGCATGTTCATCGCCAGCTTTGTCGCCATCTACCAGACCGATTTGAAACGGCTGTTTGCCTTCTCCAGCGTGGCACAGGTGGGTTACATCATGCTCGGCCTTGCCATCGGCAATGAAGCCGGCTTGCTCTCCGCGGTGCTTCATCTATTCAATCATGGTATCGCCAAAGGTGCGGTCTTCCTGTTGCTGGGTATCGTCGCCTATGCGATCGGCTCGACGCAGCTCTCGCATCTCAAGGGTCTGGGTAAAACCATGCCGCTGACCAGTGCCGGTATCGTCATTGCCGGACTCGCGCTGATTGGTGTGCCCGGCACCAATGGCTTCATCAGCAAATGGTATCTGCTGCTCGCAGCCATCAACGACGGTCAGTGGTGGCTGGCTTTTCTGGTCGTGTCATCCTCGCTTTTGGCGATTGCCTATGTCTGGCGTTTTGTCGAAATCGCCTACCTGCAACCGCCGGACGCCGATGCGCATCTGATTCGCAAACTGCCGTTCACGCTGGTGCTGCCCGCTGCGGTGCTGGTGGTAGCGACGGTCTACTTCGGTATTGATACACGCTTCACCGTTGGCGCTGCCACCGGCGCGGTCGAGCTGATGCTGGGAGCGCCGCGATGATTTCGACCGACAGCCTGCTGTTGTTGTGTCTTTTGATACCACTGGCGGGCGCAGTACTGATCGGCCTCGCCGGTCGCCATCCGAATTTGCGCGAGACCATGACCTTTGTGACCGCCGGTTTGCTGCTGGCCTGCGTGATTGCGCTGATCGGTCCGGTCATGCAGGGTGACCAGCCGGATGTGGTGCTCGCCGAGCTGATGCCGGGGCTGACGCTGTCACTGCATCCCGAACCTCTGGGCTTGCTGTTTGCGCTGCTGGCCTCGGGATTGTGGGTGGTGAATTCCCTGTACTCGGTCGCTTATGTCCGGGCCAACGAGGAAGCGCATCAGACGCGATTCTTTGTTTTCTTCGCCCTGTCAATCTGCGCCACCCTGGGTATCGCTTGGTCAGGAAACTTCCTCACGCTGTTTTTGTTTTACGAATTGCTCACGCTGGCCACCTGGCCGCTGGTCACGCATCACGGCGACGCAGCGGCACAGAAATCAGGCCGCATCTATCTGGGTGTGCTGATGGGCACCTCCATCTGCTTGCTGCTGCCGGCGCTGGTCGCCATCTGGGCGTTGACAGGCACCACCGATTTCGTACTGGGTGGCATTCTCGAAGGCCAGGTGTCGCACACCACCGCGCTGGTCTTGCTAGTGCTGTGCATGCTGGGCATCGGCAAAGCGGCACTAATGCCCTTCCATGGCTGGCTGCCGAATGCCATGGTGGCGCCGACGCCCGTCTCGGCCTTGTTGCATGCGGTGGCGGTGGTGAAAGCCGGCGTCTTCAGCGTGGTCAAGCTGATCGTTTACATCTTCGGCACCGGGTTTCTCGCCGATGCCAGCGTGACCGGCTGGCTGACCCTACTGGCTGGATCGACGATCGTGATCGCTTCGCTGGTGGCACTCAATGCCGATAACCTGAAACGCCGACTCGCGTATTCGACCATCAGCCAGCTGTCCTATGTCACGCTGTCGGCCTCGCTGTTGAGCGCACTGTCAGTGACGGGTGCGGTGCTTCACATTGCAGCGCATGCGGTCGGCAAAATCACGCTGTTCTTTGCGGCGGGCGCCATCTACACCGCTGCCCATAAAACCCGCGTCAGTGAATTGCGTGGCATCGGCCGCCGTATGCCCTGGACCATGACTGCGTTTGCCATCGGTGCGCTGTCCATGATCGGCTTGCCGCCCACGGCCGGGTTTCTGTCGAAGTGGTACATGCTGTCGGGTGCCATGGCCGCCGAACAGGTGTTTGCGGTGGTGGTCATTATTCTCAGCACGCTGCTCAATGCCGCTTATTTTTTACCCATCCTGTATCAGGCATTTTTTGTGGCCGAAGACCGTGACACACCCGCTCACGGCGAGGCACCCACCGGCATGCTGATCGCGTTGGGTATCACTGCGCTGATGACCGTCGCCATGTTTTTTCTGGCCGAATGGCCGTTGTCGCTGGCGCGGCAATTGCAATGATAGGGAGATCTGATGAAACCGGCATCTCACTGGCTTGATCAGCCAGGCAATCATAAAATTCTGTGGGCAGGCTTCATCATTGTGCTCATCGCAACACTCGTGCTGGAGTGGATCTGGCCGATCCACGCACATTTCGGCGCGGATGACCTGTTCGGCTTCAATGCGCTCTATGGCTTTCTGGTGTGCGCGGCGATGATTGCGTTCGCCAAGCTGCTCGGTTGGTGGCTCAAGCGCCCCGATACCTATTACGACAGTGACGATCATCATGAATGAATTGGTGATTCACCCGGGTCTGCTGCTGATCGCTGGCGCATTGCTGCTGCCGCTGGTCTCGGGCGGCATGCGCAGCCTGCTGCAGCTGGCGCTGCCGCTACTGGCTCTATCTCTGGTCTGGCAAGTGCCCGATGGCGCGGTGTGGCAACTGCATTACCTCGATTACACACTGACCCCGCTGCAGGGAGACAATCTGTCGCGCCTGTTTGCCACAATTTTTTCTCTGGCCGCATTTGCCGGTGGCTTGTTCGCGCTGAAGCAGTCCAGCCGTCTGGAAATCACCTCAGCTTATGTGTATGCGGGTGCCGCGATCAGCGTTGTGCTGGCGGGCGATCTGATCACAGTGTTTGTGTTCTGGGAAATCATGGCGCTGGGCTCAACGCTGGTGCTGTGGAGTTCGGCCACGGCAGCCAGCGGTCGCGCCGCGCATCGCTACCTGATCGTTCACTTGCTCGGCGGTGTATTGCTGCTGGCCGGTATTACCGGACATGTGCAGCACACCGGCGATCTCGCCTTCAGCGCAATGCAGGCAGACTCCTGGTCTGCCTGGTTGATACTGGCCGGCTTTTTGCTGAATGCTGGCGCACCACCCTTATCCGCCTGGCTGCCGGATGCCTACCCGGAAGCCTCCTGGAGCGGCACGGTATTTTTATCGGCATTCACCACCAAGACAGCGGTCTATACGCTGATACGCGGATTCCCCGGCGAACCTTTGCTGATCTGGATTGGCCTGTTCATGGTCTTCTACGGCATCGTGTTCGCGCTGCTGGAAAACGATATGCGTCGCATCCTCGCCTATTCGATTGTGAATCAGGTGGGCTTCATGGTCGCCGGTATCGGCATTGGCACCGAGCTCGCGCTCAATGGTGCTGCCGCCCATGCATTTACCCACATCATTTACAAGGCGCTGCTGCTCATGTCAGCGGGCGCGGTACTGATGCAAACCGGTCGCAGCAAGTGCTCCGAACTCGGCGGACTGTTTCACAGCATGCCATTAACCACCCTCTGCGCGTGCATCGGTGCGCTGGCCATCTCGTCATTCCCGCTCACCTCAGGCTTCATTTCAAAATCCATGATTTCGCAGGCGGCGGCTGATGAACACCTGCTATGGGTCTGGTTGCTGATGACGGCAGCATCAGCCGGTGTGTTCTTGCACGCCGGGATCAAATTCCCGTGGTTCGTCTTTTTCCAGAAAGATTCCGGCTTGCGGCCAACGGAGCCACCGCAGTCCATGCGTTGGGCGATGATCTTGCTTTCTGCCCTGTGCATCGGTCTCGGCATCTGGCCGGAGTGGCTGTATCAGCTCCTGCCTTACGAGAGCACTTATGTGCCCTACACAGCACCGCATGTCGTCGCGCAATTGCAGCTGCTGCTGTTCTCAGGACTCGCGTTCTTCGTGCTGCTAACTTACCTCAAACGCACGCTGACCATTACGCTGGACACGGACTGGTTGTGGCGCCGCGGAACGCCTGCGCTGATCCGATGGGGCTTGGCGATCTGGGCACCGATCGCCAGCGCGCTGAAACAACTGCGCGCGATGGTAACTCGCTACCTGCGCGATGGGATTGCCGGACATCTGGGTGATGCAGGTACGCAGGCAAAAACCTGGTCACTGGCGGCAATGGGGCTGGTGGTGCTGGTGATGCTGATCGTTCAGCTGCTTTTGCTGATTCACTAGAGGCTGTCTGAGGGCTAATGGAAGTCGGTGAAGCTCAAACATAAAAATTCGAAAGACACTGGATCCCGGCCTGCGCCGGGATGACATTTGAAAAGCCATCAGCCTAAAAATCGTCACCCCGTCGCAGGCCGGGATCCAGTGACTTTAGTCGTATTCCTGAAAAAATTCCTGATCGTGAACCTAAACTGATGCATTCACGAACCAATTCGAACCCATTACCCTTACTTCAAAAATCTTCCGGACAGCAGTGGGCGCAGGCCAGGGGCCAGTGTTTTTGGTTGTACACAAGCCACTTAAAGCCTTCACTATCTGGCATTAGCTCAAGGGCTCACAAAAAAACTCAGTGATACAAATTTTCTACCCGCCCCTCCGTATCCACCCGATAGCAGCGCAGATCCAGATTGAACACTTCCGGTTTCACAATCGATTTGCCGCGCAACATGCGCGCGCATTCCTGTATACCTTCCGGCACCGACGGGTGCGGGAAAATCAGTTCGGCCAGCTGATCGATGCCCGCATTCAGCGCGATCATTAAAGCGATCGCCTGACTGGTGCTGGAAGCGTGATTGCCCATGACACGCATACCAAGAATTTTCATCTCGTCGTCATCGGAGACCAGAATCTTGAAGAAGCCACCGGTCTTGCCCATGGCGATGGCGCGGTTGATGTAGCGATAATTCATCACCGCCATCCGGTAAGGAATCTTGTGTTTCTTTGCCTGTATCTCATTCAGACCGACCGCTGCCACCTCGGGATTGAGGAACATAATGGTCGAAATATTTTCGTAAATCAGATCGCGCGATGGCTTGCCAAAGATACGTTCCACCGCAAAACGTCCCTCCAGCTCACCCACATTCACCAGCGAAATATCCGCCGTAAAATCACCGACTGCATAGATATTCGGCACCGTGGTTTGAGTCGCATCATCCACGCAATAACCGCGATCATTGAGCTGCACTCCCGCAGCGTCCAGACCCAGATTTTCAGTGTTGGCAACCCGCCCGACGGAAATCAGCGCATTGTCCACCGTATAAGTTTCGTGCCGGCCGTCCTTGTAATTGAGTACATACTCCACCTTGCCATCGACGATTTTCATCGACTCCAGTGACGAGCCACGGTGAATCACGACACCATTTTTTTCCAGATTGCCCGCCAATGCAGCCGAGATATCTTCATCCTCGAAAGGCAGGATGCGATCTTCTTTATCAATCAGGAAAACTTTGGTACGACCGTAGTTGGAAAAAATCGTCGCGAATTCACAGCCGATCACACCCGCACCCAAAATTACAATACTTTTCGGGAAATCAGGCAGTGACGCAATGCCATCGCTAGTCAGAATGGTTTTCTCATCGATAGGAATATGCGGCAGATAGCGCGGACGGCTGCCGATGGCCAGCACAATGTTCTCAGCCCAGATGATTTCCTTGCTGCCATCAGCCAGCGTGATTTCGATTTCATTTTTGTTCAGCAGCTTGCCGTGGCCCTGAAATTCTGACAGCAGTTCCTTGCGCTTGAAATAATTAATTTGCTCGCGCAATTGCGTGTATTTGCTACCGACCGCACGATGCATTTCATTGATCACGGCGGTGTAGTTGAGTTCACAATCATGAACGGTATAGCCATGTCCGGTCTCGCGGACACTTTTATAATTTTCGGAAAGTTCCCACAGCGTTTTAGAGGATAGCGCGCCATTGAAAATACCGGCACCACCGACCTTGTTCTTTTCGATCAGCGCTACTTTTTTGCCGAAATCCAGGCCGCGCATCGTTGCTGCAAACCCAGAGGGGCCGCCGCCAATCACACACAGATCAAATTTTTTCATAGGCTCAGCGCTCCCTCAAGGTGGTAACAACACTCAGTCTGGACGTGAGCGGCCAATTTGCTGCCATATCGCGCGATCCAGATCGGTCGCCCGTCCCGGTTTATCGAGTTGCTGCCGGATGTAGGCGTCGTCGGCCACCGCAGCGAGTTCACGCAGGCGTGAAACCAGCGTGTGATACTGCGCCAGTGCGAACTCGGGATTTTTAGCTGCCATCGCAAGCGATTCGAATTCGCCTCGAGAGTTCTCAGTACTGTCATCCCCTTTTTCTATTTCAACGATGAGCTGATTGATTTCCGCGGCTGACAAATGATGTTGTCGGGCATTGTGAATAAACGCTTCCTTTGCCTGCTCATCAAATGCAGCAGCGCGCGCCTCTGCGAGTAAATCCTGCTTGAGTTTTTCGCGGTTCATGCGCAGCTGATCTGTAAAACCCGAAGCCATAATCGCCGCCGGAATCGCAAACAAACCAATACCGACCAGCGCCAGAACCACCGTAATCAAACGCCCACCTGGCGTTACCGGCGATATATCGCCATAACCCACCGACGCCAGCGTAATCACTGCCCAGTAAATCGACTGCGGAATGTTTTCAAATTTATCGGGCTGCGCATCGCGTTCCAGCAGATAACCGAAAGCCGCCATCATGAACACCAGCAAGGTAATCATGAACAAGGCAGCCAGCAAAACCGGTGTTTCTTTACGGATCACGGCAAACATCGTGTCGCTCGCCGACGAATAGCGCCCCAGTTTCAGCAGCCGCACCATGCGCACGATTCGCAGGAAACGCAGATCAACCGTACCCCCGAACAGCATCTCCAACATGAATGGGAGGATGGCGACGAGATCCAGCAATCCGGACGGCGATTTAATAAAGCGGAAACGCTGCAGCGCGGGGCTGTCGGAGCGATTTTCTTCAGGGTAGGCATATACCCGCAAGGCATATTCCGTCGCAAAGACTACAAAGGAGGCCATGTCCAGCCAGGCGAAATGCGTGGCAAAGTGCATGCGTATACCGTCGACCGATTCCAGCACAATCGACAGCACCGACAGAACAATCCAGAAAATCAGGAAAATCTCCAGCGTCTGGCTCAGCCGCCCGCCGTATTCGCCAGGAAATAGCAATGCATGGACTTTCTGGCGCACCGTCCGGCCGCGATTCAGTTCAATGAACTCTCTTGTGCCTTCGCGGATCAGCTGCGTGATTTTAAAAATACGCAGCAACCGCATCACCCGCAGCACACGGGTATCGATCACCAATAACAAGCCCAGGAAAAACGGCAGAATCGCGAGTAAATCAATGATCCCCAGAAAACTGAAGGCGTAACGCAGCCGCGGCATTGAAGCGGCAGCGAATTCGGGATCTTCGGGGGCCAGATAAAGTCGCAACAAGTATTCGGCAGAAAATGCAGCGACCGAGAACACATCAAACCAGTGAAATAACTGACGATACTCAGCCTCGATGGCGGGGGCCGATTCAAGAAACACCGCCAGCAGGTTCAGCAGGATTAGCAAAAAAATAAAACGATTAATCGCAGCCCGCGCGCCGCCTTCGGAAGTTTCATCCAGAAGCAAGCGGTATATTTTCCGGCGAACGCTTGAAGGAGCTGCTGTCGTGCTGATATCTGCCTGCATGGATCTTTTGCGCCGGTTCAGTTGTTATCGTTTTAATGCGCGAAACGGTAGCCGTCTGCACGACGGAGTGTATCGCCTGTAAAACCGGATTGGCAATCGATCAGCCACACATAACCCAATTGATAACTATCAAATAGATAACTTTCTTGATAAACAACCGATTTTTGAGACAGAATATTTCCATAAATCACATTGCGTGGGATATATAATTCGGCGGCTTACTCAAATAAATCACTATGAAATCCCTGCAAACGCGCGTTTATGAACTGCTGGAAGGCTCAGTAGAGAACAAGGCCGCCCGCGCCTGCGAAATCTTCATCGCATCCGTTGTGGTACTGAATGTTGTCGCGATCATTCTGGAATCGGTGCACGAACTGCACGAGGCCTACGAAACTTATTTCCATATTTTCGACGTGGCGAGTGTGATGATTTTCACGCTGGAATATGTGCTGCGCGTCTGGTCCTACGGCGTTAAATACAAAAAAGAAGAAGGTGGCGGCTGGCGCGGTCGCAAGGAATACATTTTCAGTTTCTACGGCTTCATTGATTTCTTCGGCACCCTGCCGTTTTATCTGCAACTGCTGTTCCCGGGTCTGGATCTGCGCTTCCTGCGCCTGTTCCGCCTGATGCGGATTTTCAAGCTATCACGCTACAACAGTGCATTGTCGGATCTGATCGAAGCCGTCAAAGCCGAACGGGATTCTTTTACATCCGCTATCTTCCTGCTGCTGATTTCCTGCCTGCTGTTTTCGTCGATGATTTATATCGCCGAAGGTCATGTGCAGCCCGAGGTATTCCCGTCGATTCCGGCCACCATGAAATGGTATTTGCTGACCATTATTTCGGGTTGGGGCAACGTTGACCCGGAGACAATTTTTGGCGTGATCCTGGTGGTACTGACACAGGTGCTGGCGATTGCGCTGGCAGCCATTCTGACCGGCGTAGTCGCCACCGCGTACACCGCTCAGGTAGAGCGCCGCGAAATCATGTACGAAACCGAGATCCGGGAAGCACTGGCTGATGGCATCGTTACAGAAGAAGAAAGCGCGCGCCTGCAGGTACTCAAACGTCAGTTCGGCATGAGTGATGAGCAGGTAGAAGCGATCGCCCGCCAGGTCCGGGAAGAAAAAGGCATCAAAGAGTAGCGAATTAAACGTCGGCCCGACAACGCCATGGGGGCTCGGTAGTACAGCCCTTTAAAAAACGATAAACGTTGTCGATCGTACTTGATAAAAATGCGGCGCCCGGGGAAAGTACATGATCGAATTTTTTCAGCAGCTGAATTGGCTGGTTGTCGGTCAGATTATCCTGATTGACATTCTGCTGGGTGGCGATAATGCGATCGTGATTGCGCTTGCCTGCCGTCACCTGCCTGAGCATCTGCGATTCAAAGGCATCGTTGGTGGTGCCATCGGCGCCATCGTGGTGCGTATCATTCTGATTGTCTTTGCCGTCACATTGCTCACCCTGCCCTACCTCAAAATTATCGGCGGTGTGCTGCTCCTGTGGATTGGCGTCAAACTTCTGTTGAATCAGGAAGAAGATGCCAATGAAGTGGATGGCGGTGATCGTCTGATGACCGCCATCAAAACCGTCATCATTGCTGATCTGGTGATGAGTATTGATAACGTCATTGCAGTGGCCGGTGCAGCAGAACAGGCACATGCCGATCACAAGCTGGTCCTGATTGTGTTTGGCATTATGGTCAGCATTCCCGTGATCATCTGGGGCAGCTCGGTCATTCTCCGCATCATGGAGCGCGTGCCCGCCGTCATCACACTCGGTGCAGCACTGCTCGGTTATCTGGGCGGCTCGATGATTTCGACGGATATCGCCATCAAATTGCGAGTGGCAGAATTGTTACCGATGGATCTGCTCGATTTTCATGACGCCGGTGTTCACCTGAGTCTCACCGGTACCGCGGGTGCATTGCTGGTGGTACTGGCTGGCTGGTGGATCAACCAGCGCTCCGCTTCTGCGCCGAACGAGCCCCAGGCACCAGCCTGATCGCAAGCGGCTTGCCCCTCGCTACCGGGTGATGAAGCGCTGCACCGAATCTCAGCGACGCTCCCCCACAAATACATACCGGCTCAGACTGAAAAAATAGCCGTTCTCAGCACCCATCGCTGCCGCATCCGCCTTCCACGCAGCGATATCTTCCGCCGTCAGTCCATTGCGGCCTGTGACGAAATTGCCGATCATGTCCATCATGCCGACGCTATAGGTCTGGCGATCGTAAACATCATTTAGCAAAGGCACGACCGACACCGTGACCGACGCAAAACCTGCCTGCTCCATGCGCCGCTTCAGTGTGCGCGGCAATTGCGGATGCGGTATGTGCTCATTCCAGCTTTCCAGTACACGGCGCATGCGCTGATCATCATGGCTGGCCCACACCGCTGACTCCCAGTCGGTATCAACTAACACGGCCCGTCCACCGGGTCTGATTACGCGCGCCAGTTCGGCAAGGGCGGCATCGACCGATTCGACATATTCATAGACCTGCGAAGCCAGCGCGATATCGAAACTGGCGTCTTCGCAAGGCAAGGCATTCACATCGCACAGCTCGAAATCCACCTGAGGCATCGCGGCGCAGCGACCCCGTGCGATTGACAACATGGGCGCCGCGATATCCACGCCGAGGACCCGGGCTTCACCGACCGCCTCGGCCAGCGCCTGAGTCGTCAGACCGGGACCGCATCCGATATCCAGCGCTCGCTCGCCCCGCTGCGGCTGAAGTAACTGCATCACCTGCGCGCGTTGGGCCGCCACGTCAGGCGTGAGATAAATGGATTCGAGCCGGCGAGATGCCTGCTCATCAAACTGGTCTTCTGCACTCGGTGCCTGGCTCATGGTGTTTTGGGGATGGTGGTTTATCGGCATGGTGGTTTGTTGATGATGATCGCTTAGAGACCATCCTGATTTACTGACCGCGGTGATTCAGGGACGACGGGACCGCAGGCCCTCGATCAGGGCGCGATGAAAGCGCTCCGGATCCTGCATCTGTGGCGCATGCCCCAGCTCGGGAAACAGCACCAGCACTGAATCGGGAATCGCTGCGGCCGTCCGGCGCGCCAGCGCGGGATAATTGCCCAGACGGGATTTCACGTCCGGCGGCGCGATGTCCTTGCCAATGGCGGTATTGTCTTTTTCGCCGAACAGTAACAAGGTCGGCACACGCAGCCGCGGAAATTCGTAGAGCACCGGCTGAGTAAAAATCATGTCGTACAACAGCGCCGAATGCCAGGCCACCGTGGAACCGCCGGGACCACGATACATACCCGCCAGCATTTGCACCCAGCGCTCGTATTCGGGTCGCCATTCATTGACGTAATAGGTACTGCGCTCATAATTGCGTATGGCGTCCGCAGTCACCTTGCGCTCACGCGCATACCACTCGTCCACCGACAACGCGGGCACACCTTCGGCTTTCCAGTCTTCGAGACCAATCGGATTGACCATCACCAGCTGCTCGACACGGTCAGCAAACATCAGCGCAAAACGCGTGGCCAGCATGCCGCCGGTCGAATGACCCATCACGGTGACCTTGTCGATGCCCAGCGAATCCAGCAATGCTTTCGTGTTGTGCGCGAGCTGATGAAAACTGTATTGATACGCAGCGGGCCGGCTGGATTTGCAAAAGCCGATCTGGTCTGGCGCAATCACACGGTAACCCTGCTGCTGCAGAAAACGCAGCGTACCTTCCCAGGTCGCGCTGCAAAAATTTTTACCGTGCAGTAGCAGGACGGTTTGACCATTGGGCTTTTCTGGCTTCAGCTCGAGATAGGCCATCTGCACCGCCTGGCGCTGCGAAGTGAAATGGAAACGGTATTCTGGCCACGGGTAATCAAATCCCTCGAGTTCGGGGCCGTACAGTTCTTCTGCCTGCGCAAAAGGCTGCGCCAGCAATAACATCAAGAGAACCAGAAAGTGTCGCATCATTTTTTTATTGAACGGATTAGCCGCATGGCCGGAAAGTTTAATGCAAGACGTCATCACGGAATCGCTCCGTCAGAAAATAAGCCCCACTCAAGCCCACGACCGCACCAAACATCACGTAGTACGCGGGTGCCAACGGCGTACCCGTCACATTGATGAGCCAGGTCACAATCAGCTGCGCAAAACCGCCAAACAGCATCACCGCAAAGTTATACGCGAGTGCGAGTCCGGTTGAGCGCATGCGTACCGGGAACTGCTCGGCGAGCGCCGTGGAAATGGCGCCAAAGCCGACTGCCACCGCACTGCAGAGCACAATCTGCATGATGGCCAGGCGAAACAATCCGGGGTCTGCCTGCAACCATGAGAACAGCGGATACGGCAACACAAAATACAAACTACAGGCCAGCATCAGCACCGGACGGCGGCCAATACGATCTGACAGTATCCCGAAAAATGGTGTGCCGATCGTCAGGCATAACAAACCCGCGACCTGCGCGATAAAGGCCTCACCCAAGGGAATGCCGAGCTGTGTTTTGGCATAAGTCGGCATGTAAATCAGCACGACGTAATACATGATCGTGCCGGACACCACCAGACCGAAGGACACTGCAATACTGCGGCGATAGTCGCGCCACAAAGTCATCAGCCCCACCGGCGCATCGGTAGATTGGCTGGCTTCGATAAAAGCTTCGGTTTCATTGAGATGTCGCCGTATCCACAAGCCGACCGGACCAATCAAAAGCCCGAATATGAAGGGCAGACGCCAGCCCCAGCTATCGATTTGCTCGGGTGTGAGTCCCTGCGTGATCAGCATGCCGGCTGCAGCGCCAGCGAGCGCTGCCACGCTCTGACCCACCATTTGCAGCGAACCATAAAACCCGCGCCGTCCGGGCGGCGCACTCTCCACCAGAAATGAGGTCGCGCTGGCGAATTCACCGCCGGTGGCCATGCCTTGCAGCAGCCGCGCCAGCACAATCAACAACGGTGCGGCCGCGCCAATGGCAGCATAGGTGGGCGCAAAAGCGATCATCGCGATCGAGATGGTCATCAACAGAATGATCAGCTGCAGCGCCGCCTTGCGGCCTTTGCGATCGGCATACATGCCAATCAGGATGCCCCCCACCGGGCGCATGAAAAACCCCACGCCAAAGGTGGCCATCGCCAGCAGTAAAGACGTGTACTCGCTGTCGGAGGGGAAGAACAGCCGCGAGATGATCACGGTCAGAAAGCCGTACACCACGAAGTCATACCACTCCAGTGCATTGCCGATGACGGCCGCCAGAATCTGGCGCTTGTGGATGGTGTCCTGCTGCATGAACCTCTCCCTCAGTTTTTATTTTGACGGGCTGTCGCCCCGGCACACATCATAAACGACTCACCGGGCGCCGCCGGCCATCCGGTAAACTCCGGCTCACTGTCTATTTCGGAGGATGTCATGGCCCTGCTAATCGCCGGTTTGGTTCTTTTCCTGGTTCCTCATTCGACCCGCGTCTTCGCCGACGACTGGCGCACTCGCATGATCGAGCGTTTGGGTGAGCTGAAATGGAAAGGCCTGATCACCGTCCTCTCGATCGCAGGCTTCATCCTGCTGATCGTCGGCTATGATCAGGCGCGCATGACACCCATCGTTCTGTGGGAACCACCAATCTGGACACGCCACCTGGCCCTGCTGCTCAATCTGCTAGCGTTCATTCTTCTTGCCGCCGCCTATGTGCCACGCAACAGCATCAAAGCGAAGATCGGGCATCCGATGATCGCCGGCGTAAAAATCTGGGCCTTCGCGCACCTGATCGCCAATGGCACGCTGGCCGATGTCCTGTTGTTTGGCGGCTTCCTGCTCTGGGCTGTGGTGGACTTCAGGGCATCACGCCGTCGTGACCGGATCAATGCCACCGTGTATCCGTCGGGCGCCATGGCCAATACCCTCGTAACGCTAGTCGTCGGACTGGGTGCGGGTGTGGTGTTCATGCTGTGGCTGCATGCGCGGTGGATTGGGGTGAGTCCGCTGGGGATGTGAGGGTCCGTTCAGCCAGGACAACGAGCGATGGGAAGCACGTTTTAAACACGGCGTCTCAGCAAAAGCCAAATGCGTAGCTAAATTTGATTATGAAGCGCGCATGGAAGCCATGCAACTACCTAATGCTCATCGGTAAAGCAAAGACGCTGGATCCCGGCCTGCGCCGGGATGACGATTTTGGAGGCAACCGCTCTTTAAACGTCATCCCGGCGCAGGCCGGGATCCAGCGGCGTTCATTGTTTATCGCATGATTTTGAAAATTAAACATACGA
>CAZXDB010000038.1:6858-22761 GCA_964639465.1 uncultured Bifidobacterium sp. | reverse complement strand
AGGATGTGCTTGAGCCTTATCTCATCCAGCAGGGGTATTTGCAGCGCACGCCGCGCGGGCGTATTGCGACACCGGCCGCTTATAAGCACTTTGGAGTGGCGGCGCCTCGTACGAGCCCTAACGGAGATTTGTGGGAATCTCAATCTTAAGACGCTCCAAGTCCTTAAGGTCTTTCAATCACCCTCTTGTTCGGCCGGACTGACCTTCACTTGACCCAGACTGCCGCCCAATGAGTGCGGCTAATTAATACATCGGCAGTATCTCTTCTCCGGATCTTTTCTTCATGCTCGGTCACACAGATCCGTGTGCGCCCGTCCGTAGGTGCGCCTATACCCTGAAGGGAAATCATAGTGAAAAGCTCTGTGACAGGTGGGGTCGGCCAAGCCGGCTCGCCATCAACGCAAGTCAATGGAAACCCCTCAATTGATGAAAACTTATCTGCCAATCGAACCGATCAAAATAAACCTACTATCAAGCCACGCGAAAAAGACGGTACGGGTCTTGAATGGGAAGTCGTCCCCATGGATATTGTTTTCCGGATATTCGATGTGCTAACGCAGCAAGTCTTTCAAAGCCAAGGCGCAGCCAGAGCAGATGCGTTACGAGCAATACTCCATTTTGGATCGGTCAGCATTAGCCAACGCCATTCCTTTCAAGAGTTTCTCAAAAATCACCCCAATGGCGCCGTGCTGCGACCTGAGATATTTGCCTTCACGCATCCGGAATGGAAACAGGAAGCAAAAAATTTGAAAGAAAATTGTGAAAAATTGCGTGAAGATTTTTCAAAATCAAAATCTCTGATTACCGAATTTGGTAAATCATTTTATTCTTCAAACTCATCCAGCACTGCAAAGCAAGGACCTGACCTTCATATTTTTGATCAGTTTGAAGGAATTCATATAGATTTCAAGACGTTTACATGGGGCTCGGAAGTGGGGCCATTGATCTCGTCGATCGAAGGAAAAGTCGTTAAGCTGGATGCAAAGAACATTGGGCGCGAGCGGGTTTTAAACGAGGTTATTCCTTGCCTGAAAAGCATCTCTGCCAGTTGTCCCATTGTGTTTGACATATCTAGTAATCACCTCGTCAGCAAAGACTTGGCTCCTTTGATTGAATTCATGGCGGCCAATCCGACGATTTACCGGCTGGATCTTAGCGAAAACCCTCTTTTTGAAGACAAAGATAATCACAAGGAGGTGGTACAGCTATTCGCATGTGGGGGCCCTTTGACGCATTGTTATCTATCGAATGTTGGTTTCAACGATATGGCTGCCCAAGAATTAAAACAAGCGATCGCGAAATCAAGCGTTGTTGAGCATTTTGACTTGCGCTTCAACCAATTGTCTGCGAATGGTGTGGCGGCAGTAATAAAGGCATTGATACCCGGCGTAGAACCAGATCAGAAAGTGATTACCTCAATCCGAGAGGTGAGATTATTTAATAATGCTTACGATGATGGAGCTGATGATGAGATTATTCGAGGTGCTGTTCGTCAAGGAATAGAAAACATTGAAGAATTCACCAAAAATGATCCTGAACTAGGAGCGACTGTGGCCGGTACTTGGGGAATAGAAGTAAGGCAAGTATCTTTTAATGACATTTTTCAAATTGGACGCTATCCGCAAGACCCAGCAGAAATAGCCACTAACGCAATGCGTAACGACTTTAGCGCAGAGCAGACGAAGCTGTAAAGAGCCTACCCACCCTGCTGATCTGCGCGAAGAAACTACTCTTCGCGCACCCAAACCTGCGTGCGCCCCAGCACCGATACGCCGATAAACCCACGCACATGCAGTTTCTTGCCTTTATCTTCCAACCACACCTTGCATTTGTAGGTTTTGCCATTTTCCGGATCAAGAATTTCCCCGCCTGACCAGACCTCACCATCCTTCTTCAGCCCGCTACCGATTTGCATACCGGTCACGGGCTTGTTTTTTTTCTCCCCTGCGCATTTGTCGCAGAGCGGGTTGGACTCTTCGCCCGGTTCGCGGAACAGTTTTTCTATCGTGATCTGCAGCTGACCATTTGCTTCCGTGACCCGTACCAGTGATCTTTCCTTGCCGGATTTGTCATCAATCGTTCGCCACAAGCCAATGGGCGTGTCTTTGTCGGTGGCTTGACCTGATATCAGTGTCAGCCCAAGCACCATCAGCAACAGAACTCTTGTCAGCATCGTTTACTCCCCAAGACCTATTTCAATTTCGCCAGTTGTTCACGCAGCTTTTCCAGCGTTGCCGTGAAATTCTGTACACGCTCTTTTTCCTGAGCGACGACTTGTGCCGGCGCGCGCGCGACAAAACTCTCATTACCCAGTTTGGCATTCGCCTTCGTGATTTCGCCTTCGAGTCGCAGTACTTCCTTGCTGAGACGCTCGCGCTCGGCAGTGATATCAATCTCGACCTTGAGCATCAGCCGCGTGCTGCCAGATACTGAAACAGGCGCGGGCGATTCAGGCAGCGTGTCAACGACCTGCACTTCAGAGAGCTTGGCCAGCGCCTGCAGGTAGGGGGCAAAACTTTGCAGACGCGCATGGTCAGCACCTTCGACAAACAGCGGCACTTTCAGCGCGGGCGAGAGTTGCATTTCGCCGCGCAGATTACGGCACGCGTCCGTCAGTGACTTCAGCTCTGTCATCCAGGCTTCGGATTGCGCATCGATTTTTTTCAGATTCGGTTCAGGGTACGCCTGCATCATGATCGAATCACCCGCCGGGTTCAGAGTGCGGCCCGATAGCGGTGCCACGGTTTGCCACAGTTGCTCGGTGATGAAGGGAATGATGGGGTGCGCCAGACGCAGTACCGTCTCTAGCACGCGCAACAAGGTTCTGCGTGTTGCGCGCTGTTGCGCTTCGGTGCCTTGCTGAATCTGCACCTTGGCGACTTCCAGATACCAGTCGCAATATTCATCCCAGATGAATTTATAGATGGCCGATGCGATATTGTCGAAGCGATACTCGGCATAGCCTTTTTCAACTTCAGCCTCAGTCCGCTGCAAGATCGACACGATCCAGCGATCCGCCTGAGAAAAGTCCAGATAACTGCCGGTCGCGCAAGCTTCTGCACCATGCTCTTCAAGGCCGCAGTCCTTGCCTTCGGTGTTCATTAACACAAAGCGCGTCGCGTTCCACAGCTTGTTGCAGAAATTGCGGTAGCCTTCGCAGCGGCTGAGATCGAAATTGATATTTCGGCCGAGTGAGGCATAGCTAGCCATCGTGAAGCGTAGCGCATCGGTACCATACGGCGCGATACCGCTGGCGAATTCCTTGCGCGTGGCTTTTTCAATACTGGTAGCCTGTTTCGGATTCATCAGTCCAGCAGTACGCTTTGCCACCAGTTCATCAACACCGATGCCATCGATTAGATCAATCGGATCCAGCGTATTGCCCTTGGATTTGGACATCTTCTGTCCTTGTGCATCGCGCACCAGTCCATGCACATACACGGTCTTGAACGGTACTTTGCCGGTGAAGTGCGTGGTCATCATCACCATACGCGCGACCCAGAAAAAGATGATGTCAAAGCCGGTCACCAAAACAGTCGAGGGCAAAAATAACTTGTAGTCGGGTGTCTCTTCCGGCCAGCCCAGTGAAGAGAAAGGCACCAGCGCCGACGAGAACCAGGTATCCAATACATCGGCTTCGCGTGTGAGTGTGCCGTGGTAGCCCGCTGCCGCAGCCTTTGCTTTGGCTTCACTCTCATTGCGCGCAACATAGATGGTGCCCGCGTCGTCATACCAGGCCGGAATCTGATGGCCCCACCAGAGCTGACGCGAAATGCACCAGTCCTGAATATTATTGAGCCACTGGTTGTAGGTGGTCGTCCAGTTTTCAGGCACGAATTTCACTTCGCCCTGCGCCACCTTTTCCAGCGCGACTTCGGCAATCGACTTGCCCGGAAAATGCGTGCCTTCCGGTGCAGCTTTGCTCATCGCAACAAACCACTGATCCGTCAGCATCGGCTCGATCACGACGCCAGTACGGTCACCACGCGGCACCATCAGCTTGTGCGGCTTGACCAGCTCCAGCAGTCCCTGTGCATCGAGATCAGCGACGATCTGCTTGCGCGCTGCAAAGCGATCCATGCCTTGATAGACCGCCGGTGCGTTGTCATTGATCTTTGCGTCGAGCGTCAAGATACTGATTTGTGCGAGGCCGTGACGCTGTCCGACGGCATAGTCATTGAAATCATGCGCAGGCGTGATTTTCACGCAGCCAGTACCGAAAGCTTTATCGACATAGCTGTCGGCGATCACCGGAATTTCGCGATCCGTCAAAGGCAGCTTCAGCGATTTACCCACAAACGCTGCATAGCGCTCATCCGTTGGGTCAACAGCCACCGCCACATCGCCCAGTAAAGTTTCCGGTCGCGTAGTAGCCACCGTCATATAGCCGCTGCCATCAGCGAACGGATAGCGAATGTGCCACATGCTGCCGTCTTCTTCTTCCGACACCACTTCCAGATCCGATACCGCCGTACCCAGTACCGGATCCCAGTTCACCAGCCGCTTGCCGCGATAAATCAGTCCCTGTTCATGCAAGCGAACAAACACTTCGGTGACGGCGGTCGACATCTTGTCGTCCATCGTGAAGTATTCACGGCTCCAGTCGGTGGACGCGCCCATGCGGCGCATCTGCCCCGTAATGGTCGAGCCCGAGTGTTCTTTCCACTGCCAGACTTTTTCCAGAAATTTTTCACGACCAAGATCGTGGCGCGAGATTTTTTGCGCATCCAGCTGGCGCTCAACCACGATCTGCGTCGCAATACCCGCATGATCAGTGCCGGGTATCCAGGCGGTGTTGTGGCCGCGCATACGGTAATAGCGCGTCAGGCCATCCATGATGGTTTGGTTGAAAGCGTGGCCCATGTGCAGGGTGCCGGTCACATTGGGTGGCGGCAGCTGGATGGAAAACGAAGGTTTGCCCTCGTCCAGCGTAGCGGTGAAGTAGCCGCGCTTTTCCCATTCGGTGCGCCAGTATTGTTCAATCTCGGTGGGCTCAAAGGCCTTGGCTAATTCCATGATTTTGCGGGTATTTTTCGAAACGGCAGATTATACGGGGAAGCAGGCAGCGCGCTCTTCGCGCGACAAGATCGCCGCGAATTTTTCATCAGCGAAAACAGCGTTTGGGCTACCAGAATCAGCATAGATCCCAGCCTGCGCCGGAATGGCGATTTTGAGCCCAACGGCTTTTAAAAACATCATCCCGGGGATCAATCGAGGCGAATAATTGCGGTGAAGATTTGTGATGGCTCACAGGCGGATCGTCCGCCACGGCGGCTCAAGGGCTATAATCACAATCGCTGTGCCTGCCACAGCCAAACGCTAGGGGTCCTGCCAACGAATGTCCGGCAGGTGAGACATACCCTCGAACCTGATCTGGATAATGCCAGCGTAGGAAAGCGACAGTCGAGCATCCTGCTTCCCTGACCGTTTCCTTCGCAAATTGACAAGCAAAGGAAGCACATGAACGCCAATCCGCAGTTCCTCGCCGCCACCGCCACGGTGGACGAAGCCGCGATTCAAGCGCTGCCGAACTCGCGCAAGATCTACGTGCAAGGCTCACGCCCTGATATTCGAGTACCGATGCGCGAAATCAGCCAGAGCGATACGCCAGCCTCCTTCGGTGCGGAAAAGAACCCGCCGGTCTATGTGTACGACACCTCGGGCCCCTACACCGACCCGGAAGCAAAGATCGACATCCGCTCCGGATTGCTACCTCTGCGCGCTGCCTGGATTGCCGAGCGCAATGACACCGAAGAATTGCCCGGACCGACCTCGCAGTACGGCACCGAGCGTCTGAACGACCCCAAGCTGGCCGAGTTGCGTTTCAACCTGCACCGCAAGCCACGTCGCGCGATCGCGGGCAAGAACGTCACGCAAATGCATTACGCGCGTCAGGGCATCATCACGCCCGAGATGGAGTACATCGCCATTCGTGAAAATCTGCGTCGCAAGGAATACATCGAGAGCCTGAAAGCCTCGGGCCCGAATGGCGCGAAGCTGGCTGAGCTGATGGGCCGCCAGCATCCCGGTCAGTCGTATGGTGCGGCCATTCCCGCAGAAATAACACCGGAATTCGTGCGCAGTGAAATTGCCCGTGGTCGCGCGATCATTCCCAACAACATTAATCATCCCGAGAGCGAGCCGATGATCATCGGTCGCAACTTCCTCGTGAAGATCAACGCCAACATCGGCAACTCGGCAGTGACTTCCTCGATCGGTGAAGAAGTCGAAAAGATGACCTGGTCCATCCGCTGGGGTGGCGACACGGTGATGGATCTGTCCACCGGCAAGCATATTCATGAAACCCGCGAGTGGATCATTCGCAATTCACCGGTACCCATTGGTACGGTGCCTATTTATCAGGCGCTGGAAAAGGTGAATGGCAAGGCCGAAGACCTGACCTGGGAAATTTTCCGTGACACCCTGATCGAGCAGGCCGAGCAGGGCGTGGATTACTTCACCATTCATGCCGGTGTCTTGCTGCGCTATGTGCCACTCACGGCCAAGCGTATGACCGGTATCGTTTCGCGCGGTGGTTCCATCATGGCGAAATGGTGTCTTGCGCATCACAAGGAATCTTTCCTGTACGAGCATTTTGAAGACATCTGCGAGATCATGAAAGCCTATGACGTCGCTTTCTCGTTGGGTGATGGCCTGCGTCCGGGCTCGATCTATGATGCCAATGATGAAGCCCAGCTGAGTGAATTGAAAACACTGGGCGAGCTCACGCAAATCGCCTGGAAGCACGATGTGCAGGTCATGATCGAAGGCCCCGGCCATGTGCCGATGCAGATGATCAAAGAAAACATGGACCTGCAACTCGAGCAGTGCCACGAAGCGCCGTTCTACACACTCGGACCACTGACCACAGATATCGCGCCAGGTTATGACCACATCACTTCAGGCATAGGCGCGGCGCAAATTGGCTGGTATGGCACGGCCATGCTCTGCTACGTGACACCGAAAGAGCATCTCGGTTTGCCTAATAAGGTAGATGTGAAGGACGGCATCATCACCTACAAGATTGCGGCGCATGCAGCAGACTTGGCCAAGGGACATCCCGGTGCGCAGATACGCGATAACGCCTTGTCGAAAGCACGTTTTGAATTCCGCTGGGAAGACCAGTTCAATCTGGGGCTTGATCCCGACAAGGCCAAAGAGTTTCATGATGAAACCTTGCCCAAGGATTCCGCGAAGGTTGCTCACTTCTGCTCAATGTGCGGACCGCATTTCTGCTCGATGAAAATCACGCAGGAAGTACGCGACTACGCTGCCAAAGAAGGTATCACGGAAATCGCGGCGCTCAAGCAGGGCATGGAAGTCAAAGCGGTTGAGTTCGTGAAGACCGGTGCCGAGTTGTATCGCAAGCAGTAATGATGAGCGCGACGATCTCTATTGAGCTCAATGGCGAGGCGCGCGTGATCAGTGACAGCGACAATGTGCAAGACCTAATCGATGCCTTGTCGCTGACGAATCAGGCGCTCGCTGTTGCTGTTAATCGTGAGGTGGTGCCGCGTGCGAAATGGCGTGAGCATCGATTTGCGAGTGGCGACAAAGTGGATGTTGTGCGGGCGATTGGTGGTGGGTGATCTGCTGCTTGCCAACGTACGTTGAAAGACGCTGGATCCCGGCGCAGGCCGGGATCCAGTGGCGTTGACGGCGCACCAAGGACTCTGAATGAAAATGACAGACGTGAACCAAGACCTAGGCCTCACCATCGCAGGCAAAACCTACCGCTCCCGCCTGTTAGTCGGCAGTGGCAAATACAAAGATCTCGACGAGACCCGCCTCGCCACTGAGGCGAGTGGTGCCGACATCATCACCGTCGCCATACGCAGAGTGAATATCGGGCAAGATCCCAACGCCCCCAATTTGCTCGATGCCGTACCCCCATCGAAATACACCATCCTGCCCAACACTGCCGGCTGCTACAACGCGAAAGACGCGGTGTATACATTGCAGCTCGCACGTGAACTGCTCAATGGTCACAAGCTGGTCAAACTCGAAGTGCTCGGCGATGAAAAAACCCTCTTTCCCAATATGCCCGAAACTTTGAAAGCTGCCGAGACATTGGTAAAAGATGGCTTTGATGTGATGGTGTATTGCAGTGACGATCCGATACAGGCAAAGATGCTCGAAGACATCGGTTGCTGCGCGATCATGCCGCTGGCCTCATTGATCGGCTCGGGTATGGGGATTCTGAATCCCTGGAATCTGTCGTTGATCATCGAGCAATCCAAGGTACCGGTGCTGGTGGATGCGGGTGTGGGCACCGCATCCGATGCCGCGATTGCAATGGAGCTCGGCTGCGATGGCGTGCTGATGAATACCGCGATTGCCGGCGCCAAAGATCCAATTCGTATGGCGCGTGCAATGAAGCTGGCTATCGAAGCAGGTCGTGATGCCTATCTTGCTGGCCGCATTCCGCGTCGTTTTGCGGCATCGCCTTCATCACCGATGGCGGGTCGGGTTGCATGAGGCGTCCCTGTGTGCTGGTGTTTGCCGGGCTCGATCCCAGCGGCGGCGCTGGCGTACAGGCGGATATCGAAGCGATTGCTGCAATGGGCGCACATGCGCTGACCATCGTGACCACGCTGACCGTTCAGGACAATGATCACGTGAAGGCGGTGCATGCGGTTGATGCATCTATCTTGCGCGAACAAGTCCGCGTCCTGTGCGAAAAATTTCAAATCGCGGCGATCAAAATCGGCATTGCCGGCAGTCAGGATAATGTCAACGTGATTGCCCAGACGATTAGCCGCCTCAGGCAACACACACCGGATTTGCCGGTCGTGCTCGACCCAGTACTGGCCAGTGGCCATGGTGATGCGCTCTCGCGCGAAGATGCTGTGGCCATGATGCGGCCTTTACAGTCCCTGGCAACGCTGATTACGCCGAACCTGCCCGAGGCCATGCGGCTCTGCGATGGCGAAACATCGCTGGCAGCACAGGCATCAAAATTATTGCGCTTCACGCCGCACGTTCTGATCAAAGGCGGTCATGGCGAGGGCGATGAGATTACCAATACCTGGTTCAGCGCATCGAATGAACAATCATGGCGCTGGCCACGCCTCGCCGGCGGTTTTCATGGCTCGGGTTGCACACTCGCCTCGGCGATTACCGCTTGTCTGGCCATAGGGCAGGACATGCAACAGGCCTTGTCGACATCACAGCGGTGGGTGCAAGTATCCCTGTCTAACGCTTATTCCATCGCAGACGGTCAGCGCATTCCTGCACGAACCGTCATGCAAGTTCCGGAGGTTTCATGAAAGGTTTGTATCTGGTCACACCTGATTGGGATGATACCGATCAGTTACTGCGCGTGACCGAGTCAGCATTGCAAGCAGGTATAGGTTTGCTTCAGTACCGCCATAAAACCGCAACTGACGCTCTGCGCCTGATACAAGCGACGGCGCTGCAAGCGCTCTGCCGTCAATACAAGGTGCCTTTCATCATTAATGATCATCTCGCCTTGTGTGAGGAGCTTGATGCTGATGGTGTGCACGTGGGCGGGACTGATGCCACCGTGGCCGCAGTCCGCTCCATCATCGGGCCGAATAAAATTCTGGGCGCGTCTTGCTACGGTGATTTGCAAAGAGCACAGGAGGCGGCGATCGCTGGCGCCAGTTATGTAGCCTTTGGCGGATTTTATCCTTCGCGTGTAAAAAAATATGAGGTGTCGACACCCGTCGATATCGTCTCGCGGGCCAAAGCGGCAATCGCTTTACCCGTCTGCGTTATTGGTGGCATGACCCCTGACAATGCAGCGCCTTTGGTTGCTGAAGGCGCCGACATGGTAGCGGCTATTAGTAGTGTTTATCAGCACGAGCATCCTGCATCTGCGGTATCCGCTTTTGTCAGACTCTTTGCGTAGTAGCAAGCCGTCACACGGCGACTGATGGCGGTTCTCAGCCGCCCAATAATTTTTTTCTGTTTTCGCCACCTCGTTCGACAATTCTGTCGGCGTTCTTGGAACCAACATTCAACTCTTGCGACTTAAGCTGCGCTCTCTTGGATAGCTCATGGGGGCCGCACCATCGTACTTGAGAGTTCGTGACCTATCTGCGAACAATTGGTTCGATCTTCGACACTTCAATCAACGAGGCCTGTTTTGTCTGTCGCACTTATCCACTTGCAAGCGTTGATGGAATCCTTGGGCCCAAGCTCATCCTGGATCGATTCATTGATACAAGAAGCCAGTGATAGCTGGACTTTGCAATCCAGCGATGGTCTTTCGATAGCCATGACCTTCAATCTGGAGACATCGCGTCTTTTTTTGTCGGCGCTGCTTGGTCAACCGGAAGAGACGCATCAGGCAGAGATCTACGCAACCATGCTCTGCCTGAATTTGCTACATGCAGAAGACAACTCACTTCGTGTTGCGCTGACAGGTCCGAGTGGTGAGTTGATGCTGATTAGCGAAGTGTCGCTAACTGACTGGACTATTGCCAGCTTGCAGCACTGCATTGTGCATTTTCACCAGCATGCCAGCCGATTAATGGAAGAAATTCACGCCATTACGGACATTGAAACAGCGCCTGAAATAAGCGAAAGAGACTTTTTGAGAGCCTGAATTGCTGCCGAATTGAAATCAACATTTATCACATCAAGGAGTATCACGATGCAACCAGCCGTTGGTCATGCCACCAGAAACAAAAGAGATGTCGTTGCACTTCAGCCAGGTATTAATAAGAAAACCGTCTGCGAAATCTATGACGCGGTCCGCACAAAAAATGATCAGGCCATTGTTCGCGCTGGCTCGGACGGACAGGGTAATTACTATGTCTATATGCCCAAGCGCGAGAATCCCTTCGCCGCTCTAACTTATAAGGCAGCCAGTATTCGTAATCACCGTCAATCACTGGCTAATCTTCTGGATCAGTCAGGTAGGGTGCTTTTAAAAGAGCAGTGGCTTTTCAACACAGATAAGGTCTGCATTATGCAGCTGACCCGATTGAGTATGAAAGCAGCGGAGGACGGCGAGTTCACTGCAGGTGAGCTGAAATTGCATCTGAAGCCGTTGAATGATCGAGTTCGTGCTCGTGATCGCTTGCTTAAGAAAAAAGAACTAGATAAAAAATTCAGTCCGATACCCAAAAAACCCACCGATTATTTTGGGCAATTCCTGAAAAAAAGTCCGGCAGATCAAAGCATCTTGCGTCAGGCCCTGTTCGGTAAAAATGCTCGTATATCGCTGGCTGAGGAGCGCGCCATTATGAAAAGCGTGGATACGTTGCTGCACACTTACCTTAACCATAAAGATAACAAACAGACGCTGGTCAGCCTGATTCGCAAGAGCCCTCAGCAAGATTTGTTACTGCGATTTGCGCAGGCCTGGTTAGATTATTTGGATAAAACGCAAAAATTTAAATCTGGCAACATGTTACTTACTTTCAGCTGGGAGAAGTCGATGACCAATCTCGCCAAGACCATCGAAAAACATGCCAAGCCCATCGATAACGGCCAGCAGGGACACGCACCTGTTAGTCCTGAAAGGTCTGCTGCGATTATCAGAATGTTCAAACGTTCAGATGCCTTTGCTGATATCTCAGAGGCCGACCTGTTTTCGCCCTTCAAGCCCAGACACCAGAGTGACGCTGTGTTTGATGCAACGGATGCCAGTCTTACTTCCCTTCCTTCCGGGCGCAAACAAACTGCCGCGCCCATCCTGATGGAGACCAGCATAGGCTCTGAACTGGAGATCGCGTCCTTGCCGGAAGAGACCTTCGAAGAGGCGTCATGGTCCGACGAAATATCGTGGTCTGAAGAGAGTGGACTCATGAAAGTTACGGAGGGGCCTTACACTGTTTATGAGGAAATGCCCGAGCGACTCAACGGCGACTCCTCGCTCAGTCAGTAAGTGCCAGAAGAAGCGACGGCGCGACTCGCCCGCGCCGTATCGCACCGTATAATCCGGAGATGCAAAATCTCCTGCAAAACCTCAACGAAGAGCAACTTGCCGCAGTCACCTTGCCCGCCCAGCCCGCCTTGATTCTGGCGGGTGCCGGTTCCGGCAAGACCCGTGTACTCACCACCCGCATTGCCTGGCTGATCACAACCGGTCAGGTCTCTCCCAGCGGGCTGCTGGCCGTGACCTTCACCAACAAAGCTGCCAAGGAAATGCTGGCGCGTCTGTCGGCTATTCTGCCGATCAATACGCGTGGCCTGTGGGTGGGTACTTTCCATGGGCTCTGTAACCGGCTTTTGCGCGCACATTACCGCGATGCTGCGTTGCCTCAGACCTTTCAGATTCTGGATTCGCAGGATCAGATGTCGGCCATCAAGCGTTTGCTCAAGCGACTCAATATCGATGATGAAAAATATCCGGCCAAGCACCTGATGTACTTCATCAACAGCGCCAAAGATCAGGGGCTGCGTGCGAAAGATGTGGAGGCCAGTGACGACTACCAGCGTAAATTTGCCGAGCTCTACGAAGCCTATGACGACCAGTGCCAGCGCGAAGGCGTGGTGGATTTCGCCGAGCTGCTTCTGCGCAGCTATGAGCTTCTGTCACGCAACCAACCTTTGCGCGAACACTATCAGGCTCGATTCAAGCATATTCTGGTGGACGAGTTTCAGGACACCAATGATCTGCAATACAAATGGCTGAAGCTGCTCGCCGGTGAGCAGGCTGCTGTGTTTGCTGTTGGTGATGATGATCAAAGTATCTACGCATTCCGTGGCGCGAATGTCGGCAATATGTCGGCCTTCGAGCGGGAATTTAATGTGCAAAATCTCATCAAGCTCGAACAAAACTACCGCTCGCACGGCCACATTCTGGACGCAGCCAATCAGCTGATCTCTCACAACCGTCGCCGTCTAGGTAAAAATTTACGCACTGACGCCGGCCACGGTGAGCAAGTACGGGTACTAGAGGCTTCGAGCGATTTGCAGGAAGCGCAATGGCTGATCGAAGAAGCTAAATCACTGATTGCCGAAGGTTGGCTGCGTAGTGAAATCGCCATGCTGTACCGCTCAAATGCCCAGTCACGCGTGATTGAGCATGCACTTTTTTCTGCGGCCATGCCGTACCGAGTCTATGGTGGCCAGCGATTCTTCGAGCGGGCTGAAATCAAGCACGCGATTGCTTATTTGCAGCTGATTGACAATGCGCACAATGACTCCGCGTTTTTGCGCGTCGTGAATTTCCCGACCCGTGGCATTGGTGCCCGCAGTATCGAACAATTACAAGATGCAGCGCGCCAGTACGGTATTTCGCTGTACGCAGCAGTGCCTTATGTCGCGGGCAAGGCGGGTACGGTGCTCAGCAGTTTCGTCAAGCTGATTGAGGGGCTGCGTTTTGAAACCGAGCGGTTACCCCTCCCTGAGATGGTGCAGATCACCCTCGACAAGAGCACATTGATCCAGCACTACCAGTCCGACAAGGATGGTGCAGACCGCATCGAAAATCTGGAGCAGTTGGTCAGCGCTGCGACGCTGTTTGTGTCTGAAGAAGGTTTTGGCATGGACGCGCCGGCCTTGCTCGGTCCACGGGTGGATGCTGTGGCACCGATCGCGATCGGAGAAGGTGTGGAGATTATTGACGCCGATGCGCCGCTACCGACCTTGATGTCACCCTTATCAGCTTTCTTGTCGCATGCGTCGCTGGAGGCCGGCGACAATCAGGCGCAGGCGGGTCAGGATGCAATTCAATTGATGACCGTGCATGCGGCCAAAGGGTTAGAGTTTGATGCGGTGTTCATTACCGGGTTAGAAGAAGGCTTGTTCCCCCACGAAAATAGCGAACAAGCCGAAGACGGTGTCGAAGAAGAACGCCGATTGATGTACGTCGCAATCACCCGCGCCCGCAAGCGGCTCTACATGAGCTTTGCGCAAACTCGCATGCTGCATGGCCAGACCCGTTACAACCTGCGTTCGCGCTTCTTTGAAGAATTGCCCGATGAATCGCTGAAATGGTTATCCCCCAGGGTGCAGACTAAGTGGGTGGGGCACACCCAAAAGGCTGCATGGCTGGATGAGCCCGAGCATGGCAATAACGCGATTGCACAATCGCTCAATCAACAAAAAGATAATGGCTGGCGCGCTGGGCAGACGGTGTTTCACCAAAAGTTTGGCGAGGGTGTCATTGTGGCTATCGAAGGTAGTGGCATGCAGGCGCGTGCCAATATTAACTTTGGCAGGAATGGGATGAAGTTGCTGGATCTGGGTGTGGCAAAATTAGAGCGCTTGGATTAAAGCTCAAGCTCAAGCGCATCAGCAGGCTTTTATCCCCAAAGTCGCTCAATAAAAGTCTGGGACCGATAACCTTCTTTTCCGCCAATAATTTTGTAACCGGATTGGGTGGGCGTTAAATTATTATCTGCAGATATTTTTGCTGATTTGGTGGAGTTAATTTCTGATTTGGATTCTGGCATTGCTGGCGAGCGGATGTCCCTCATTGCTGTAACCGATCTCCTGCCGCCGAGGGAATTTACTACACTTGTTTTTATCGAAGCTTTGAACGGTGAACTGAGTGTATAAGTGAAATTTTTTATTTTTCCAATAAAAGACTTTGATGCAGTACGATTTTCATCGCCTAGTACGGTGTAATTTTTTTTAATTTGCAGTCGTGCAGAGTCATCCAGAGACAGATTTCTATTTGAGGCGATGCGATGCTCTTTAATTTTTGGCATGCTCAGTAAAAAATATTGAATTTTATAATCGGACGTGTTTTATTCGGGCCGCTGAAAACTATTTTCGAATCAGCTATTTTCTTTAAGAAACCTTACTCTCCTGAAATGTTTTTATCTCATTTTTTACTGATTGGGCGGATAATCCTGAAATTTTATGTTGCTTGCTATCGTTCTTGACATTTTCTAGAGCACGTGCGGCTTGGTCTTTAGACATTCCATTCGTTTGGAAAATATCCATAACATCTTTTGCATTTGCCTTGTAGTTGAAAATATTTGTGAAAAATCCTTTAGAGATACCTTTAAAAAAAGCAGCTTTCCGAAAACCTATACCGTCCACTTCGAAAGTCGCTTTGCCGATTCTTGAAAAAACCAGAACATCTGTCGGTTTTGAAGTTCGCTTCTGTTTAGATTCGGGTTCAAGTTGAGCAATGAATTCTTTCTCCCTGAGATTTGTTGGAAAATTGTTAGCGCCATTCATGATTGTCCTTGATCAATTTACGTATGGAAAAATTTATGAAATTTGATGTATTTTCACGTCAAAAAATTACATTCATATATTTATGTACGCAATTTTCTATTCAGTGACATCAAATTTCAGTTTGTTCCGGCCGCTCGAAAACTTCTAGGTAGGTAGGATAAAAAGAGCAATACATCACAATCGTGAGTATCACGGACAGGGGCATGAGCAACATGACCGCGACAATAGCCTTGCCGAGAATCAACCCCAAGAGAGCGCTGATAATCGCAGGAACGGCGATGCCGACCACGATCCAGCCGAGTGCGTACGCGAGGAAGGCTTTACCACAGCGGCGTACGGCGAAGAAACTGTAAAAAATTGCTTTGAATAAACCCATCCGCTGCCAGGTCGCCAGCGGCGCGGCATGCCAGAGGGCCATCGCGAAAGGCACATAGACCAGCGCCGAAAATAGCATGGCCAGCGGGAGATCGGCCACTGGCATTTCCTGCTCATCGGCGCGCAGCTGGCCGGACATCAGCTTCCAGAACACGCCCCCATCGACGATCGATGACGCGGCCACTGCCAGTACGGCAGCAAGCAGGTACAAGACGCCCAAGCGCAACAAAGTGCCCAGCGCGGGCGAGCGAAACGCAGTCAGCAGCAGGTCCGGGCGCACCTTTTCATTCGCTTCAATCGCGACGCACGCTTGCATGAACGCGATGGAAAAGCAGGGCACCAGTAACAGAGGCAGCAGCTGCCCGAGCAGCGGTATCAAGGACAGCGCGAACATCAGCAGCATGTACAGCAGGAAGA
>CAZXDB010000038.1:0-6758 GCA_964639465.1 uncultured Bifidobacterium sp. | reverse complement strand
CCGAGCAGCGGTATCAAGGACAGCGCGAACATCAGCAGCATGTACAGCAGGAAGAGCATCGACAGCTCGGCGGGCTGTTTGCGAAACAGCGCGAATCCCTGACGAATCCAGTCGATGCCTTTGCTGGCGCTGACAGGGTCATTGTTCATGCTATTCATGCGATGCCTTCGACGGGGATGCTGATGCGGTGGCGCAGGATGCGTTCGAAGTGTGTCGGATCATGCGGTGTCAGCATTTCGGCTTCGCGCGGCAAATAAAAATCATAGAGCCGGGATATCCAGAAACGTAGTGCAGCGGCGCGCAGCATCGCTGGCCATGCTTCTTTTTCAGCGGCAGTGAACGGACGAACAGCGTGATAGGCGTCCAGCATAGCGCGTACGCGCAGCGGATCGCTCGCTCCGGTGTTCAGGTCGATGCACCAGTCATTCACGGTGACGGCCACATCGAACAGCCAGGTATCGCAGCCGGCAAAATAGAAATCGAAGAAGCCGGTCAGTTCTTCGCCATTGAACATGACATTGTTACGAAACAGATCCGCGTGGATGGGGCCGCTCGGCAGTGCCTGATAGGCGCTGGATGCGGCAAAAGCATCCTGGAAATGCATCTCGGCCTCGAGCAGATGCCCGGTGTTTTCATCCAGATAGGGCAGTACGACCGGGGTGGTCTGTCGCCACCAGTCCAGCCCGCGCAGATTCGGCTGATAGTGCGGATAGTCTTGTGCCGCGAGGTGCATGCGGGCCAGCATTGCGCCAACGGCACGGCAGTGTACGGCTTGCGGCGACGGCTGCCACTGGCCCTGAAGGCGCGTGACGACCGAGGCCGGCTTGCCCTGCAGCGTGTGGAGTATTTCGCCGTCATGGCTGGCAATCGGTGCCGGTACCCGCACGTCGCGCTCGGCGAGATGGCGCATCAGGTTCAGGTAGAAAGGCAGCTGCTCGAAGCTGAGTTTTTCGAAGATTGTCAGTACGAACTCGCCACGATCGGTGGTGAGAAAAAAATTGCTGTTTTCGATCCCGGAGGCGATGCCTTCCAGTGATCTGACCTGGCCAATCGGGAATTGCTCAGCCCAGGGTGTGATGTCGGCCAGGCTGAGGGGTGTGAAAACTGCCATAAAAGAAAACGGGAAAAATGGTTCAGCCTGCGGTTCGCGTTGTGCGCATCAGTCCTCAGCGCCCGGGTGGTGGTGGTGCCGAGGGCCGGTCGTTGCGGGCTTTGCTGCGGAACTCGAAAATCTCCCACTGGGCGGCCCGGCCACCGCCTTCATGGGAGGGTATCTGCTCGGGGGGCGTCACATGGTAGACATTGCCGCCACGTGTCACTCTCACGGAGGTGACCGCATTTTGCTCACGGGTCTGCGTGATCTGCGTGGTGCCATCCGGTGCAGCCGTCGGCAAACTGTCATCAGGCAGGGGCTCCAAGGGTGCGCCATGCGCTGCCGAAACACAGAGTGTGAATGCAGCGCCGGTACAGACACGGCGCCACTGACGCAAGCCGGACAAGTGCTGTTTCATGAGAGGGCCCTGTAACGAGAGTGGGAAGGTGAGCGCCACGCCCCGCGCGCCAGTCGCCATTCTAGCAAACCGCCCGCCCCCCGTCACAGGAAGGACTGCTGCGGCTGCTCGGTTTCAGACGGGACAATGTCGCGTGATTCATAGAAGGCAAAAATAGCCTCAACGATGTGGGAAGGCTCATCGATCAGCTGCACCAGATCCAGATCTTCGGCACCGATCAGGCCCTGGCCAGCCATTTGGTCACGCATCCATTGCAGCAGTCCCTGCCAGAAAGTTGTGCCGACCAGGATGACCGGAATGTGGCGGGTTTTACCGGTCTGGATCAGAGTAATTACCTCGGTGAATTCGTCGAGTGTGCCAAAGCCGCCGGGCAGAATCACATAGGCATCCGCATATTTGACGAAGGCGACTTTGCGCGCAAAGAAATGCCGGAACGACAGCGAGATGTTTTGCCAGGCATTGCTAGTTTGTTCCAGCGGCAGCTCGATATTCAGACCAATCGAGGGCGATCTGCCTTCATAAGCACCCTTGTTGGCTGCTTCCATAATGCCGGGGCCGCCTCCGGTGATCACGGAAAAACCCGCATCCGAGAGCCGACGTGCGATATCAATCGCTGTCATGTAGTGCGGATGGTCTGCGCCGATGCGCGCGGAACCGAAAAGAGAAACCGCCGGGCGGACCTCTGAGAGGCGTTCAGCTGCATCAATAAACTCTGCCATAATCGTGAAAATTTGCCACGATTCACTGGCCTTGCGCGATGTGGCGCGCTCAAGATTTGTCAACTGCCGCAGCCGCGGTACATTTTTCCTGTCGCGTTCCATATGAATAAAACCCTGTTGCTGGTGGATGGTTCGAGTTATTTATATCGGGCCTTTCATGCGATGCCCGATTTGCGTAATGCAGAGGGTGCGCCCACGGGCGCCATCTACGGCATGATCAATATGCTGCGACGGCTGCGGCAAGATTACGAGGCAGCATACATTGCCTGCGTGTTCGATGCAAAAGGGAAAACCTTTCGCGACGACCTCTACCCCGAATACAAAGCCAATCGAGCCTCCATGCCCGAAGATCTGGTGCGCCAGATCGAGCCCATCCATGAAGTGGTGCGGGCGATGGGCTGGCCTATTCTGATGGTCGAAGGCATTGAGGCGGACGATGTGATTGGCACACTGGCAGTGCAAGCGACCGCGCTGGGTCTTGATACCGTGGTGTCGACGGGTGACAAGGATCTGGCCCAATTGGTCAATGAGCGGGTCACGCTGGTTAACACCATGAGTAATGAAAAGCTCGACCGCGAAGCAGTGATTGCCAAATTTGGTGTGCCGCCCGAGCGCATCGTCGATTACCTTACGCTGGTGGGCGATACAGTAGACAACGTGCCTGGCGTCGAAAAAGTCGGTCCCAAAACCGCCGTCAAGTGGCTCACTCAGTACGGCACGCTCGACGGCGTGATCGCACATGCGAAGGACATTGGTGGCGTGGTCGGCGAGAACCTGCGCCGCGCGCTGGACTGGTTGCCGCAGGCGCAGCATCTGGTGACCGTCAAATGCGACTGCGATTTATCCGCGCACCTGAGCACCATCGACCAGCAACTGATCAACCGTCCTGAAGACAACGAGGCCTTGCGCGAATTTTTTACGCGTATGGGATTTCGTACCTGGCTGCGTGAAATCAATGCGGAACGTCAGGCTTCTGCCGGCTCCGGCGCCGCCTCCACGCAGAGCCCGGCTGGCGATGCGCAAGGCGGCTTGTTTCCTGCCGAGGCCATGCCCGAAGCGCCTGTCGAAGTTCACTATGAGACGGTCTTTACCGAAGCGCAGCTGAAGCACTGGCTGGAAAAAATCGATGCGGCATCACTCACAGCAGTCGATACCGAGACCACCTCACTGGACGCGATGCGCGCCAGTCTGGTCGGTATCTCGCTCTGTGTTGAGCCGGGCGAGGCCGCCTATATACCGCTCTCGCACAACTACCCCGGTATGCCAGATCAGTTATCGCGCGATCAGGTGCTGGCAACACTGCGACCCTGGCTGGAAAATCCTGACAAGCCCAAGCTAGGTCAGCACCTGAAGTACGACAGTCATGTGTTCGCCAATCACGGGGTCGCAATGCAGGGCATCGTTCATGACACCCTTCTGCAGTCCTATGTACTCGAGTCGCATCGCAACCATGACATGGATGGTCTGGCGCTGCGCTGGCTGGATAAAAAAACCATCAGCTATCAGGAAGTGTGCGGCAAGGGCGCATCACAGATTGGTTTCGATGAGGTCAGTATCGAACGCGCAACCGAATACGCTGCCGAGGATGCCGACATCACACTGCGCTTGCATCAGGCGATGTGGCCTCGCATTGAGACGAACGAAAAACTGCGATTCATTTACGAGCGCATCGAAATACCCACCGCGCGCGTGCTGCAGCAGGTCGAGCGCAATGGCGTGCTGATCGATGTGGCGCTGCTGACCGCGCAATCAGCGGAGCTGGGCACACGTTTGCTCGCGCTTGAGCAGCAGGCGCATGAACTCGCCGGCCAGCCTTTTAATCTGAACTCGCCCAAACAGCTGGGTGAAATCCTTTTCGATAAACTGGGTCTGCCAGTCGTGAAGAAAACACCGGGCGGCACACCATCGACCGATGAAGAGGTATTGCAAAAGCTGGCCGAAGACTATCCCTTGCCCAAGCTGCTGCTGGACTATCGCAGCCTATCCAAACTCAAATCGACTTACACCGACAAATTGCCGCGTATGGTCAACCCGCAGACGGGGCGGGTGCATACCAATTATGGTCAGGCGATTGCCGTTACTGGGCGTTTGTCATCGAATGAACCGAATCTGCAAAATATTCCGGTACGTACCGTCGAGGGCCGCCGGATTCGCGAGGCCTTTATCGCTGCGCCCGGACACCAGATCATCTCGGCGGATTACTCGCAAATTGAATTGCGCATCATGGCGCATCTGTCCGGAGATCCTGGGATGTTGCGCGCCTTTGCTTCAGGCGAGGACATTCATCGCGCGACCGCTGCCGAGATTTTTGGTGTGACGGTGGATCAAGTCGACAGCGAGCAGCGACGTGCAGCCAAGGTCATTAACTTCGGCCTGATGTACGGCATGAGCGCCTTCGGACTGGCCGGGAATCTGGGTGTGGAACGCTCGGCGGCGCAAATGTACATGGATAAATACTTCACCCGATTTGCAGGTGTGAAGCAGTTCATGGACGATATCCGTCAGCAGGCCAAATCGCAGGGTTATATCGAAACCGTCTTCGGGCGCCGGCTTTGGCTGCCTGAAATTAATTCGCCCAATGGCCCACGTCGTCAAGGCGCCGAGCGCGCGGCGATCAACGCGCCCATGCAGGGCACGGCAGCTGATCTGATCAAGATGGCCATGATCGCTGTGCAGGACTGGCTCGATACTGACAATCTGGGTGCCCGGATGGTGATGCAGGTGCATGACGAGCTGGTGCTGGAAGTCCCCGACCATGAAATCGCGCTGGTAAAGGAAAGACTGCCCCAGCTGATGGCCGGCGTCGCGCAGCTGAAAGTGCCGCTGGTGGCTGATGTGGGCTGTGGTGCAAACTGGGAAGTGGCGCACTGAGAGCGCTATGCCGTCAAGCGGTAAAGCTGTCGATACAAAGCAAAATACCAAGCAAAATGCTTAGCAAAAGACGCTGGATCCCGGCGCAGGCCGGGATCCAGCGTCGTTGAAATTCCTGTTGATTGGTAAATTTTCTCGCCCCAGCAGAGAGGTATCGACCTGGAGCATGCCCTCTCGGGTCGTCCGTCATCTGACGAATTGCCCCGGCCCTGCAGGCTATGGTCTAATCGCGGGGCTTATGAGACAAATCGGGATTCAAAATTAACGAAACACTCGCCTCCATTCTGCTGGCCACCACCCTCGCTGGTGTGATCAGCATCTCTGCTGCCGCTTTTCTATCCTACAGTCTGCTGTCGAAGATGGTGGAGCGCATGGTCAGTCTGTCGGTCGGCATCATGCTGTCGACCTCGCTGCTGCACGCCTTGCCCGAGGCCTTCGAGTCCGAGGCCAATATCCATGCGCTGTTTGCGACGCTGCTGGCGGGCTTGCTGGGATTTTTCCTGCTGGAGAAATTTGCGATCCTGCGCCACTCGCACCACTACGAGGGTGACGGCCATGATCACGAGCATGGGCATGATGCCCACGAGGCCGGTAAATCAGGCTGGATGATTCTGGTGGGTGACGGGCTGCACAACTTCACCGACGGCATACTGATTGCGGCAGCTTTTCTGGCGGATCCCAAATTGGGTGTCATCACGGCGCTGGCCATCATCGCGCATGAAATTCCCCAAGAGATCGGTGATTTCATCGTGCTGCTCAACGCCGGCATCAGCAAAGTGCGCGCCTATGTATATAACCTGATCTGCAGCCTGATGGCGGTGGTCGGCGGGCTGGTGGGTTACTACATGCTGGGCGATGGCATGCACCTGATTCCCTATGTGCTGGTACTAGCCTCATCAGGATTTATTTACATTGCCGTCAGCGATCTGATGCCGCAGATGCAGCGTCGTGCGACGCTGCGTGAATCGATTCCGCAGTTTGTACTCATTGCGCTGGGTGTAGGCATCGTGCTGGTACTGACGCACCGTTTTCATTTGCACTAAGAACCTATTTCGCGAGGCTGCTTGCGGCGTTGGCAGTACCTTGTCGTACGTCTGTACTGCCTGCGGTACTGCCGCCTTGCCAGTGACCTAACGAGACAGGTTCTAAGCGCCAAGGCCGGCGCCGGACAGAAGTCATTGTGATGTCCGGCAGCTTTGCAGGCGAGAGATTGCCGGGCGGGCGGGTCGCCCGGCGTTTGATCTCACCCCGCAAAAACGTCTCAGTCCTTACCGGTAGCGATAGGTCGCGAAGCATCTGATGACCACTCGCTCCATGAACCCGGATACAAGGCCGCGCCGGATAAGCCCGCAATTTCCATTGCCAGCAGATTGTGACAAGCCGATATCCCCGATCCACACTGCGCGATCGTGGACTCAGGGCTGCGTATCAGCGCACTGAACTCCGCGCGCAAGGCTTCCGCCGGTTTGAAGCAGCCATCCGATTGCAAATTATCTTTGAACACGCGGTTTCGCGCGCCCGGTATGTGTCCGGCGACCGGGTCGATCGTTTCATTCTCTCCGCGAAAGCGATCATTCGCACGTGCATCCAGCACGATGGCTTGTTTTGTGTCGAGATTGGCCAGAATATCCGCAGCCGATACTGTGCGCATCAGCGA
>CAZXDB010000037.1:0-22797 GCA_964639465.1 uncultured Bifidobacterium sp. | reverse complement strand
CTAGAGGCCTAGGACATCACCCTTTCACGGTGAGTACCGGGGTTCGAATCCCCGTGGGGACGCCAGTATTACCCCCCTTCACGCTAGTGATGGGGGGTTTTTTATTGCCGAAAGTACGGTCGTTCGTAATTTCGTCGGCATAAAAGCCCGCTTTCACCTCATCGCTGCGAAGCGATGGAATGCTCAGGTGAACCCGCAAAATTTCGCTCTTCTCGGGCAACTCCACACGTTCAACAATTTGCATCAGAGGATGGTTTTTGTACGTGTTCTCGACTTCCGGAACTTCCTCGATGCTGTACCAATGCGCCTGCCCGGGCACGATTGACGATGCCATTGTTTGGATTTGGGTACAGCTCGTCAAAAAAGTCTTGCTATAAAAATACCAAGAAATAAAACTGCGCGCTTGCGCTTTTCAACTTGTAACGTATACTCCACAAAAACATGTATGAAGTCATTGACTACCTCAATCAAGGGGGAGCCGACCCATTTCTGGACTGGATAAGAGGGCTTTCAGATCGCCAAGCAAAGGCTCGAGTGATGGTGCGAGTACAACGCATGGCATCGGGCAATTTCGGAGATTACAAGCAACTCTCGGATGGCGTGTGTGAATTGCGAATCGACTACGGCCCAGGCTATCGGGTGTATTACGCGCGAGTCGGTAGCAAGCTTATTTTGTTGCTTGTGGGTGGTGACAAGCGAAAGCAGCAGGTCGATATTGAGACCGCCGTTGCCTATTTAAGAGACTGGAAGCGGAGAAATCATCATGACTAATGCAAGCCGTTCACACGATGAAGCAGTAATTGAGTTGCTGCGTGAAGACCCGTCATTTGCAGATGAATATCTTGCTGCTGCGATGGAAGAGGCCAATCAAGATGGCGGTCGTGAAGCATTACTAGCGGCATTACGCCATGTGGCTGAAGCGCAAGGGATGGCGGCAGTTGCAGAGAGAGCAGGCATTCCCCGCGAAAGTCTCTATCGCGTGCTTTCGCCGAATGGAAATCCAACCATCAAAACGCTCTTGGCTGTGTTGGATGCTGCGGGCCTCAAGCTCGGCGTGCATCGCGCTGTGTCAGTGAACTAAACGCCATCTGTGCAGAGACGGCCTGTTTGTAGAGCTCGGAATTACTTCTCAAAGAGTGGCTAAAAACGTGTGAAAAATACACATCGTTTCTGTCAATCCTATGAAAATATTTTGATAAGAAAATAGAATCGCTATATTGATTGCTTTTTTTCTTGGAAAGGCTTGTCAAATGAGTGATCGCTATACACCCAGTCAATATGTTTCTGATGATCGATCAAGGCATGAGGCGAAAATTGAGCGTGAGTTCGAAGAAATTGATATAAATTTGTCTCATACCAATGTTCTTCTACAACAAATACTCGACAAGATAAATGAAGAAAAATGGTATGAAAATAAGGATTTTTTATTCACGATGCAATTTTCTATTGCAGTTTGGTTTTTGATTTTGGTATTTAATTTTTTTATGTAAATTTTCCATAAAAAAATTGAAGAAAGAGTGAGTGGTTACACAGCTAAAACGAATCAGTACACATCTGCAGTCAAAAAAATGCGATTGTATGCATTGAAATGGGTGCAAGCCGCCTGCCACCGGCAACTTGACGACCTAAAGCGGTGGGCTATTGAAAGCGCACTGTTTTTTTTCGACCCTATCCGGCCTGCGCGGGTCTGCCGGTTTATCGAAAATCTCAACCATGTAAAAACACCTTTGGCCGGTTAGAAGTGACCTTGCCCCCAAATTAGGAACCCCATAACGGATGCGATTAGAGCTTGTCTCGGCAGAATGAAAGAAGTGGTGGTGGTTAGCTTGTCCAACGGGCGTGTTTTTTTTGCACATTGAATTTTCAAAAAATATTTTTATCGGCTTTCCAAAGGGTTGTTTATCTGTAAATCGGATCTTTTTGCAGGATCAAATTCCCGAAAGCCACCTGCGGGGAGCAGACGGCAATACCCGAAGTCGCCCGCTTTTCCGCTTGATTGCAGCTGAGCTCATATCGAGGAAATCGACCCACCTCGCGCTTAGCACCAGCTCATAGGGTTTCGATTCCGGGGGGATAAAACGACACCCCGTGGCGACGCCAAAATTCCCCGCCTTTGCCCCTGATATTTCAGGAGAAGGCTGTAAAACGGCAAAAGAAGCGGCCGAGGTCTCCTCAGCCGGTTTTTTGTTTATGGGTCTGCGCAGCGAAGTCCCGGGTGCTCAGCTGCCCCCGCAAATGATCACCTTTTTCCTCCAGCTCAACCTGCTGCGCATTTTGCGCCAGCGCTTGTTTCTCGTAGGTGTTCTCCACTCCCGCGATTTTCTCTCGCCTTGCGCAGTCGTTGCTTCCATTAAATCTTCCCTCTGAGCGTCGCCCCGCTGGCTTGAGCTCGAGTATGGCATTTTCAACGTCATTGTCAAAATAAAAAATTCGATATTTCTGGTATACCAAAGAAATAAATCCCAAAAGATACAAAAAAAGCGAAATCGAAACCGGGAAAACGTGAGAAAAATGACCCTAGACCAGCTGATATTGATCTTTTTTATGGTGGAATGCTTTCAAGGGCGTCCGGACTAATTAATGCGAATCTCACTCAATTTTCAGGTAACGACAAAAACACACTTGAGTAGCTTTCTCAGCACCTCAGCACCAAAGGTATGCTCCTCATGCGAAAAGGAGTATTCAACGGAGGCGATCTGGAAAATTCGAATACTGGAGTGCGTTTTGCAAACGAAAAAATTAACGATAGTTTTATTGCAATTATTTAAGAGGGATTAAATCAGAAAAAAGCAATTATGGGGTGCCTTAAGAGAAATTAACAAAATAAAGAATATCTCGATTGAGATTTCTTTCATAAAAATAGCTGATATCAAACCCATCAGATTTAAAAATTAGGGCATGGAGCGAGCATGGGTTGTTGGGTAAACCATTTCAGCTGGCGATAGTGATAAATGTATTCCGAATTATTTTTGAAAGGTGAGTGACATGCGCACATTAGTATTTGAGAAAAAAATTATGTTCTTTTTCATGTCTTTTTTTCTTGGTTTTTCTGCGTTTGCACAATCCGAGCAAGATGAGCAGTCCGAGCCTGCGCCTTGGTATGCCGTTCAGGCGATTGCGGGCGTGATGACATCTGGGGAATGCGTTGAAACAATGAGTGCAGTTCAAATTATCGAAGCTGTTAAATTTGGTATGGCACGTATCGTTTCAGAAAAAAAATCGAAGGGAAAAGTGACGCAACTGACATTTGCCTATCAGGGTGTGCAAGGGACTATATATCGCGATAAAGCCACTTGTGATGCGGTTGCACGGGCTGTACATAAAAAAAGAAATACAACGCCCGACAGATATCGATAGTTCTTTTTATAGCTTGATCGTTGGAATAAACTCATAAACTTAATTCTGATTTAACGAACTCAGGACGGCTGACATGATGATGACCTATGGTTTAACCGGCTTGGCATTTCTGGTTGCTGTGACAGCACATTCAACGTGGACTACAGCGCATGCTGGCACCAATCTAAATAACTTGCCGGCTTGTCCTAAAAACATACGTCTTGCATGGAATGATTGTTTTGGGAAGTTTAGAACTTCGAACGGCGGTCGATATCTGGGTGATTTCAAGAATAACAAGTACGAAGGTGTGGGAATGTATGTGTTCCCAAACGGCGATGTGTATTTTGGAGAATTTAAAGACAACACGCGCAATGGTGATGGTGTTTACATTAAGAAGAATGGTAAAAAATTTTCCGGCACGTTCGATGACGGTATTATGGTCAAGCAGAAGATCTTTGATTTGCCCGATTTGATCGAGGATTATTTTTTGGAAATTTCAATAAAGAAGCCGAAACGGCCGGGGAAAACTGAACCGGTCAAATAAGAAAGAACGTTAGAGCCTTTGAAAAAAAGCGCAGTCCAGACCCCAAGCGTTGCACTTGCCCGCTCAAATAAGTGCCGCGATTCATGGACGGCCCTAGGTCGCGTCGTGGGCTGTCATTGGCAGCCACAGTTGAGCTTTCAGAAATATCCCTGAAACTTTCAAAGAGTAGGATCACACTGTCCCTGTAAATCCGGCTTTTTGTTTATTCGATAATTCTTATGTCTGCCCACCCCACGTACTTTGGTGTTGATGATGCCGGCAATCTGCTATGGCTCGGTACCCATCCGGGCGTGGACGCAGCAGAAGCGTACGCGCAGATGCGTGGGTTCTCTTTGCGGTTTCTGGTGGACTACCCGACAGCGCGCATGCTGTTGCGCCGTCTTGAGTTGTTTGCTGGCCTGGGTGCCTTGCCGGGCTTGTGCTGGTTCGGGCATTTTGAGTGGGACGGCAAGCTCTATCTGCTGGAAGAGCTGGGCAGTCGGGACGAGGCTGCGGCTATGTTGAACAGTTGCGATCATGAGCCGGTGGCATTGCTTGATCAGTCGCAGATGCGTCTCTGGGTGGCTGTGCTGAGGGAATATGCCGACCCAACGTTGGTATGATCCCGCGCGCATGTGGTACCGATATAAGCCAACGCGCTGGCTTCTGTGGGGTTTCATTTTTTTGGCGCTGGTTCGGGTGCCAGCAGAAGCAGCGCGTCCGTTTGTTACCGATGATGCACGGCTGGCAACCGCCGGAAGTTGCCAGCTTGAGAGCTGGAGCCGTTTTTATGCTGACAGCGCCGAAGTCTGGGCGCTGCCCGCCTGTAATCCTGGCGGCAATCTTGAGTTCACGCTAGGTGGTGGACTGGCGCGGTACCAGGATGCCTCGCGGCCAGGTTCAGAGGATTATGTTTTACAGGCCAAAACGTTGTTCAGGTCACTTGAAACCAATGGCTGGGGGTGGGGTGTTGCGGTCGGCACGGTGCGCCATCCCAGGGTCAACCCCGGTCCTAATTTGTTTGGCAATACCTATGTTTATTTTCCGTTTTCTGCATCGTTTGCGGATGACAGGGTGGTCATGCACCTGAACACCGGCTGGCTGCATGACAAAGTACTGTCACGCGATCACCTGACTTGGGGTATCGGTAGCGAAATCAATACAAGTGAGCGCCTGACGATCGTCGCTGAAACCTTTGGTGATAACCGCGTCGACCCTTATTGGCAAGCCGGTGTTCGCTACGCGATCATCCCGCACTTATTCCAAGTCGATGCGACGGTGGGCCGGCAGACCGGCGCCGATCAGGGCAATCGCTGGGTATCCTTTGGTGTGCGTTTTACGCCGGCCAGTCTGTTTTAATGCATCTGTAAAACACATTACATATCAGCGATGACTGAGCGGCTCAGAAGGTGCTTTTGACCGACGCACATTTGCCGCGGTAAAGCGTGTGCGCGCGTTTGCCTTTTTCCAGCGCAGTAATGATGATTTCACCGGTGCCGCGGTTGAGCATGAAATCGATGTATTCGATGTAGTCATCCACCATCATCTGTTTGAAAGCGATGGCGCCTTTGACGTGGGACTCATTGATTTTGGTTGCAAAATTGGCCCGGCCTATCATGGTCAGCACAAAGCTGGTCATGCGAGTCTTTTCATTGACGTCGATGGTCAGTGAATCCATATCGCTCGGGTCCGGATTGATTGGCACCCAGCTCCCCAGATAGATCGGCATCCAGCCACGGCAGGCAAAGCGCAAGGTGTCGCCTGCCTGTGCCGCTGAAGCGACGAATGTCAGCAGGATCACTATCGCGCAGCGAATTGAAATTTTTTTCATCATTCTTATCTCGCCAGTGCAACCGACTTGACCTGTACCCACACCGCGTCGCCTCGTTTGATATTCAGTTCGGCGACAGCGCGAGCGGTAACGCGTGCCAGCAGCGCTGTATCACCAATCAGCACACGGACAATGGCTCCGCCGGGATGCTCGTCATCGACACAGCGATCGACGCGCCCGGCCAGTATATTCTGAATACTGGTCTGTTCCGGTTTTTCTCGGGTGATGCTGACATCGCGAGCGGTAATGCGGATGCGCGCCGCTTGATTGACTTGCAGGTTCTGATCGCGGGCCCAGAACACGCCGTCTGCAAAATCCAGCCGTGCCAGATGCCACTGCGGATCGATTTCACCGACACGCGTATCAATAATCACGCCCAGATCGTCTCCCAAGCGAATTGGCAGATCTACCCGCGCAAGGGTATCGGAGAGCGACCCGCTGGCGATCATTTTGCCTTGCTCCAGCACGACGATGTGCTGCGCCAGCCGCGCTACTTCATCCGGCGCGTGCGTCACATAAATAATGGGTATCTCTAGTGTCTGTTGCAGCTTTTCGAGATAAGGCAGGATTTCCTGTTTGCGCTGCATATCCAGTGCAGCCAGGGGTTCATCCATCAATAACAGCTTGGGGTTCACTGCCAGTGCGCGCGCAATGGCTACGCGCTGGCGCTCGCCACCGGAGAGGGCATCCGGTTTGCGCGACAGGAGAGCTTCGATGCCGAGCAGATCAATTACCTGCGATAGGTCGATCCGCGATGGAGTAGCGCCGTCTACGGAACGCTGTCTGCCGTACTGAAGATTGCCCATCACACTCAGGTGTGGGAAAAGACTGGACTCCTGAAACACATAGGCGATCGAACGACGATGCGTCGGTACCCAGAGGACATCGTCCTGCCAGATGTCGCCATTGACCTGCAAAAGGCCTTTCGGTGGCCTTTCCAGACCGGCGATGCTGCGCAAGAGCGTGGTCTTGCCGCAGCCTGAGGGGCCAAACAAAACCGTGACGCCGCGACCGGGAAGCGACAGATCGACATCCAGTGCAAATCCCGGCCAGTCGATTTTAAAGCGAGCCCGAATACTTTCCATTTCAGGCCCCCTTGCGTGTGACGGGCCGCCAGATTTGCAGCAACAGCAACACGACGAAAGAGAACGCCACCATGACGGCGGCCAGCGCATGTGCCTGCGGGTAGTGCATCGCTTCCACATAATCGTAAATTTGTACGGACGCGACGCGCGTCTCACCGGCGAGATTACCGCCGATCATCAGCACTACGCCGAACTCACCAACGGTATGGGCAAAAGTCATCACGCAAGCCGTCAAAAATCCCGGCAATGCCATGGGAACGGCCACAGTAAAAAAGGCATCGACCGGAGAGGCACGCAGGGTTGCCGCGACTTCCATGGGCCGGCGTCCCATGGCTTCGAAAGCATTTTGCAGTGGTTGGACCATGAAAGGCAGTGAGTAAAACACCGACGCAATGACAAGCCCGGAAAACGAGAAGGGCAACTGACCGAGGCCGAGTGCGTGGGTTAGCCGACCTACCGGCCCTTCAGGACCCATAGCCAGCAACAGATAAAACCCCAACACGGTGGGTGGCAAGACCAGTGGCAAAGCGACGATTGCTGCAATAGGCGCTTTCCATGCGCTTTTGGTACGAGACAACCACCAAGCAATCGGCGTACCCGTGATCAGCAAGATCAGCGTCACGATGGCCGAGAGTTGAATCGTCAGCCAGATGGCTTGCCAGGCTTCCGGGTCAGGCATGCTCATGATGCGGTCTCGCTTTCAGAATTGATAGCCGTGCGCGGCAATGAGTTTTTTTGCTTTGTCCGATTTTAGAAACTGAAGCAAGGCGGTCGCTGCTGCAGCATCCTTGGCAGAATTTAACAGCACCGCATCCTGTTTCAAAGCCTCGTGCATGCTCTCCGGGATGATCCATGCCGAACCGGATTTGATTTTTTCATTGTCTACAATTTGGGACAGGGCGACAAAGCCCAATTGAGCATTGCCCGTAGCGACAAATTGAAAGGTCTGGGTGATGCTTTCGCCCTGAACGACACGTGGCTCAATGACGTTCAGGACGCCAAGTTTTTGCATCACTTGTACCGCAGCGCGCCCGTATGGTGCGACGCGTGAATTAGCGATGGCGACGAAACGGAATTTATCGGTTTTGAGTACCTGCCCGCCCTCATCCACGAAATCAGGTTTCGGTGACCACAGTGCGAGCCGACCCACAGCATAGGTAAATTGTGTGCCGGCGACGGCCTTGCCTTCCCTGACCAGTTTTTCCGGGGTCTCATCATCGGCGGAAAGCAGCACATCAAACGGCGCCCCCCGACTGATTTGCGCATAGAGCTTACCCGTCGATCCCTGAGTCAGCGCGACTTTGTGCCCGGTGTCCTTCTCAAATACTGTCGCGATTTCCTTCAAAGTTGTCGCGAAGTTGGCAGCGACGGCTACCCTGATTTCGGCGGCATTGCTTAGCGTTGAAGCGAGGAGTGTGACGATGGCGATTGTGGTGTGAAAGTGGTTCATGATTTGGTTCAGAATTTGTATAGTGCGCCCACCGAGAGGCCGGACTGACTGCGCGTGCTCTCCGAATAGCCGCCGGAGGTTGCACCTATCGACGTGTCGGGTACCCATTTGTCATAAATTGTGAAAGCACCTGTGGCACCGTTTTCTCGGGTCGCGCGCGCGTAATCAACAAAGAAATCCCATTCTTTGTAAGGCGACCAGGTCAGGCCGGTAGCCAGCATGCGCAGATCATTATTGCCACCGGATGCGGTGGTTTTGTCTTTCACCTGATACCAGCCGCCATTCCAGCTCAGTGTCGGGCTGAAGCGAAACAGCCCACCCGCAAACCAGGTATCTGCGTTGACCTTTCCGCCCGTTTTGGTGGTGTCGAAAGCACCACCAGACGCCGACGAGGGGTTGCGGCTCATGACATAGCCGGCATTCAGGGTCAGTGCATTCCAAGTGTATTTTGCCGCCAGAAAATCGACCCGGTTATTGATCTCGGCCTGGTTGCTGCCGATGCGCGCCTCGATATGGTTATAAGCGGCCTCGAATTGGCCGTTTTTGTAGCGGCCACCGAACTGATGACTGCGGCCCGGCTCATCGAGTCCCTGAGTGCCGCCAAAAGCGACGGCCATATCGGCAGTGAATCCATTGAAAGCCGGAGAGCTGTAACGAACCAATTTGTCAGCGCGATTCACGCCGGACCCGCTGTGAAATCCTGCATAGCGCGCAATCGGCTTGAGCCCGCCGAAATTCCAGTTCGAGCGCGCATCAAACGTACTGCCCAGATCATTTTGCAGCGTCGGGCCACGACCAATCAGAAAGGTGCCGTAGGTCGCAGAAATCACGCGCACACTGGCTTCACGATCCAGCAGTGCGCCGCCCACTCCGGAGGTACTCGCTACCCCATAACCTGCAGCGTCCTTGCCGAAGGCGCCGGTGCGCAGCGAGAAATTCGATTCCAGTGTCATGGCAGCGCTGAGATCCTTGTCGATCTCGCGGGTGAATTTCACACCGACGCGATTATTTGACTTGGGCTGGTCGCTCATCCCTGAGGCGTCGGTCAGATTCGACGTCATGTTGCTGACGCTGTAGTAGCCCGATGACACCTGACCGTAGAACTGGGTTTTGAATTTCCGCTCGTTCTCTGCCCGCTGGTCGATGTCGTGGTTGGCGCGACGAATATCCTGGGATTCGTTGAAGGCGCGAATCTCTTCGGCTTCGCGGACTTTTTTGAGTTTCTGATCGAACTCTTCCTGCGTGATGATCCCTTTTTCCATCAGGATTTCGAGCATTACACGAACATCCTCACCGGCGAGCGACGGCGCTGGCAGAGCCAACAGTGCCATACCTAGGGCGACGGGCACGACATGAGAGCAGAGCGGGCGCATTACCGGGTTTCTCGGGTTGCCCTGCGGGTTAAATACCGGATACAGCATGGGTTCAGTAGGTTGAATAGTTATTTAATTTTTTATTGAAAAACAATGACTTGCATTGTTTTTGTCGATATTTTCACTGAAATAAAAGCAAAATAAACCTGAATACATTTTGATGCAAAATTTACTTGGCTTTATTTTGCTTGTCAACCCGGCTATGATCCAGGCATCGACACAGGCAGGCTGAGGACAGGCACAAACCGATGGACACAAACCGGTTCAATTTGCATGCGGAGCTGACCGTTCGGGTCGGTGACGACATGTTCGCCAATGCCCGACGCATTGAATTGCTGCGCCAGATCGATCAGCTCGGCAATCTAACGCAGGCAGCAAAGCAGGTGGGCTACAGTTACAAAGGGGCGTGGGATGCGATTGATGACATGACCCGGCTGTCGGGCGGCACGCTGATCGAGCGGCACGCGGGCGGCAAGGGTGGTGGCGGCACACATCTGACCGAACGTGGGCAGCAGGTCTTGCGGAATTTTTCACTGATTCAAGCGGAACACGCTCGCTTCATTGCGCGTCTGGATGCGCTGGCCAACGGGCTCTCGAATGACTACGTAATGGAAAACGACATTGCGATGCGAACCAGTGCGCGCAATCAGTTCGCCGGCATCCTGGTGTCGATTACACCCGGCGTGGTCAATGATGAGCTGAGCATCCTGGTCAATGGGAGTCAGACGCTCATCGCATCAATTACGCACGAGAGTTGTCGAGAACTGCAACTGGCCGTGGGTGCAAAGGTCTTTGCGTTGATTAAGGCATCAGCGGTGATATTGGACTTACCAAATGAAAGCGATACTCCACTCGCTAAAAATGCCTTGCTAGGTACCGTACACATGATCACTCAGGGCGAGCATCTGTCGGAGTTGGCGGTCTTGCTAGAGAGCGGGCTGACGCTGGCCATCACGATGAGCCGTCACGATATCGATCGGAAGGGACTTAAAGTAGATTCGGTCGTGCTTGCTGTGATTGAACCGTCAAACGTTATCATTGGTATCGCTGCTTGAGTGTCTAATAAGCAGAAGTTCATTCATGCGAGCATCAGTGTTGAGGCTGGCAATTCAAACAACAAACGACACTGGATCCCGGCCTGCGCCGGGAAGACGATTTTTGGGCCAACAGTCTTTGAAAAGTCATCCCGGCGCACGCCGGGATCCAGCGTCTTTAGCCCATTGAAGGGCGGTGTATTAAGGCGCAAGTCTCAATAACGGCTTGCAATCAAAAAACGCCTACGTGATTACAGTTGTATCAGCACTTTCGCATTCGCACCGCGCTCCACCTGTTCATGCGCTGCTGCGATTTCTTCGAGCGGGTAAATCGACGTTCCCGGATGCCGGAAGTCAGAGCGCTCCAGCGCGGCATTGACGCCCTCAAGCACTTCGCGCAGCAGCTGCGGCGGCAGCTTGTAGACGATGAAAAAGTAAACACGAATGAAGCCTAAAATCATCGGACCGAACGGCATCGTGACCGGTGGCTGATTGGTGCCATATACGACCGCCTGACCACCAAAGCGCAGCAGACTGCCGTAGTTCGGCGCATGCGTGGCCGCATCCACATCGATGATGGCGTCCGCACCGGTGCCGCCGGTCAGTGCCTGCACGCGATCGACCAGTGACTCGGTTTTGTAGTTGATGGTGTCTACCGCACCGACCTCATGAGCGATTCTGGCCTTGTCATCGCTGCTGACGATACCGATCACACGCGCACCGGCAGCGCTGGCCAATTGCGTGATGTAGAAACCCACGCTGCCTGCCGCACCGGGCACCAGCACGGTTTTGCCGAGCAGAGAACCACAGGCTTGCACTGCATGCATCGCAGTCATCAGTGGAATCGCAATCGATGCGCCGACTTCAAAACTGATGTGCTCTGGCAGTGGCACCACCTGCGAGGCGGGCAACACGATGTAGTCCGCTGCGGTGCCAAAAGGACGCTCCCACTGACCATTAAAGATCCAGACGCGGCGGCCCATCAGTGTTGCATCCACGCCGGCGCCCAGTTTGTCGACGGTGCCTGCGCCATCACTGTGAGGCGTGACTTCAGGATAGCCAGCGCCGCGCGCTGCGACACCCGAACGTGATTTCACGTCCGAAGGATTCACGCCCGAGAAAGCAACGCGGACGCGTACTTCGCCGGCAGTTGGTTCCGGTATCGGTTTGTCGACGACGCGCAGTACTTCGGCTGCGGGACCTTTGCTGGTGTAGATAGCTGCGCGCATGAATTCTCCGGTGCTTATTGATTGTTGATGAGTTGCTGATGACATACATTCATACGTATGAATTTTTTCAGGTAGTCAACGAAAGACACTGGATCCCGGCCTGCGCCGGGATGACATTTGAAGAATGATTGGTCTCAAAATCGTTATCCCGGCGCAGGCCGGGATCCAGTGTCTTTCGTTGTGCATCCACTGATTTTGACAATGAAAAATACAAAGCCGCTAAGGTGCTCAGGGGGTGGCAGGTCAGAAAAGCCCAACCACCTTGCCGTTCTCATCGATATCGATTTTTTCGGCACTCGGTATTTTCGGTAGACCCGGCATCGTCATGATGTCACCGCAAATCATCACGATGAATTGCGCACCCGCGGCCAGTCGCACTTCGCGGATATTGACCATATGACCGCTGGGTGCACCGCGCAGCGTGGCATCCGAGCTGAATGATGACTGAGTTTTGGCCACGCAAATCGGATAATCACCGTAACCGGCTTCTTCCCATGCCTTCAGTTGCTGTTTGATTTTTGCCGGCGCGCTGATGTCGGCAGCGCCATAAATCTTGGTCGCGACTTTTTTCATTTTGTCCCACAGCGAATCCTTATCGTCGTAGACAAATTTCATGGTGTCGCCGCGCTCGGCCAGACGCACGACTTCGTGCGCCAGTGCTTCGGCACCGGCACCACCTTTGGCCCAGTGCTCTGCCAGCACCACATTCACATCCAGCGCCTTCATGCGCTCGGTCACCAGACGGATTTCTGCGTCAGTGTCAAAAGTGAAGCGATTGATCGAGACCACGCAGGGCAGACCATAGTGTGTCTTGACGTTGGATACATGGCGTTCCAGATTCACCAGACCTTTTTGCAAGGCATCCAGATCTTCCGTATTGAGCGCTTTGACATCCTTGCCACCGTGGTATTTCAGCGCACGAATGGTCGCGACCAGCACGCAGGCGGCAGGCTTCAGACCGGTTTTACGGCATTTGATATCAATGAATTTTTCCGCGCCGAGATCAGCACCAAAGCCGGCTTCGGTCACCACATAGTCGCCCAGCTTCAATGCACTTTGGGTGGCGATAACGGAGTTGCAGCCATGCGCGATGTTGGCAAATGGTCCGCCATGTACGAAGGCCGGATTATTTTCCAGTGTCTGCACCAGATTCGGCTGCAGCGCATCTTTGAGCAGCACAGTCATGGCGCCATGCGCATTCAGGTCGCGCGCATGGACGGGCTTCAGATCGCGGCTGTAGCCGATCACGATATCGCCCAAGCGTTTTTTCAGATCCTGCACCGAGGTGGCGAGGCAGAAGATCGCCATCACTTCGGAGGCGACGACGATATCGAAACCATCCTGACGCACAAAGCCATTCGCTGTGCCCCCGTTACCGACCACGATGTCACGCAACGCGCGATCATTCATGTCCACCACGCGCTTCCAGGTAATGCGACGCGGATCAATATCGAGCGTATTGCCGTGATTGATATGGTTGTCAATCATCGCCGCCAGCAGATTGTTGGCCAGTGCAATCGCCGAGAAGTCACCAGTGAAATGCAGGTTGATATCTTCCATTGGCACGATCTGCGCGTGGCCACCGCCGGCGGCGCCACCCTTGACACCAAACACCGGGCCCAGCGAGGGTTCGCGCAGACAGATCACGGTTTTCTTGCCGATGCGGTTGAGTGCGTCGCCCAGTCCCACCGTCGTGGTGGTCTTGCCCTCGCCGGCAGGTGTCGGGCTGATGGCTGTCACCAGAATGAGTTTGCCGTCGGGCTTCTTCTTCAGGGTCTCAAGGTAGGCCAGGGAGATCTTGCCCTTGTAATGGCCATAAGGCTCGATCGAATCTTCGGGAATCCCGAGGGTCGAGGCGACGTCGACCACTTTGTTCATTTTTGCTTTTTGTGCAATTTCGATATCGCTTTCCATGGCGCTCCCGCTGGTCTCGTGTTGTAAGGAAAGGCGCAATTTTATAGCGGCTGGAAAAGCCTTGCCTTCTTGTCAGAAAGGCCATGCCGGTGAGCGGGTTAAGACGGCGCAAGACCTCTGTTAAACTTGCGCCTCCCGCAACGGTTGCTGCCGGTCGTTCAGGCTCGCCAATGCTCATTGATAAGTACAGGAATCGTCATGCCCGGTTTGCTTCCTCACGTTGATCCCGACGGATTGCTCGAATTTTCCGTTGTCTACACCGATCGCTCCCTCAACCACATGTCCGAGGCCTTCAAAGGCGTTATTACCGACATCTCGGCATTGCTGAAAGAGGTCTACAACGCGAAATCTGCACTGGTCGTGCCGGGCAGTGGTACCTACGGTATGGAAGCCGCCGCACGCCAGTTTGCAACCGGGCGCAAATGCGCAGTCATCCGCAATGGCTGGTTCAGCTACCGCTGGACCCAGATTTTCGAGATGGGTGGTATTTCGAATGATTTGCATGTCATCCAGGGTCGCCAGCTCGCCAACGAATTCGAAGGTGCCTACGCACCGCCGCCGATTGATGAAGTCGTTGCCTGGATACGCAAGGAAAAGCCGGCTGTCGTGTTTGCGCCGCACGTTGAAACTTCGGCCGGACTGATCCTGCCGCCCGAGTACCTTCGCGCTGTGGGCGAGGCCGTGGAATCCGTCGATGGCCTGTTTGTGCTGGACTGCATCGCTTCAGGTGCGATGTGGGTCGATATGGTGGCCTCGAAAGTGGATGTGCTCATCAGCGCGCCACAAAAAGGCTGGAGCAGCTCGCCTTGTTGCGCACTGATCGCGATGAGCGAGCGTGCACGCCAGAAGATCGATGCGACCCAGAGCACCAGCTACTCCTGCGATCTGAAGAAGTGGCTGCAGGTCATCGAGACCTACGAAAAAGGCGGCCACATTTATCACACCACCATGCCGACCGATTCGCTGCGCGTGCTGCGCGACGTGATGAAAGAAACTCAGGCGGCCGGTTTTGCTAACCTGAAAAAAAACCAGGAAGATCTGGGCCTCAAGGTGCGCGCATTGCTCGAAGCCAAAGGCTTTAAGAGCGTGGCAGCACCGGGATTTCAGGCGCCTTGCGTTGTGGTTAGCTACACCACCGATCCGGATATTCAGAACGGTAAAAAATTCATGGCACTGGGCATGCAGACCGCGGCGGGCGTTCCCCTGCAGGTCGGTGAGCGTGAAGACTTCCGTACTTTCCGTCTCGGCCTCTTTGGTCTGGAAAAACTGCTGAACATTGACCGCACTGTCGAGCATTTGTCCAGCACGCTGGATCGTCTGCAGTAAAAGGCTGGGCGCGTCCGTCGCCATGCAAAGAGCGACTGCCCGACAGCTCTCTATCGGCATGCGGCGGACTCTGTTTGCCGCCATGATGCTGGTCAGCGGGCTGGCGTGCGGGCAGGTGCTCGATTTTGTGTGCGAGGGCGAGGTTCTGACCGAGGCTGTGTTTGAAACCCATGGCGCTAGCCTGGCAACCCGGCGCTTTCGTATCACCGCCAATCTTTCTGCCGGCTATGTGAAGCGTGATCCCGCGCTGGCTGCTGGTTGCTTTGCGGGTCGTACCGAAGTCTGCGCCTGTGAGCCGCCTGGCCCGGACATCGTTGTTTGCCGCAGTCTCGGTTTCAAGGAGGATGGTACCGAAGTCAGTCTGGACTTCACCCTGCGTCCCGGCGATCAGATGCTGAAAATCACCGGCCGGCAATTCAATGTGCGATCGGGTACCCTGATCGAGACATCAGGGCTGCTGGCCTGTACGCGGCCGGTGTCTGCTACTCCTCCATGAACCACCGCGAGCCCGCTATGGTCATTCGTATTGCTGTCATTTTTTTCGCTGGCTTGTTCTCCATCCTGCCCGTGCATGCGCAGTCGCATGACGAGATGCTGCCTGTACCGCACAACCTCCAGCGGGAAGCGGCGCAGGCCCATGCAGAGCGCAAGGCTTTCCTGCTGATGTTTTCCTTGCCCGGTTGTTCGTATTGCCGGGTCGTGCGTCGCAATTATTTGATGCCGCTTTTGCGGGACGCCGCTCCGGCAGATCGTCCCGTAATTCGTGAAGTCCAGATCACCAGCCGTGAGTCCCTGACCGGTTTTGATGGCAAGCCCACCACCCAGGCTGCACTGGCGACACAGTATGGCGTGCAGGTCGCACCGACGGTGATTGTCGTGAATGCCGAGGGCGAGTTACTGGTAGATCCGATCGTTGGTGGAGACAACAATGGCTTTTACTCTGCGTATCTGGATCGTGCGCTGGAGGCCGCAGCGAAACAGTTCAACGCTCAGCGAGTCAGGCCGCGTTGAGCCTATTTGCCTGAGCTGAAACGGCAGCGACCGGTTTCCGAAAAAAGTCGCGGACGGTGATAAGAAAAGCGTTTCTTGTCGGTGGCATTAATGTCGGCCTGGGTGAGATACCGACCGGTGTTGGTCCGGTATTCATTGGCCATCACGAAATTCCCGGTATCGAGCTCGATTTTGTAAAAGTACTGCTCGATAAAAAGCTCATCTAGCCGGATCTGGTCTTCGTGCGCCACAATCTTCTTCTCATCCCACTTGTCAACGGTTACGGGTGTTTTAGGATTGCGGTCATCTACCCGTCGCACCATTGTCTTGTCTCGCTCATTCACTATGAAGGTGAAGGTACAGAGCGCCACATTGTCCTGACAAATCCATTTGTTGCCCCGCATGGCGGTCGTCACGCAGCTATAGGTGGCCGCATGCGACGAGGCGACCAAGAAGGCGCCGGCGATCAGGACGATGATGCCGGTGATGATGCCAGGTCTCACAGCGAGGAGCAGAGCGCGCATTGACGGGACGGACGGTGACGCCAGTTCATTAGATGGCCCTCATTATAAACCTGCCTTGCGTCTGCTTTTTGCTGACGAGACAGGGAGTTTTTCAGTTCACAGGCAGGACGACCCCGATACACCACTGATGATTCGCAACCCACACCAGAGGCGTACTTGCTCATTACGTTGCTCGGAGAGTGCAAACTAGATCGCGCCATGCAGGACCAGATAGGCCGTGCAAATCATGAAGATCGTGGTTTGTACGTGCAGTGACATCGCAGCGATGATGCATTGTTATGAGGGGAAGTGAATCAGCTGCTGCTGCGCACGGCCGCAATGACTTGAAGGGCGTCCGCCTCGCTGTTAGTCTCATCACGTGCAATCAGCTGTCCGTGTACGCTGGCACCGGGCTCAACGGTGATGGATTTGTGGGTGATATTGCCGCGCACTTCACAGCCGTCAATCAGTTCAATGCTTTCGCTGGCAATAATGTTGCCGATGACTTTGCCGGCGATGGAGATGTTTTGTGCACGAATGTCGCCATGAATTTCTCCGCCGGGTCCGATGATGATCCAGCGCGAGTTACCATCGGCCTGCTCGAGGTTGCCTTCCAGCTTGCCATCAATGCGCACGCTCTCATCGACATGCAGCGTACCTTCCAGTCGCGTGGCGGCACCCAGCACGGAGCCGATGCTTTGCAGTGCCTTGCGATGTGACGAAGATTTCATTTATGAAAACAATTGTGCCGTGAGCCAATCAGCAGACTAACAGCCACATCGCTCCCCGGCAACTGTCCATGGGGGCAAGTGAAGTCCGCGCAGTTGCCACTGGCCAGACAATGACCGAGGGCCTGCCCGGGCCGTGCTAGCATCTGCGCACGTCGTGATACCCCGAACGCTCCCGAACCTACCCTCCCTGATTGATGCTGATGAGCCCACTAAAAATTGATTTCGTCTCCGATATCGCCTGTCCCTGGTGCGCGGTCGGACTGGCCTCGCTCGAGCAGGCCATCGCGCGTCTTGGAGATGAGGTCAGTGTGTCGCTGCATTTTCAGCCCTTTGAACTCAATCCGGACATGCCGCCCGAAGGGGAAGATATCGTCGAGCATCTGATGCGCAAATACCGGATCACCGCGGAGCAGGTGACCCAGAACCATGATCATATTCGTGAGCGCGGTGCCGAGGTGGGCTTTAACTTCAATCTTGAAGGTCGTCAACGTACCTGGAACACCTTCGATGCGCACCGGCTGCTGCACTGGGCCGGCGAGCAGGATGACGCGGATGCCCAGCGTCGTTTGAAATGGCTGCTGTTGTCAGCCTACTTCAGCGAAGGACGCAATCCCTCCAGTCGCGCGGTTCTGCTGGCGGCGGCAGAGAAAGCAGGGCTGGATGTCGACGAGGCAGCGGCGATTCTCGATGCGGATACCTGGCGCGATGCAGTGCGCCAACAGCAGCAGTTCTACCTTTCACAGGGCATTCATTCGGTGCCAGCCGTGATTATTAACGATCGTCACCTCATTCAGGGTGGGCAGCCACCCGAGGTCTTTGAGCAGGCATTGCGACAAATTGCAGCGGAGTCCTGACATGCGCGGGCTGAAGTCAGTACTCCTGCTCCTGTGTTTTTCTCTGCAACACGGGTCCGCCACCGCGGTGCCCTTGCCGGTGGACGAAATTGCGCCGGGCGTGTTCGTTCATCAGGGCGTGCATGAGGAGTTCGGCGATCACTATCACGGCGATATCGCCAATATCGGTTTTGTCATCGGCGATGCGGCAGTGGCTGTGATTGATAGTGGTGGCAGTTATCGTGTCGGGGCGGCATTGCGTGAGGCGATACGTGCGCGGACTGACAAGCCCATACGATATGTGATCAATACCCATGTGCATTCCGATCATATTTTCGGTAACGCCGCCTTTGAGCCGGATGGCCCAGAATTCATTGGCCATGCACAGCTGCCGCGTGCGATGCGACTGCGTACCGAAACTTACGAGGCCAATCTGAAAACCATGCTGGGGCAGGCCGCCGAGGGTAGCCGCGTGGTTTTGCCGACGCTAACCATTGCGACCGAGCGTGTGATCGATCTTGGCAATCGTCGATTGCTGCTCAAGGCCTGGGCCATAGCACACACCGACCATGATCTAACCGTCATGGATGAGCGCACGGCCAGCTGGTGGCTGGGTGATTTATTGTTTGTGGATCGTACGCCATCGATTGATGGCGATGTGGCGGGCTGGCTGAGTGTGATCGATACGCTGTCGGCGACCCCCGCAGCGCGCGCGATTCCGGGCCATGGCCCCGTGGTGACGGACAAGAATGCCTTGCTCGCAAAGCAGCGCCGCTATTTGCAGACGCTGATGCAAGACTTGCGACAGTCCATTGCAGATGACTTGCCCATGCAGGAGGCGATTGCTGCGGCTGCGCGCTCCGAGCGCAGTCAGTGGCAGCTGTTTGATGCGACTAACCGACGAAATGCGACCGTCTTGTATCCGAAGCTTGAGTGGGAATGACCGGGGCCTCCTGCAAGAGCGGTGCCTTGGTAACCCGCGATCCTGATGCACTGCCGGCTCTCCCGGCATTCTGATCTATGCGTGAAACCAATACGGTCGATATTTATTGTCAGGTGATCGACAACTATGGCGATGCCGGCGTCTGCTGGCGTCTGGCGCGCACGCTGGCGCAGCATGGACTTGCAGTGACCCTGTGGATTGATGAGCTGGCCCGCCTTGCAGTGCTTCGTCCGGTTTTGGAGGCGCAGCGGGTGAGTCAGACCCTGGATGGCTTTACCGTGCGCGTCTGGGACACAAGCCCGGCCATGCACGAGCCGGCCGATCTTGTTATTGAGGCGTTTGGATGTCGGATGCCTGACGAGCAGGTGCAAGCGATGGCGCGCATGGCGCGACCGCCAGTCTGGATCAATCTGGAGTATCTGTCGGCCGAGACCTGGGTCGACGATCATCACGGTCTGCCATCGCCGCATCCCTCGCTGCCCCTGACGCGCCATTTTTTCTTTCCGGGCTTCGGCCCGCAGTCCGGCGGCCTGATCAGAGAGCCCGCATTGCTGGCAGAGCGTCATGCCTTCGACGCGATGGCCAGAGCGGCTTTTTTGGCGCGTCTTGGCATTGCGCTCAAGGCGGGTGAAAAACTGATCTCGGTATTCTCTTATCCATCAGCACCATTGCCAGAGCTGCTGAATGCATTGCGTGACGGGCCACCCGTGCTGTGCGTTTCCCCGGGGGGGCATGGTGATGCGCACGGCCTGCAGCAGGGTGCACTGCGGACGCAGACTTTGCCGTTTCTGGACCCGGATGATTACGACCGGCTGTTGTGGAGCTGCGACCTGAATTTTGTGCGCGGCGAGGATAGTGCGGTACGTGCGCAGTGGGCGGGACAGCCTTTCGTCTGGCAGTTGTATGCGCAGGCTGAGGGTGCACATCACCTCAAGTGCGAGGCTTTCTTCCGTCGATATGCCGCGCACTTCGAGGATGATTTGGCAGCTCGGATCAGGGGCTGTTGGCAGCGCTGGAACGGCGAGATTGCGCTGCCTGCTGACTGGCAGGCGATGATGAATGACTTGCCCGCATGGTCGGTCCATGCGCACGCCTGGGCAGGGGCGCTTGGTAATCAGTCGGATCTGGCATCCCGTCTGCTCGGGTTTGCGCGCAAAATCAGGTAAAATCCGGCGGTTTCTGTCTGTGCGCGCTGATTCAAACGACAACAGTTCTCTGCCAGCGCGCTTCTGTATTCCGAACTTTTACGCCTGCTTATTATGAAAACCGCACAAGAAATCCGCATTGGTAATGTCGTCATGGTCTCAGGCGAGCCCATGGTGATTGTCAAAACCGAATTCTCCAAATCTGGCCGCAATGCTTCTGTAGTCAAGATGAAAATGAAAAATCTGCTGACGGATGCTGGTCAGGAAGCGGTTTATCGCTCCGACGACAAATTCGATATGGTGGTTCTTGATCGCAAAGAGGCAACTTATTCGTATTTTGCCGATCCCCTGTACGTGTTCATGGACACTGAATACAACCAGTACGAAGTCGAGTCAGAGAATCTCGGCGATGCGATTCACTATCTTGAAGATGGCATGAGCTGTGAAGTCGTTTTCTACAATGAGAAAGCGATATCCGTTGAGCTGCCGACCACCGTTGTGCGTGAAATTACGTACACCGAGCCAGCAGTCAAAGGTGACACATCAGGCAAGGTGCTCAAGCCTGCGAAAATCGCGACTGGTTTTGAAGTTTCCGTGCCGCTGTTTGTGGGGCAGGGTGACAAGATTGAAATTGATACCCGTACCGGCGAGTACAAGCGTCGCGTCTGAGGCCTGTGCATCCTGAAAAACCGCAGCCGGTGCTGCGGTTTTTTTTCGTCCTTTTTTTCGAATGAATTCCTGCTTTCGGGGAACTTTGTTCTGTTGCAATAGCCCAAGTGATGCGTGTGCAGCGCCATGTTGCTGTGCACATCCTTTATCCAGGAGATTCCATGCTGAAGTCAGGAAAATTTTTTGGCCACCGCGATATTGCGGTTGATGCCAACGCTGTCCCGTCTGCCAACTCGCCACCGGTGGCGGCAGTGACAAGGTTGGCGGTTGCGTCCATCCCGCGAGCCTTGCCCGCGTCGATTACCAGCGCTGTCGTCTCGCCGGTGGCTGCTGGCGATGCTTCGGGCAGCAAACTCACCGTAGGTCCCAACATTAAGCTCAAGGGCGTGGAAATTACGGATTGCGATACGCTGGTGGTTGAAGGAACTGTTGAGGCGACAATCAATTCGCGCATGATCCAAATTGCAGAGCGTGGCGCGTTCATCGGCAATGCTGAATTCGATGTCGCTGAAATTCGCGGTGAATTCAGTGGCGATCTCACGGTCAGGCAAAAGCTGGTCGTTCATGCCAGCGGCCGTGTTAGTGGCAAGGTGCGTTACGGTCGTCTGGTAATTGAAGAAGGTGGTCAGCTGTCCGGTGATGTGCAATTGTCTTCCGCAGCACTGAAGGGAGTTACGGTTGACATGACGAGCAACGGTTAACTACGACGACATCGCTCAGTCGCTCTGTCAGCCACTGTCCCTGATGCTATGTCGGTGCGTCATGAAATTCTTGGAGCGGAACTTGCAGACAAAAGTTACGCGCTCATCACCCGCCGAGCCGGGTTTGACTTGCTGGAAGCGCAGCTCACTCAGCGGCTTTTCGGGTTCCTCGTGCACCGGCGTGCCGGTCGGATCCTCGGAGCGGTAGTAGACATTGGCGGTAAAGGCGATGCTGCGGGTATCGCAGTCAAAATAATTGATGTAGGTGGATGACTGGTAAGCCGTGTTGTCCGGTGCGTATTGCGGCGTCGACCAGCTCGTGCGCAGGAATGCGCGCAGATAATCATCTTCATGGACGATACTGCTCATGTCCACGTACCAGCTAATGACTTTGTCCGGTTCCTTCGTTTCGGATATGAGCTCCCATTCTGCCGCACCGGCGGGCAGGACGGTGGCAGTAAACATCAGGCGTAGCAAAAGGGCTTTCATTCGGTGGGATCTCCGGATTTATTATGCGGAAATCTTACCGGATTCGGGCAATCGCCGTTGCGGCCGGTGATGAATCAGAATTTCGATCAATAAGCTCAGGCCTCATAACCGAGACGTCGTGACACCTCCCGCGCACAGGTCAGCACTTTTTGCGCGATCTCGCTCTGCCAGCCCGCATCAAAGCTGCCCGCCGGTCCGATCGCAGTGATACCTAGCCGTATCGCGCCCGTGTGCTCAAACACCGGTGCGCAAACGGCATTGATGCCGGGGATGGGCTCGCCCATTACTCGCGCCATCCCTCGCTTGCGGACATCTGCCAGCAGCGCCTCGATCGCGGGGCGTTTCATTCTCGGTGCGCCGAAACCCGCCGCGACACCATTGCGGTTTTCCTGCTCGATCATCCGCTCCACCTGTTTCGGCGGCAGGTAGGCAGCGAACACCCGGCCGGTCGCGGTCGACTGTATCGACATCACGGTACCGGTGCGCATGTTCACATGGATGGGGTAGCTCGATTCGCTGATGTAGATGATGGTTGGCCCCTGATTACCGAGCACGGACAAGCCGACGGTCTGATCGATCTCGGCGGTCAGTGCGGTCACCATCGGGATAGCGATACGTACCGGGTCCAGCCGCTGCAGGCTGATCAGCCCCATCTGCAAGGCGAAAGGTCCGAGTTCATAGCGGCCCGTCAG
>CAZXDB010000036.1:0-23122 GCA_964639465.1 uncultured Bifidobacterium sp. | reverse complement strand
AATACACCTGCGGCTTGAGCACAGCACACGCACCTCAGTCAGCGCTGATTCTTGCCTTTGCAGGGAACTGGAGCGTGAAGGTACTGCCCTTGCCCTCTTCGGACTCAATCCGCAGTTGCGCGTGATGACGTACCAGCACATGTTTGACGATGGCCAGACCCAGACCAGTGCCCTGAGTCTCGCGCGAACGGCCTTTATCGACACGATAAAAACGTTCCGTCAGTCGTGCGATGTGCTCTGGTTGTATACCCATGCCCGTATCGCTCACTGAGCAGAACGGGCCTTGCGAGTTCTCTTGCCAGCGGATCGTGATGTCACCCCCGGCCGGGCTGTAGCGCACGGCATTCGACACCAGGTTACCGATCGCACTGCGCAACTCGTCATGACTGCCTTTCATGCGAGGGCCGTTGAACTCGAGCGTGACGCGGTGTTTGCCTGCCGACAAGGCCTCGCCCTCGGCACGCACCTGCTCCAGCAGGCTATGCATATCCAGATCTTCGTCACGCACCGGATAATCCAGCGATTCCAGTCGGGTGAGTATCAACATGTCATCCACGAGATTTTGCATGCGCTGACCCTGATCCACCATCAACCGCAAATGGCGAGAGCGAATCTCCGGATCCAGATCCGGTTGACTTTGCGCGATTTCAAGAAAGCCATTAATAACCGTCAGGGGCGTACGCAATTCATGCGATGCGTTCGCGATGAAATCACGCCGCATTTGCTCTATCTTGACCAGGTCAGTCACATCGTGGGTGACCAGAATCTGCCGCCGGTTTTCGAAGGGAATCAGACGAACAATGAGCTTTCGCTCTCCCAGATTAAGCGTCAAAGGCTCTTCATACCGACCGAGAATGATGTAATCGATGAACTCAGGACTGCGCACAAGGTTGGTGACACGCATACCCTTGTCCCTCGCCATACTCAGCCCAAGATGCTGTTCGGCGACCGGGTTGCACCATTCCAGAAAGAGCACGTCGTCCATGATGACGACGCCATCGGGCAGCTGGCTCATCGCCAGTCGGAAGCGGGACAGCCACTCAGCCAGCTCATTGCGACTGCGCTCGTCATCACGACGCAAGCGGTAGAGTTTGGCGAAAATTTCGGTCCAGGAGCCCCAGCCGTCACCCAGCCGCACCTCCTCGGGCTTATCGAGCCAGAGCGACAGCTGGTACATATGCCGCAGCTGGATGATGACGAGGAAAGTCAGCACGCCAAAGGAAATAGCCAGACCCGTGGTCAGATTCCACACGTACCATCCCGCGAATCCGGCACACCAAACCAGCAGGAACCGGACAAAAACCGGCACCCAGAACAGCGAACGAGCAGTCATGCTAAAAGGATATTATTTTTCAGAGAGCATGTAGCCTACACTACGAACGGTCTTGATGAGGAAATCCGCCTGGCCGAGGGCCTTGCGTAACCGCAAAACATGGACGTCGACCGTCCTTTCCTCAAGGACTGCATGGTCACCCCAGACTTTGTCCAGCAGCTGGCTGCGCGTGAATACGCGCTCAGGATGTGCAATCAGGAATCTGAGCAGCTTGAATTCGGCATGGCCGATTTCAATTAGCTCCTCATTGATGCTGACCCGGCAACTGACCGGATCAACCGTCAGTGGACCCACCGACATCGCCAGCTCGGCATGCTCTGGCGTTTTACGGCGAATCAGCGCCTTGATACGGGCGGTCAACTCTCGCGGAGAGAAGGGTTTGGTGATGTAATCATCCGCGCCCTGATCAAGCCCTGCCACCTTGTCTTCTTCCATGCTTTTTGCGGTCAGCATGATCACGGGCAGGGTATTGAAATTGCGGTCGCTGCGGATACGTGACAACAATTTCAAGCCGGACTGATCCGGCAGCATCCAGTCAAGCAAGATGAGTTGGGGGCGTTTGTTCTGCAGGTAGGTCCAGGCATCCGCCGTATTGTGGACCGCATCCACGGCCCAGCCCGCGCCTTTCAAGCTGAAAGACACCAGCTCTACGATGGGCAGCTCGTCTTCAACAATGAGAATCGTTGGTTCGATAATGGCCATGACCTCAGGCGCTCATCATGAACGGTCAATCAACTCGCTGACTGATGTGAAGACGCGTAATCTGTGTGACGAATATCCTTGCCTTCGACGATGTAGATCACGTATTCCGCAATATTTTTGGCATGATCACCAATGCGTTCGATGGCCTTAGCTACCCACAAGGTATCCAGCGACGCCGAGATGGTCCGCGGATCTTCCATCATGAACGTGACGGCGTTACGCATCACCGCGCGGTATTCAATGTCGATTTCTTCATCACCCAGAATCAGCCGCGTCGCCTGCTTTTCATCGAGGCGGGCAAAAGCATCCAGCGCGCCGTGAAGTTGCCGAGCCGCTGATGACGCCATCACACGAACCGTTTCCTCATGCGCGATCGGGACAGCACCCCGCTCATGAAGCGCGCGTGCGGCACGTGCAATCTTGGTCGCTTCATCACCCACGCGCTCGAGATCCGTAATGATTTTGATCGTGGCCATGACGGTACGCAAATCATTGGCCGCCGGCTGGCGCTTGACGATCAGATGACTGCAGGCGTCATCCAGCTGGACTTCCAGCGTATTCACTTCCTCATCTGCTGCGATAATTCTTTCCGCCTCGCTGACATTCAGCGTGCGGAAACAAAGCATGGCGTCATGAAATTGCTTTTCGACGAGACCGCCCATTTGCAGGACCCTCGAGCGAATGGTCTCAAGGTCGAGTTCGTATTGTCTGGAAGAGTGTTCGTTAGGCATAGCGGTCTCCGTTGCATCAACCAAATCGGCCGGTGATGTAATCCTGCGTCTCTTTTTTGCTGGGGTTGAGGAAGATCTTGTCGGTCTCACCAAACTCGACCAGCTCCCCCAAATACATGTACGCCGTGTAATCAGAGCAGCGTGCTGCCTGCTGCATATTGTGCGTCACGATCGTGATCGTATAGTCTTCCTTGAGTTCGCTGATGAGCTCTTCGATCTTGACCGTTGAAATCGGATCCAGCGCCGACGTGGGCTCATCGAGCAGCAAGACGTCAGGCTTTACGGCGACACCGCGGGCAATGCACAAGCGCTGCTGCTGACCGCCTGACAATGACAGACCGCTTTTGTGGAGTTTATCCTTGACCTCACCCCACAGTGCGGCTTTGTTGAGTGCCCACTCGACGCGTTCATCCATCTCACCGCGCGACAAGTTTTCATACAGCCTGACACCAAAAGCGATGTTTTCGTAGATCGTCATGGGAAACGGCGTTGGCTTTTGAAAGACCATGCCTATCTTTGCACGCAAAACGTTGACATCCACATCCGCATCAAGAATATTACGACCGCTGTACATGATGGCGCCTTCGGCGCGCTGACCCGGGTAGAGGTCGTACATACGATTCAGCGTACGCAGCAAGGTCGACTTGCCGCAACCGGAGGGACCGATGAATGCGGTGACTTTTTTCTCGAAAATATCAAGATTGATATCTTTCAGACCCTGGAACTTCCCGTAAAAGAAATTCAAATTTTTGACCTGCAAGGTCGTGATCATTTCCCCGGACGCGGTCATTGCATCGGCCGTGGTTGTCGTTGAACTCATGTTTGTCATCCTATCCCTGTTTCTGGCCCGTTGCCGCAATCAGTCGCGACAGAATATTCAGCCCTAATACACTGAACGTAATCAGCAGCGCACCGCCCCAGGCCAATTCACGCCAGTTATCATACGGGCTCATCGCGAATTGGAAAATCACGACCGGCAAATTGGCCATCGGCGAATTCATGTCGGCACTGAAGAACTGGTTGTTCAACGCCGTGAACAGCAGCGGCGCTGTTTCGCCCGAGATGCGGGCAATCGCCAGCAGCACACCGGTCAACACCCCCGCTTTGACTGCGCGCAGTCGAACCAGCGTAGCAACTTTCCAACGCGGCGCACCCAGCGCAAAGGCCGCCTCACGCAGGCTGTTGGGTACCAATACAAGCATGTTGTCAGTGGTCCGCACAACGACAGGAATGGCAATCAAGGCAATCGCAAAGCTGCCTGCCCAGCCTGAAAAATGCCGGACGTTCGCCACGTAGATGGCATAAATGAACAGGCCAATCACGATCGATGGCGCGGACAACATCACATCCGTCAGAAACCGCGTGGCTTGCGCAAACCGACTTTCTTCGCCGTACTCGGCCAGATAAATACCTGCAAAAATACCGATGGGTGTGCTGATCAGGGTCGCCGTGGTCACCATCATCAAACTGCCGACAATCGGATTGAGCAAACCACCGCCCTCGCTGCCGGGAGCAGGTGTTGTATTGGTAAAGAAGTCCCAATCCAGGGCGCCCACGCCTTTGATGAGCAATACCGTCAAAATCCAGAAGAGGAAGGTCAGGCCGATCGCCATCGCAACGACCGACAGAGCGATGCCTATACGGTGTCGTAATAAACGGCCGCGGTAAATCGGGTTATCCGACTTGAGTGCATTATCCTGCGTCATTTGCCGCCCTCCGCCTTACCCATTTGCATCAGCATCAGCTTGGCTGCAACCAACACGATGAAGGTGATGACAAACAAAATCAGGCCGAGCTCATAAAGTGCGGCCATCTGTTCGGTTTCGGCCTCCGCAAACTCATTGGCCAACGTGGAAGCAATACTATTGCCGGGGGCGAATAGTGACCAGGACAGCTTGTGTGCGTTACCAATTACAAACGTAATCGCCATCGTCTCGCCCAGTGCCCGCCCCAGCCCCAGCATTACGCCGCCGACCACACCCACCCGCGTGTAGGGCAACACCACTCTTCTGACAACCTCCCAGCGCGTGCATCCGAGCGCATAAGCCGATTCTTTCAGCACACCAGGACAGGTATCGAACACATCGCGCATGACCGAGGCAATGAAAGGAATGATCATGATCGCCAGAATAATCCCTGCGGTCAGCATACCAATGCCCATCATCGGTCCCTGAAACAGCTCGCCGATGACCGGCACCTCGCCCAGTGTCGCCTGCAGCAGCGGCTGCACGTAATCGCCGAAAACAGGCGCAAAAACGAACAGACCCCACATACCGTAAATAATGCTCGGTACGCCCGCCAACAACTCGACTGCGGTGCCGAGAGGCCGTTTGAGCCATACCGGGCAGATTTCAGTCAGGAACAAGGCGATACCGAAACTGATCGGGACTGCAAACAATAGGGCGAGCCCGGAGGTAACCAGCGTACCCGCAATGGCAATCAGCGCGCCATACTCATTGTTGACGGGATCCCATTCGACCCGCGTGATGAAGGCCGGACCAAATTTCTCAATGGCGGGCCAGGCACCCACCAATAACGATCCGACGATACCGACCAGCACCAGCAGCACGAACAAAGCGAAGCTGAATGTTAACTTATGAAAAAGAAAATCCTGCCATTTAGCGGCGGAAGATCCATTCATGATTCCGTTGGAACTGGCAGACGAAGTCGCTGCGCCTGACTCGGGTTTAGGGGCACTCATGGGCGATTGAGCCTCGGGGTACGTAAGAGGGGGCGTTGAATTCACCACCGGACTTTATCCGGCGAATATGACAAGCATGTTACAGGACACTGGGTCCGGGCCGTATGCTACAGGATTGACGCCGCCGCTGACCTATTGCCCGCAGTCTCGCGCCCTGAAACGGTACTCAGGTGTTGCGACGGGGATAGCCCTGGGCTGTGATGCGCTGCCAGACCACTTCTTTTTTGCCGTCATCCATGAACACCCACTCGGCTACTTCGGCCACAGTGCGGCCGCAGCCGCGGCAGATATCGTCAAAGGTGGTCGAACAGACAGCGACGCAGGGAGTATCAGGTCGTTCGGGTACTTTTTGCATTATTGATCAGTCGGGCTGGATATCGACCTGAGAGCTAGGTCAGTCGGAAAAGGATGGGGTTGTTACACAAAGAACGACACGAGACTACCCCTCCCAGGGCGCGTCATGGCGAGTACGCCATGACCGATTCGCGGGCAGACCGCATACGGTCTGAATCCCGCGCTACACCCTGCGCCGGGATGACGGTTTTGAGGCCAACAGTTTTCAAAACGTCATTCCGGCACAGGCCGGAATCCAGTGTCGTTCGAATCTTCATTACTGCAGAAAATTTTCAGACTTGGCTGAACATCATCAGACAATCCGCTGCGCAGGATCGAGCAAACAAGCGTCCGGACTGGCATCCATCTGCGCCGCCTCTTTGGCATTGCCAACCTTCATCAGCTCGGGCAAAGCAACACCATTTTTTACTGCCGTCATTTCAGCGAGAATGGAAATGGCAATCTCGGAGGGTGTCTTGCTGCCGATATAAATACCAATCGGCCCATGCAGTTTCTCCAGCTGTGCCGGTGTCAAATCAAAATCCAGCAGTCGTTCACGGCGCTTGCTGTCATTCGAGCGCGAACCGATCGCGCCCACGTAAAACGCGCCTGACTTCAGTGCTTCCATCAGTGCCAGGTCATCCAGCTTGGGATCATGCGTAAGAGCGACGACGGCGCAACGGCTGTCCAACCGCATTTCCGTCACCAGATCGTCGGGCATCGCATGCACGACCTGCACACCATCGACCGACCAGCCATCTCGATATTCTTCACGCGGATCACAGACCGTGACAGCGTAATCCATACCCACCGCAATCTGCGCAAGAAAGCGTGACAACTGCCCCGCACCGATGATCAGCAAACGCCAGCGTGGTCCGTGAATCGTCGTCAGCGCTGTCTCGGAAACCTGCAGGCTCATGCCAGCTTTGGCCGGCCCCAGAGTCACCGCACCGCTCTGCAGATCGACGCGACGCGCGATCAATTCACCCTGCGCAAGACGGTCCACCATGTCCTGAATCTGGCTATTGGCCTTCAGCGGCTCGATCGCGAGCTGAATGGTCCCGCCACAGGGCAACCCGAATCGATGTGCCTCGTCTGCCGTGATGCCATAGGTGACGATTTCCGGCTGGGTGCGCGTAATGCCGTTTTTGCGGACCCGATCGATCAGATCATCTTCAATGCAGCCGCCCGAGACCGAGCCGACCACATGACCATCTTCACAAATAGCCAGCGTCGCACCTTCAGGACGCGGACTGGAGCCCCAGGTCTTGATGACGGTAACGAGTTCACATTGCTTGCCGGCGGCGATCCAGTCGGCGCAGGTTTTCAAGACTTCGAGATCAATGCTATCCATGGCAGTAATTCTCAGTAAATCAGTTCAGACTTGACAACTTCCTATCAAAATAAGCGCATCGGTCGTAGCCAGTCATGCAGGCGCCAGAAGCGGCATTTTGATAGAAAGTCTCAATAAAAAATGCTCCCCACCCTTGCAGGCGGGGAGCATTCCATACAACGCTACTGCATCAGGCCGACTTCAGGCCTTTTGCCAGAGGCATGCTGCGTACACGCTTGCCGGTTGCGGTAAAGATCGCGTTACCGACTGCAGCACCGATGATCGAGGTGGACGGCTCACCCGTGCCACCTGGCTTCTCGTTGCTCTTGACCAGTGTGATTTCAATGGCAGGCGATTCGTTTTGGCGAATCACGTTGAAGTCATTGAAATTGTTCTGCACAACGCGACCCTTCTCGACCGTGATGTCGCCTCTCAGCGCGCCGGAGAGACCATAGATGATGCCGGACTCGAGCTGCTGTTCAACGATACCAGGGTTGACCATCTGGCCGCAGTCGCAAGCGACCGTGACTTTGTGGACGCGGATGTCGCCGCCTTTGACGGAAACTTCAGCCACTTGCGCCATGTAGGTGCCGTAGCCTTCCATCAGAGCGACGCCCAGAGCATGGCCCTTCGGCATCTTCTTGCCCCAGCCTGCTTTTTCAGCTGCGATCTTCAGAACGTTCGCAAAGCGTGGCTCGTTTTCGAGCAGCGACAGACGGTACTCGACCGGATCCTTACCAGCAGCGTGAGCCAGCTCATCCATGAAGCACTCGTTAGCGAAGCAGTTCATGGTGTGCGACACAGCGCGCAGGTAACCGACACGGAAGCCGGTGTCATGGATGATCAGATCATGCGACGTGTTGGGGATCGCGTACGGCGCCACAGCCGCTTCAACCATGAATGGATCCAGGGTGTTCTTCGGCAGACCGAAGAGTGCCTGAGTGATCGACTGCGATGTCAGCTGGAACTTCATGCCGACAGGCTTGCCATCAGCGTCCAGACCGGCTTCAACACGCTGCATACCGAGCGGACGGTACCAGTCATTCTTCATGTCGTCTTCACGAGTCCAGAGGGTGCGGACCGGACGGCCAACAGCCTTCGAGACTTCAGCCGCCTGAACCGCGTAATCCACGCAGACGCGACGACCGAAACCGCCACCGAGGTAGGTGGTGCGCACGGTGACATTCTCAGGTGGCACGCCGAGCAGACCAGCAACCTGGCCTTGTGCACCCTGCTGGAACTGGGTAGGTCCGATCAGTTCGCACTTGTCGCCCTGGACATTGGCGATCATGTTCATCGGCTCGAGTGGCTGGTGAGCCATCAGACCTGTCTGATAAACCGCCTTGAGCACTTTCTTCGCGCCCTTGATCGCGCCAGCAGCGTCACCGACGTCAGGACGCATCTTGATCGGAGCCACGGTCTTTTCGGCATCCATCGTGCCTTTCCAGAAGCCAGCCGTGTTCAGTTTGGCACCAGGGCCCAGATCCCAGTCAATTTTCAGCGTCTTGCGAGCCTTAAATGCGTGCCAGTAAGTGTCAGCCACGACTGCAACGCCGTCGCTGATGGCAACCACGTCGATTACGCCAGGCATGCTCTTGGCTTTGGCAGCATCGAAGCTCTTTGGCTTGCCGCCGATAACCGGTGTCATTTCGATCGAAGCGTAGACCAGACCAGGGATCTTGGCATCGATACCGAATTCGGCCGTACCGTTGACCTTCGAAGGCGAATCCAGACGTGGGACGGCTTTGCCGACCAAGCGGAAGTCGGATGCGTCTTTCAGCTTAACTTCTTTTGGCACAGGGATCGATGCAGCTGCACCGGCCAGTTCGCCATAAGTTGCCGACTTGCCGCCACCGGACACAACACCGTCCTCTGCGGTAAGTGAAGACGCATCAACGCCCCATTTGTCGGCAGCAGCCTGAATCAGCATGGTGCGTACTTGCGCGCCACCGATACGCAGCTTTTCCCATGCATCACGGATCGCGGTGGAGCCACCGGTGATCTGTGCGCCCAGGAGGCCGTTCACGTAAGCTGGATTTGCTGGAGCAGTCGTTACTTTGACCTTGTTGATGTCCACATTCAGCTCTTCAGCGATCAGTGCTGGCAGCGCAGTGTGAACGCCCTGGCCCATTTCGGACATGTGGGAGATCAGTGTGACTGTATTGTCGTCGGCGATGTGCACCCAGACATTAGGCGTATGCAACGAGCCTGCAGCCTGCGCTTCATTGCCACCGAAACCCGGCACATACATGCTGAGTACGGCAACACCCGAAGCGAGCGCACTCGACTTGAGAAATTCACGGCGTGTAGTTGTCATTTGTATTTTCTCCTCTACCTTAAGCGCGCATCTCTGCGGCAGCATCCTTGATCGCAGCGCGGATGCGGTTGTAAGTGCCGCAACGGCACAGGTTACCGCTCATCGCATTGTCGATGTCAGCGTCGCTCGGGTTCTTGTTCTTGGCGAGCAGTGCAGACGCGCTCATCAGCTGGCCGGACTGGCAGTAACCGCACTGTGGCACCTGGTGCTTGATCCAGGCTTTCTGCAGTGGGTGAGAGTTGTCAGCGGAGAGCGATTCAACTGTCGACACCTTTTTGCCAGATACGCTGGACACCGGGGTCTGGCATGAACGGATCGCAACGCCATCCAGATGCACAGTGCATGCGCCGCAAAGCGCTGCGCCACATCCGAACTTGGTGCCGGTCAGACCGACTTCATCGCGGATCACCCACAGGAGCGGGGTGTCCGGCTCGGCCTGGACGGATACCGTCGAGCCGTTCAGATTAAAACTGATTGCCATGTTTAACTCTCCTCTTTCTTGGTTTCACTGCAAGTTTAAGCCAATGATTTCTCATTAGTTTTTTACAAACTGGCACTGTGGTAATGCCTCGTTTTTCGCTCATCTGAAGGCCGTGTTCCCGGTCTTTTTCAGCTCGCTATTCTTTTACTCCCGCACTGGTCATCTCCGGCCCGAAATCCTTGGATTTCTGAATAGAAATTCTGCGCCTGTGTCTATATAACACCGTTATTTCGCAAAATCAAGAAACGCGCTCGCTGCTATGCGGCATGACGGCTTGCATTGTTGACCGAAAAAATATTCCGTGATTTTTTTAGATTTGTTTAACATTTTTCCACCCCTGAAGACTTGACAAAAGGGTCTTCTATTGGGTCATTTTCTACATTCCAGACCGCTTCCCACAGTGGAAAAGGTCAGCGCAATCGACGCGCGACCTGCATCACGGATTGCTTTGTGCGGCGCGTCATTTTCGGGTGGGAGGAGGGGGACGAAACGACCGCTCAAGTCACGATGGTTTCGTCAGTGCGGGTAACGCCCTCGGTATCGACCCAGCTGACCACAACCCGATCGCCTTTTGCGCCGCCTCGGAATTTGAATGAAAAATAAGGATCGCGCGCCACCGAGCCGCCAAAATGGACATACAGTACCTGACGGTCATTGCAGTAACCGCGTACGGTTTGTATGAAGTGTGGCAGAACAAACCTGCCGCGACTGTCCCAGCTGAGACGGCTGAGCATGCGGTGTTTCATCAGAATCTTGACTTCAACAAGTTCCCCGTCCTGGACAGCGCGCACGCGCATTGGCTCAGCCACCACGTCTACTCTCCCCCATCATCCCAGACACCCGCCCAGCATGACCGTGATGTCTTTCAGTGCGTAATACCACTTACCCTCCGAGCGCGCGACCGCGATGATGGCCGACGTTTCGGCCACTTTGATCCTCACGGAGTATTGTGGCTCGGTATCGGGCAGCACGTTAAATCCCACGCACACCGGGTTCGGATTGTGGTCAGCAATGAGCGCGATGAAATCAGTCTTCGGTATCTTGCTCGTCAGCGTCACCGGCACGTTGGTGCCGTTTTCGGCCAGCTCCGGCGCTTCAATGATCAGCTCGTTTTCTTTGGCGAGACTGAGACCCGGCGCCTCACCGCGCTTGGTCACCGTGCGCGGCGTGTTGGGTGTGGTGGTGTCACCGTTCATGGCGTAGACAAAAGCTTCCAGGCTTTTTGCCGAATACACCGCGCCATTCCAGTCCGATCCCCAGGACGTTTGCTGTCCAAACACGTCCGAGGGCTTAAGGAGCCCGGTGGAAAATGCCAGCGCCAACCCCGAGGAAAGGCGCATGACATCACGCCGGCTTTGCTCCACATCTGTCTCCTGATAATAAGGCCGACGCTCTCAGCGTCAGGCGAATACTTTATATTGTGCCACTAGCGCATCGGTAAGCGAAAATCGCACCACACATCATTTATACCGACTGGTATCAATCCCGCGCGTCGATCCATAGGGCCGGTTCTGCTCTGCGAGATTGCCATTCAAGCCATTCACTGATGCGGGCAGCACGACCAGCGATTTTTCATTGACTTTGCAATCCTGCATGCAGGCGTCGCTGGTGACATCCGGTTTGCCTTTGACATCGAACATGCCATGCCGGGTTGTCATGCCGTCCCGGTTGGGCATTCTGGCCTGTACCTGCGCAATGTTCTGGTCCGACAGCGTGAAATCAGCAGGCACCAGATCAGCCAGATGCAACAGATAAGCGGTTGATGCATAAACTTCATTTACCGACAAACTCTTGGGTGCGTCAAACGGCATCGCGCGGCGGATGTAATCCCATAGCGTGGATATCGTCGCCAGTTTCATCATTGTCGTCTTGGCATTTTCAGACGCTGCATTCAGACCCGCAACCCGACCGCGTTCGATATCTTTCGCTGTGGTTCCGCCTACAAGCGGTGGAAACACCGCCGGCGATTCACCGAACGCGCCATGGCAGCTCGCACATTTGGACTCCCAGAGCTTCTCGCCTTGTCTGACGCTGCCCGAGCCCGCAGGCAAACCACGGAAATCAGCCCGCACATCGATATCCCACGCAGCGACTTCAGCCACGCTCGCGCGGCGTCCTGTTTTCGCCAACAGCTCGGCGTTCACGGCGCCGGATAGGCACAGCAGCACGACAAGCCAGCAGACTTTAAGAGGCGCCATCCTAAGAGATCTGGACATTGATCACCTCCCCCGCTGCCTCCACCCGCCAGGATTGAATCGCGTTGTTGTGATACACCGACCGGGTGCCACGCACGGCGCGCAATTCGCTGATCTTGGGTTGCACGTAACCTGTCTCGTCGATGGCGCGCGATTGCAGGATCGCTGTCTTTCCCTGCCATTCCCAATCCAGATTAAAACGCGTCAGACATTTCGGCAGCACCGGCGACTCCAGCCGAGCCGTCTTCCAGTTACGTCCACCGTCGACCGATACATCGACGCGGGTGACGCGGCCACGTCCAGACCAGGCCAGGCCCGTGATGTTGTAAAAACCGCGATCGAGCAAACGCTGCCCACCGGAGGGCGAGGTAATCACCGATTTGCATTCCTGAATCAGCGTGTGCTGACGCGAAAGGCCATCGGGCATCAGATCGATGTACTGAGTGGACTCTTCACGCGTCGCATATGGCGCGTCGCCCACTTCAATGCGGCGCAACCATTTGACCCAGGATACGCCCTGCGCGCCCGGCACCACCAGCCGCAGCGGGTAACCATTTTCGGGACGCAGCATTTCGCCGTTCATACCCCAGGCAACGATCACATCATCGAGCGCCATCTCGATCGGTATGCTGCGGGTCAGACTGGCGCCATCGGCACCTTCCGCCAGAATGAATTTCGCGGCCGATTGATCGATGCCGCAATCTTCTAGTAGCAGCGACAGCGGCACCCCGGTAAATTCGCAGCAGGACAACATGCCATGGGTGTACTGCACGGAAGGGACCGAGGGACTCGCCCAATCCATCGCCGTATTCGCGCCGCATTCAATGAAATGCATCCGAGAGACCGAGGGCAGACGCATAAGATCCCCGACGGTGTAGACCTTGGGTGTCGTGACCAGGCCATTAATCATCAGCCGGTGAGAAGCGGGGTCGATATCGTGCCAGCCAGCGTGATGCCGCTCGAAGTGCAGACCGCTGGGCGTGATGATGCCGAACAGCCCTTGTAAGGGCGTGAAGGCAATGCTGCTTTCGCGCCGTCGGGTGAGACCCGGTGATTCGCGACGCTGTAAGTAAGCTTCGTGTTTTGATGGCAGACCATACGGCAGATGCGCGACCGGATGACCCAGCGTCTTGCTGTGTAGAGGCAGCTGAAGAATCGCATCTTCACCCCCCTGACCGGGATGATCGGCGGCCGCGACAGCGCCGCCCGAAGCGATGGCGGCACTCGCGGCGACAAAACTGTGACGCAGGAACTCACGGCGGGAGGCGTCCAGCCCTTTCGCGCTGATCTGATCGATCAGATCACCACTCAGAAAATTTTCCGGCGCAGGCTGAAGGCGGCCGGGCTTGCCCTGAGTTCCCATGAATGCGACCTGCTTTACTTTTTCGGGCAAACCAGCTGCATCAGTAGGTCCTCGGTACTGCCCGCTACGGGCGCGGTCCATGAACTGGGTTTGTAAGCGGCCTTGAGCAGCGTGCCATCGGCCATATTCGCCTGATGCCAGAGGTGCATCAAATCACGCCGCACACCCCGGCTGCAGTCATATTCGTCTCTCGCTTTGATGGAAAGAAAATCACGGCCATCAAGATTTTGGGGTGCCGCATAGTCCAGAAGATGCCAGAGCTTTACAGAGGTGGCGTCGGGCTTTACCAGAGTGTCATTCTCGACATAGAGCACAAATTCTTTGGATGGATGCTCAATCCGAGTCCATTCGGCGTGTGCCGTCACCGTCAGTGTGGCAAACAGCAAGGCCAGCAGTATTTTTTTCATTGGGGATGTCTCCGGGTAGCCTGCAAAACGACGCACGTTTCAGCGTCTAAGTATAGCAGTGCAAATTTTTGCGGGTACAATCAGTGCAAGCCAGAGGCCGCGTCATCGCCTCAACAAATTTCAAACGCTGCTTGCAGCCCACAGCCCGCAGGAGACTGCCCATGCCGATCACCCTTCTCAGGCCCGCGATGATGCTGGGCCTGTCCATCGTACTCATGAATGACGTCGCGGCGGATGCCACAACCGATACAACCAAGGCAGGCGCCCGCACTCTGCAGACGCGAAGTCTCGCAGCCACCTGCGCAAACTGCCACGGCACCCTCGGCAAAAGCGTGAAAGATCCTGCCGTGCCCGGGCTCGCGGGCCTCCCGAGTGCTTACATCATCGAACAAATGAACGCCTTCAAAACCGGCGCCCGTGAGGCAACGATCATGCATCAGATAGCCAAGGGCTACAGCGACGAGCAGATTCAACAGATGGCGGACTATTTCGCCAGCCAGAAGCCTTAAGGGGAGCGCAATGGACCGCAGATCATTCTTGCAGGCCAGCGCAGCGCTGGCACTGATCGGCAGCAGTCTGCCAGCGCGCGCCATGCGCGGCGCAAAAGTCGTCGTCATCGGTGGCGGCTACGGGGGCGCCACCGCTGCCAAATACATCCGCATGCTGTCGGACGGGCAGATCGATGTCACACTGGTCGAACCCAACAAGGAATTCATCTCCTGCCCGATGTCGAACCTCGTGGTGGGCGGCAGCCGCAAGATCGGCGAGATCAGCCGTCCTTATGCGACACTGACCAAAAACCACGGCGTCACCATCGCGCAGGATTTCGCGACAGCAATCGACACCACTGCCCGCACGGTGACACTGGCCAGCGGCAATACACTCGCCTACGACAAGCTGGTGGTCTCACCGGGCATTGATCTCAATATGACCAGCATTGATGGTCTGGCCGACGCGCAGGCCGCCGGACAGATCGTACAGGCATGGAAGGCTGGGCCAGAAACACTGGCACTGCGCAAGCAGCTTGAAGCAATGCCCGATGGCGGTGTGTATGCGATCACGATTCCTGAAGCGCCCTTCCGCTGCCCTCCCGGCCCCTACGAGCGCGCCTGTCAGGTGGCCTGGTACTTCAGCAAATTTAAACCCCGAAGTAAAGTGCTGGTGCTGGATGCAAACCAGGATGTCGTCTCCAAATCCGGTCTGTTCAAAAAAGCCTGGGCAGAGCAATACAAAGACATCGTCGAATATCGCAATCAGCACAAAGCGATTGCAGTATCGCCGAACGAAGGTCTGATCAAATTCGATGTACAGGCCGATGTAAAAGCCGACGTCATCAATGCATTGCCGGCGATGCGTGCCGGTGTGATTGCGCAGCGTACCGGCTTGGCGAACATGGCCAATAACCGTTGGTGCGGCGTGAACTACCAGACCTTCGAATCGGCAGTCTCGAAAGATGTGTTCGTCATTGGGGATGCGATTCAGGTCGCTCAGCTCATGCCCAAGAGCGGTCACATGGCGAACAATCAGGCGAAGGTTGCCGCTGCCGCGATTGTGGCCCAGCTGGCGGGTATGGACCCCAACCCGCAACCGATGCTCACCAACACCTGCTACAGCTTCGTCAACGACAAGAACGTTGTTCATGTGGCCAGCGTGCATGAATACGTCAGCACCGAGCGCACCTTCAAAGTCGTCGCCGGCTCGGGTGGCGTCAGCACCGGCCCTTCAGAGCGTGAAGGCAGTTATGCGAACCATTGGGCGCGCACCATTTGGTCCGACATGCTGGAATAAGTGATGAAAAAATACCTAATCCTTGCACTGATGTTGTCGCTGTCTCTAACTGTGGCCGCCGACAATCCGCAGATGGCCATCGAGAATGGCGGCAAGATGGAATTCATTCATGCCGCCCGTGCCGGGAAACTCAACGCCGAACAAAAAGCTGCACTTGAAGCGCGGCTGAAAGCCGAATGCAGCCAACCCACCAACCCAATTACCCAAGGAATGATCGAAACCCGCGGGCCCGGCAAGTGCATGGCTTTTGTGCGTCACCAGTGCGCTTGTGCGGATTGCGATATGCCGACGTACTGCTTTCCGGCAGAGGACAGGTAGGCGAAAAAAATAACCTGCCATGCAAAACCGGGAAGAGGAGGAAAACCCGGTCACACATGGCAGGCTCGCTGAGACTGCGTAGCACCACATGACCGCACGCTGATGGCAGCATCCGGTCACACCATTCAGAACTTGTAGCTCATACCCACTTCAAAATTACGCACTGCGCCGGGGAAAATGCCGTCTGGATTGCGACTGGCGATATATTTTTTGTCGCCCAGATTGCGGACCGCTGCAAACAAGCTTGTTTTCGGGTTCAACTGATAACGGGCGCTCAGATTCAGCACGACAAACGATGGGATCAGGCCCTTTGTTCCATCGGCGCTTTCCGTCGAAGTATTCAGCGAATCCACAAACTGCGAAGAGACATAGGTCCCCGATACACGTGTCGTCAACGCATCCCGCTTGTAAGCCAGTCCGATATTTGTGGTCAGTTCCGGCGCATAAGGCAAGCGATTACCGTAAACATTATCAGTGCTACCCGTGCGGTTGCTGTTGTACTTCGCTGTAGGCAGGTAGGTGAAATTCACATCGCTGCTAAAACCTTGGCCCAGCTCCATGACCAGCAAGCCTTCAATGCCCTGATTCAGCGTTTTGCCCGCATTGGTTTGAGTGACTCCTGATGATGCGGCCTGGTTGACGATCTGGTTCGAAAAATCCATCTGAAATGCGGTCATTTCATACCGCGCATTCTCAAGCTTGCCACGTACACCAACTTCAAAATTCACCGAGCGCTCGGCATCCAAACGCTGGTCCACACCCCCAACGATGGACTGACTTAACATCGCTGGTGAAAAACCGCGAAAGACACCCGTGAACAGCTGAGCTTGCGATGTTAATTGCCAGGTAGCGCCGATACCGGGCACAAATTCGGTATTGTTGGCCTTACCGGAAACAGCAGTTAAAAGATTTTTATCTTTCTGCGTATAAGACTCGATCCGCAGACCCGGCGTGATCGCAAGACGATCATTCACGACAAAACGGTTCTGGCCATACAGTGCCAAGCTCTTGGCTTCAGAGTCCTGATCCGCCGTCAACGTGCCGGTTCTGGCATTCGCATCGGTATTCGATGAGAGGGTCTTGTTTCTGCGTGACTCGGTATGTACCCGAACGCCCAACTCTGTCTCATTGATCAGACCAAACGAGTTGTGATTGAGGAAAAGCCGTGAGTCCACGCCCACCATGTCGAAGCGACGTGCCGCCCCTGCCATGCAGTAAACACCGATCTGACCACAGGCCTCAAATGCGGTACCACTTGCTGATCGTGAATCCACCGGACGTCGCCAATAATCACGCTGCAACTGACTCCAGTACACCAGCGTCTTGATTTTGGCATCGGCGTTCAGCTCGATCTCGTGGTTGATATCGAACGAATTTCGCTCGCTGAGGAAATAATCACTGGGTGCGGGATTTTTGGTGGGCGTGTCTCGATATTCGTTCGGACGCAAACCGACATACGATGTATTGACGTCATTGGAATAATGCGTGAACTTCGCGCTGAGATACTGCCGGTCGCCGAGCGCCATCCCCCCCTTGACCACCACATCATTCATTTTGAAACCGTTATTACGGAAGCCATCACCCTCGGACGTCACGAGACTGATACCACCCACAGCATCACCCGATGCACTGCGTCCGCCGGCATCCAGGCCCAGTAAATGGTAGCCGTGCGATCCGACCTTGCCGGTGACCACCACACCGTCCTCAGGCTTTTTCGTTTGATAGTTGATCACACCGCCAATCGTGGTCGGGCCATAGCGCAGACCCGCCGCACCTTTCAGGACCTCGATGCCTTCCATACGCTCAATCCGCGGGCTGTAATACGATTCATTCGCGATGAACAAGCTCGGCGCCACCGGCACACCGTCCTCCAGCACCAACAGCTTCTGACTTCGGTTCGGGTTCAATCCCCTCAGACCAATGTTTGGAATGAAGCCATACCCCTCCTCTTCGCGCACCGTGATGCCGGGCACCACCTTGAGCGCATCCTGAGTCGACAAAGGTTGCGCGATCGTGATTGCTTCTTTGGTAATGACGGCAACCGAACCGGCTTGCTTTGACACCGCCGTCTCACCTTCCCCTATCACTTCAATCCGAGGCAGGATTTTTTCGGCCGATTCCTGCGCGACTACAGGCACACAGAACAACGCCCAAACTGCTGCTGCCACAGGGGTCAGGCTCGGGCGTGCGCGTTGGCGGTCTCTAAAACGACCGGGCGTGACAGAGACAGAATAGGGCTGAAACATGAAACAAAACTCCTGAGCTTGGCTACTAAATGTTATTGATAATGATTCGCATTTAGGTTCAACGATACCAGAGCGCCAATATGCCTGGCAAGCATTTCTTTTGGCGGTAGAAATCCACTGATTGCCTTGATTTGCCTCATGAGAAAAAATCCGATAAAAATCAAATGCTTAGCAGTATTTGACCCAAGTCATCCACAGACTTACCCACGAAACTTGTGGACAGCTTCCGGCCTCCGGCATTTAATTGTGGAAACCTTTTCTGGCAGCAATCCATGTCGACTGAAACCCCGGAGGCTGCGCCGTTTCGCAGCCTGTGCACCGATTGCGGCATTTCCCGCAGCGCCGATCCAAAGCGCTGCGGCCGCGCCTGTCAGTTCATCGCACCGGACTATCCCAGGCTGGAGCAGCAAGTGCATGGCAGGGCCCGTGATGCCGAGCGCGCCGATGAGTTGCATTTCGGGCCATTGCGCCAGATGTGGCGCGCCTCACTGAAAGCACCGCGGGAAGGCGCGCAATGGACGGGTATTACCACCCGACTGGGCGAGCGATTACTGGAAAGCGGCAAGGTCGATGCGGTACTCGCCATGACTGGCGATCCTGAAGATCGCTGGAAGCCGGTGCCGGTGCTGGTGACACGGGCGGCGGACATGCAGCAATGCCGCGGCATGCGCATGGGTTATGCGCCACTGCTGTCGCTGCTGGAGCCGGCAGCGGCGCAAGGCATACGCCGGCTGGCCGTGATTGGCATTCCCTGTCAGGTGTATGCGCTGCGCGCGCTGGAGCGTGAGCTGGGATTTGAAAAAATCTATGTGATCGGCACCCCCTGCTCGGACAACACGCGCACGGAAAATTTTCATGCCTTCCTGGCGCGGCTGGAAGACGACCCTTCACGCATCACTTATCTGGAATTCCGCGCTGATTACCATGTCGAGCTTCGCTACGATGACGGCCGCAGCCGCACCATTCCCTTTCTTCAGCTGCCCTTGTCGGATCTGCCATCCGATTTTTTCCCGCTCACCTGTCGTACCTGCGTGGACTACACCAATGCGCTCTCCGACATCACGGTCGGCTACATGGGCGGACAAGGACAGCAATGGCTGCTGGTTCGCAATGAGCAGGGCGAGGAGATACTCGATCTGCTGAAAGATGAAGTCTGGCTGGAGGCACCGCAAACCGCGGGTAAACGTCAGGGCGCCGTCCTTGGCTTCCTGCAAAACACGGTGCGCGCCGCCGGTGGACTGCCGCTGCGCAGAATGCCGAACTGGCTGCGACCCATCGTCGGCTGGCTGATGCCCCGCGTCGGTCCCCGGGGCTTGGAATTTGCCCGTGCGCGGGTAGAGATGAAAGCGATTGAAACGGTCATTCACCTGCGCCGCGAACAGCCTGCGCGCCTGCGATCGATGACGCCGCCCCATATCTGGCCACTGGTGGCACCCTATGGGCTGAGACCGCAAGCGGATGAAAAAGCGTCCTCTGGTGAAGGAAATTGAATTTCCAATACGCAAATTTTTTGACCTGCGCTCTGGGACAGGTCACCGGATAAAAAAATTTATTACAATTCTTAAAGATTGAGAGGTCCTGCTGGACGATGATTAACCATGCACAGACAAGAAGGCAAATCCATGCATACCGTCCTTCGGTTGATATTACTTACTGCCGCTGCAATGATGGCGCTGACAGCCTGCGACAGCGGTCCAAAAACGTATGATGACTGCATGCTCCAGGCATCGCGCACGGGTAAAAGTGATCGCCAGTTCCGCAAGCTGGCTGAGGAATGCAAAGAAAGATTCCGCAGCACGAAATAAAGCCCGGTCCCGAACAATTTGTGCCGGCGTCAGCACGCGACGAACCAGATACGCTTTCATGACTAAATTTCTGCGCAATTTCATGCCTGCCGCCGTCGTCGCGACGGTGGTTCTGTTCCCCGGCATTTGTCCGGCCACTGAGGTCAACCTTGGCTATGGCAAAGTCACTGCCAGTGCCGGCGGTACCGGCAAAACATTTGCGGGTCGCGAGATTGCGCAAGTCATGAGCTGGCATGGCGCCGCATGGCTGGAGCGCGCCGAGCGCAGCACCGAAGAAAGACCCGACCTGCTCTTGCCCTTGCTGCCGCTTCGACCGGGCATGGTCGTGGCTGACATTGGCGCAGGCAGCGGGTATTACAGTCGAAAGATCGCACCCCTCGTCTTGCCGGGCGGTCGTGTGATTGCCGTCGATGTGCAGCCCGAAATGATCACACTGTTAAAAAAACAGATAACGGACGCGCGCATCACGAATATCGACACCCTGCTCGTCAGCGAAACCGATTGCAAACTACCCGCCGAGAGTATTGATCTGGCGCTGTTTGTGGACGTCTACCACGAGCTGCTCTACCCGATAGAGACCATGTACTGCATTAAGCGCGCGCTCAAAGCCGGCGGTCAGATCGCGCTGGTGGAATTTCGTGCCGAAGACAACCGCGTGCCGATCAAGCCGCAGCACAAAATGAGCGAGGCACAGATTAAAAAAGAAGCCTCACTGCTGGGTTTGCAATGGGTCAGGACCGTGTCCTCATTGCCCTGGCAACACCTGGTGTTACTGAAAGCCTCCCAGATAACGATGAAACCATGACCGTATCAGCAACCACAGACCTCGCGCATCATTACGCTGACTTATCTGAAGTGCGCATGCACTATGTGACGGCGGGTGAAGGCTTTCCGGTGGTGCTACTGCATGGTTGGCCGCAAACCTGGTATGCATGGCGCGGCATTATCGACAGACTTGCACCGCATTACCGTGTGATTGCGCCGGATCTACGCGGACTCGGCGATACCTCGCGCCCCGCCAGTGGCTACGATAAAAAAACAATCGCCGCTGATGTATGGGAGCTTGTGCATGATGAGCTCAAGCTGGACAATTTTTATCTGGCGGGTCATGACTGGGGAGGACCCACCGCCTATGCGCTGGCGGCGCATCATCCTGATGCGGTCCGCAAGCTGGCCATCATCGATGTGACGATTCCCGGTGATGGCGGGCCTGACATCAGCCAGGGCGGCAAGCGTTGGCATCATGCATTCAATCGCACGCCGGACTTGCCCGAAGCGCTGGTCAGCGGTCGCGAAGCGGTTTACCTTGGATGGTTTTATCGTACTTTTGCACACCGCACCGAAGTGATGAACGATGCGGCAATCGCCGAATTTTTGCGCTGCTACCGCGAACCGGATTCACTTTCGGCGGGCTTCAGATACTACCGCGCGGTGCCGCAAGATATTGCCGACAATACCGCGATGATTGCCCGCTTCAAGCTACCCATGCCCGTCCTGGCACTGGGTGGAGCAGAAAGCTGGGGACGGCGAATGGAAGTACTCGAATCTATGCAGAGAGTGGCGCTCGATGTTCGCGGTGGCATGATCGAGGGCTGTGGACATTTCGTGCCCGAAGAACAGCCCGACGAACTGACCCGACAACTGATGGCGTTTTTTAACGAGTAATCAATCTGCCGAGCAGCCAGCGCCTCTCCGGGCAGATCAGTGGCATAGCAACGCAAACAAGATCAAAACCCATCAATCATTGCATGCTGCCCCAGCAAGGGCACGCTGGCCGACCAGCCCAATTCATGCTCGATGCGCCAGCGCAGCGCATCAGCGGCATCAGGTTCACCATGCGTGACAAAAACATGATTCGGTACTTTTTTGAGGGTCTTTAGCCAGTCTATCAACTGTGATGCATCGGCATGCGCTGACATTGCAGGCAGTGACACCACCTCGGCATTCACGGTGATGTCTTCGCCGAAAATCCTGACCGACCTTGCGCCACCCACCAATTTCGCACCGCGCGTACCACCCGCCTGATAGCCAGCGAAGACAATGCTGTTGCGGTGGTCGGGCGCCATATTGATCAAATGATGCAGCACGCGACCACCGGTTGCCATACCGCTGGCCGAGATGATAATCACCGGATAATTCAACTGCCCTATTGCACGCGAATCGTCAGCGGTGCGACTGATACGCGCGACCTTGGCCATGCCCTCGCACTGCGCGATGCTCAGCCGGTGCAAATCGCGATGCCGGCGATAGATACTCGTGCTCTCAATGGCCATCGGACTATCAAGAAAGACCGGCATGTCCGGGATACGGCCAGCCTGCTTGAGCTGGAAAATCTCGAACAGCAGATTTTGCGCACGACCGACAGCAAAGGCGGGCACCAGAATGCTGCCACCACGCCCGGCCGTACGAGTAATGACGTCGGCCAGTGCATCCGAACTGCTCTCTGTCGTATGTGCGCGATCACCATAGGTCGATTCAATGACCAGCGTATCGCCGTGTTCAATCGGCACAGGCGCGCGCATGACCAGATCGTCAGGCCGACCCAGATCACCGGAAAACAGCAAGCTGCCTTTCGCTGTACGAAATTCTGCAGAAGCGGCGCCGAGAATATGGCCCGCCTGACGCAGGCGCAGCTTCATTTTTCCAAGGTCGAGTAATTTGTCAAAGGGCAGCGGCCTGAAAAATGTCAATGCATGCCGGGCATCTTCCTCGGTATAAAGAGGCAAGGCGGGATCATGCCGAGATGAGTGGCGGCGATTCGCATAGCGGGCATCTTCTTCTTGAATATGCCCGCTATCGGGCAAGAGCAAACCGCACAAATCGATCGTTGCGGGCGTGGCATAAACGGGCCCGCGAAATCCGTTACGGATCAATAGCGGCAGGGCACCCGAATGATCCAGATGCGCATGCGTCAGTACCACGGCATCCAGCGAAGCGGGATCGAAATGAAAAGGCTGCCAGTTCAGCAGCCGCAAATTTTTATAGCCCTGAAACAGCCCACAATCCACCAATAGGCGCTGACCTTCATGCTCAATCAGATACTTTGAGCCGGTAACGGTGCTGGCGGCC
>CAZXDB010000035.1:21494-23202 GCA_964639465.1 uncultured Bifidobacterium sp. | reverse complement strand
TGAATGCCTTCCCGGCTTCTTCCAGCTGTCCCATAGCGCGCAAGGCGTTACCCAGATTAAAGTGGATGAGGTCATTGTCAGGTTTTTGTTCTTTTGCTTTGCTGATCAGTTGTACGGCTTCGGCGTAGTTCTTTGCCTGAAACTCTGTGACACCCAGCATATGCAATGCATCAGTCTGCCGTGGCATGAGCTTCAGTACCTGTCGATAAAGCGACTGTGCTTCTGACAGCTCGCCAGCCTGATGATGTTTGACGCCCTGACTAAACAGCGCGCGCGCTTTAGCGATGGCGGGAGCAACAGCAGGGAGGTTCATGATCGCGATGCATCAATGAATTCGGTCAATGCAGCACTGGCGGTGGCGATGACTTCAGCCCAGTCGCCCGCCTGTGTCTGGCGTAGCAAGACGGCCGAGGGATACCACGGGCTATCAGTTCGATCGATATGCCAATACCAAAACAGCGAGGGTGATTCGGGCAGCATCACAATCACCGGTTTACCCAAGGCTGCAGCAAGATGCGCTGTGGTGTTGGATACCGTAATGATAATGTCGCAGGCGCTGATCAGTGCTGCCAGTGTATCGATATCATGGAAGCTATCAACGTCTTCCAGCTTATTGACCCATAGATGGTGGGTTGACTGAAGATCGGCGCGTTCAGCGGATGTGTCGCCATACTGCAGATCGATAAATTCAGCGCTGGATGACTTCAGCAGCGGTACAAGTGACTCCAGCGACAAGCTCTTGTCGCGGCCGAATTCATCGTTTTTGCTGTGCCATGACAGACCGCAGATAATTTTGTCTTTATTGCTTAAGCGTTTGCGGAATGCAGAAGTCTTTTCCGGATCTGCCTTGAGGTAAGCCTGCTGCACGTTTGCCATGTCTTGCGCATCTTTGCGGAAGAACTGGCCCAAACTGCCGATATGTATTTGCGCTGCATAGCGCCGTTCGGCGATACAGGCCGCTTCATCAATCAGCTCAGGAGAGATGAAGAGCAGTTGCTTGAACGAGCGGTCCAGCAAGGGTATCATCCGCGGTTCGAGACAAACCGTTGATCCCGGCAGCTGACGCTGCAGATCACCCAGCATGCCCGCATAAAAAATCTGGTCACCCAGACCTTGTTCCGGCACGACTAGCAGCGGGCCATTGATGAGGCCTCCGTCCCACTCGGGTGCGATCTGGCCGACAGCGCGCGACTGGCCACGCCGGATTGCCATGTCCCAGCGCAATCGCCACGCATAATCCTGCCATCCTTCGCCAAGATGGCCTGTCGCCAGCAAGAGCAGGGCGCGGTTGTAGTGTGCATCGGCCGCTTGCGGATTGATGCCTAGTGCTTCATCAAAAAACTGCAGCGCCCTGGCTTTGTCACCCAGTGCTTGCCAGGCTAACCCGGAGACGGTGAGTGCGTCGGTGTAGTTAGGTTGAAGTTTCAGTGCTTGTTCGAGGCTGACCAGTGACTCGGCCCAGCGACCCAGTCGCCGTAATGCATTGCCACGGTTGTAGTGCGCCACGGCGGCGTGCGGTGCAATTGCTATCACGCGATTGTAGGCAGCAAGTGCGTCTTCCAGCTGTCCCAGCTGAAGCAAGGCACTGCCACGGTAGGAATGTGCGTTGGGATGATTAGGTGCCAGTTTTAGCGCGCGGTTTGCCGCATCCAGTGCAGCAGGGTAGCGCGCCATAAGAATCAGGGCGAGTGCTTTTTGTACCCAAGCC
>CAZXDB010000035.1:19411-21484 GCA_964639465.1 uncultured Bifidobacterium sp. | reverse complement strand
GCGGCAAGGCTTGGCCCCTGAACCGCGAGGACATGGACTGGACCGGCGGCGATGTGGCGCTTGGCTGATTCGAGCAGCGGGGACTGTCGTTGTGACAAAACAGCGCTCACGTTAGTCGAGTCCTGCCAGTGTCAGCGTGAGCGCATCAATGACGGTGGGCCAGTCGCCCAGCTCATCTTTACGTAACAAGCGTGCGCTTGGATACCAGGGGCTGTGCTCACTCTGACGGTGCCAGTACCAGAACAGCGCCGAGGTTTTCGGCAGCAGCACCAGCGTGGGCTTACCCAGTGCGGCGGCAAGATGCGCGGTGGTGTTGCTAACCGTGACGACGATGTCACAGGCATTGATCAGTGCTGCGAGATCATCGATATCCTTGAAGTTATCGATGTCATCAAGTTTTTGCAGACGAATACCGGTATCTGCTTCGAGCGTCTGTCGCTCGTCTCGGGTATCTCCATATTGGAGATCAACAAAATCAAAGCCGGGCAGGCACAGGGCTTGTGACAGCATCGCCAGCGACAAGCTTTTTTGCTCGCCATAGTCAGCGTTTTTGCTGCGCCAGGAGAGGCCGCAAATGAGGCGTCCTTCTTGTTTCAATTTGTTGCGCAGCTGCGTAGTGCGTTCGGCATCGGCTTGCAGGTAAGGTGTGCGAACGTTTGTTAGTCCATCTTCATCGTTGCGATAAAAACCCCCGAGACTGCCGACGTAGATTTGTGCATCAAAACCGTCAGCCTGTGTCAGCTGGTCTGGCGTGATGAAATTCATGGCCGGATAGCTGCGGCTGAGCAGTGGTATCAGGCGTGGCTCGATACATACCGTTACTGAACGTACGTGTGGTGTCAGATCGCCGAGCATGCCGGCGTAAAAAATCTGATCGCCCAGGCCTTGCTCTGCAATCACCAGCAAGTGACCTTCTAGAGGTTGTCCATCCCACTCGGGCGCTTTGTTGACAGTTTCATGGCGAATGTACTTGTTCATTACATCGGATGAGCGCAGTCGCCATTCATAGAGTTCCCATCCCTGATTAAATTGGCCATCAAGCAGCAAAGCCAGCGCTTTGTTGTAGTTGGCTTCCGGATGAAATGGATCCAGCATCAAAGCCCGGTTGTAAATACCCAGCGCTTCTTCCATTCGATCCATTTCTTTGAAAGCAGTACCGCAATTGATTTCAGCGTCGATGTAGTCTGGCTTGATTGATAGCGCCGTTTCAAATGCATCAATGGCAGCCTGATTCTCTTCCATGTCTCTCATCACATTTCCATAAAAGAAATGTGATTCCGCACGATAGGGCTCGAGGATGATGGCCTGCTCCAGTGTGCATGCAGCCGTCTCGAATTCTTTTAGTTCTCTGTGAGACACGGCTTTACCAATGAGTGCATCGACATAGCCCGGCTGCAGCGCAATCGCTTCGTTATAGGCTTTGATTGCCTCTCCAAATGACTTTAGCTGAAAGTAAGTTTTCCCCAAGTTGTAGTACAGATGCGGGCTGTGGCCGCGCTTTGCGATCGACGTTTGCAGTAAGTCGCGGGCTTTTGAATAGTCCTTAAGATCGTAATAGGCGAGGGCGAGTACGGAAATAGCCTGCGCATCATCTGGGTAGGTCTTCAGATATTTTTCGATATTTTGTCTTGCCAGATCAGGTCTTTGCGTCTGACTGCCGACCAGTCCCATCAGGTAGGTCGCTTGCAGATTGTCGGGTTCCGTGCGCAGTAAGGATTGATACATCGTCTCGGCAGCCATGACGTCGCCTTGCTGATGTAGTTTCACGGCTTGCCTAAACAGATCGCTGTTGGCGCCCGTTGATCTGGCCGCTTGCGGCGCAGTTTGTTTGGCTGGGCGTGTTTTCAATCGTGTGGACATGGCGGTTCCCGCTCTGTTGGTTAATGCGTCGATAAAAGCAAGCAATGTGCCTGACGTCTTTTCATCCTTGCCGGGGCGGCAAAAGTTTGCGGTCATGGTTTGCCGCTGCGGTAAAGGTCTGCCGCTGCCGCAATGCCTGTTGGTTGATGCAGAAATCTTTCCTATCTAATGAGCGTTCTAACGCCACTGGATCCCGGCCTGCGCCGGGATGAC
>CAZXDB010000035.1:17918-19311 GCA_964639465.1 uncultured Bifidobacterium sp. | reverse complement strand
ATTTCCCTGTCGATTTTCTTGGCACCCTAATTGCTTTAGTGGGTCCCGAAGACTTACGCCGCAAGGCAATGACGGCAATTTGGCCGGATTAATTTTTGAAAAAGATCACAGGAGTCCAACAATGCACAACCTCGCCCAAGTCATGATTTCAATCGCCGAGAAAGGCCAGCCTTTCAATGCCATGCACGTGTCCCAGTATTCACCGCAGGATTTTCGCGTGGCGATTCAGGCGCTGATGGGTGAGAACCATGACGCACTCGCGTATGCACTGGGTGATGCTGGTCTGGCGTTGTATCCGGAAAGCGAAGACATCCTGGCCATTACCAGCCTGTTGGCGGTGGTGCGCGAAGACTGGCCGCAGGCGGTGGATCTGCTGCGTCAGCTGATTGATATGCAGGGCGCCGTTGCGACCGTGTTCACCCATTCGATGCTGATTCGTTCGCTGCGCTGCAATCTTGATCTGGCCGAGGCCTTCGAGGCCTGCGGTGTGGCACTGGCGATCTTCCCCGATCACCCCGAACTGCTCAAGGAATATGACGCACTGTCGGAGGCTTTGGGCCTGGGTGCGGTACAGCGGGTATAACTATTTTGACAAGCTGCAAACCATTGCCGGAAAGTCGACAAAAGTTGCCGGCAAAAGCTTGCAGGGCAGGGTAACAAATCAAAGTTTTTTGTAGATAATTGATTTAATTGAATTTTTTAGTCTGGCACGGCGTTTGCTTGATTGGTGGCAATGAGGGGCAATGGGCCCAAGCCGAAACAAGCATATTAAAGACGCCGCAAGGAGAAATCGAGCATGGCAGTCATCAATACAAACGTTAAATCCCTGGTCTCACAGGCCGCGTTGAAACGCACCGAAGGCACGATGTCCAAGGCGATGGCTCAGCTGTCGACGGGCAAACGGATCAATTCCGCTGCAGACGATGCAGCCGGCCTGGCGATCGCGACGCGCATGACCCACCAGATCCGCAGCCTGAATCAGGCCGTGCGAAATGCGGGTGACGCCATCTCGCTGATCCAGACCGCCGAAGGGGCGACCAACGAAATCACCGACATGCTGCAACGCATGCGTGAACTGTCCATCCAGGCGATTAACGACACCAACTCTGGTGATCAGCGCGCCTATCTTGACCTGGAGTTCCAACAGCTGAAGCAAGAGATTGTTCGCATCTCCGACACCACCGAGTGGAACGGTTTCCCCTTGCTCAATGGCACAGGCGGCGTGGCACAGGGTGAGCAGCCGGTTTACAAGGTGCAGTCGACACCAACCGTAGCTGCTGCCGCTACGTTTACGGGTACGCCGACTGCCATTACAGAGCCGATTGAGCAGCAGGTCGTTACGTTTTCCGATGCCCCTCCGGAAGTTCAAAAAATCACTTTCGACACCGTGGCG
>CAZXDB010000035.1:0-17908 GCA_964639465.1 uncultured Bifidobacterium sp. | reverse complement strand
CTCGATCTCGAGTTCCAGCAGCTGAAAGCCGAAATTGTTCACATCTCTGAATCCACCGAATGGAATGGTTTTCCGCTCCTCAGTGGCACGGCCGGTGAGCGTGTAGGCGAGATGCCTGTCTATAAAACGACATCCGTCAGCCAGTTTGGTGATGTGTTTATTGATCCGACGACGACACGGACTGTGTCGGGCTCGGATGGTGGCGAGGAACAGGTACTCACATTTACGGGCACGCCAGCAACAGGAACAATCAAGGTCGCTGGTGTTGATATTACGATCACCACGTCAGACGACGATACCCTGACGACCTTTGCGGCAAAAGTCAAAGCGGGTTTGGAGGCTGATTCTAGTTTTGATCCGACGACATCGGGTCGTACGATTACGCAGGCAGCGGGTGTGTTGACCATTACCTATGCTGCAAGCGATGGCAATATTGATGATATTGCCGTCGACGTTGGCGCGACTGGTGTCACGTCAGCCGTGACGACGAGCCGTGATGCTGTCGTCTCTGCAACCGAGGCCTTTTCCAGTAGCGGTACGTTTCTAAAGAGTGGTGCACTGAACTTTAGTGTGACCTCCGCAGGCGTGGTCAGCGCCTCTTTTATTACCGCAGATAATCAGACGATTACCTTGACTGGTACGGCTTCAGCCGCTAACGGTACGGTCACCTTTGACAGCGCAACCGGTAATAACAGTCAGGTTATTTCTGAAGACTTGGTTTATACCTTCAAGGACGCGGACGGCAATACCGAGGCCTTTACCAGTCGTGCTGTGGGATTGTCGGTGTCAGTCGAGGGTAGTATCCCTGCCTTGCGTGCAGGTGATTTGCGCATCAATGGTGTGGATATCGGTGCATCGTATGCGACCGACGATCCCTATTCGCCTGTGAATAATGCAGCAGGTAGTGCGATTGCCAAGGCCGCTGCCATTAACCGCCTCGCGGGGAATATTGGCATGACCGTAGGCGAGTCACAAACGCTCACCTTTACCGGTATGCCTAGCCCGGGCAATATTACGGTAGGTGGTGTGAGTGTTCAGCTGACGGCCTCGGAAAACACCTCAGTGCTTGCTGCTGCAAAGATTGCTTCCGCACTGCGCGCAAGCACGCAGTTCAACCCAGCCTCGGGTCGCGTGGTTACCTACGCGCCGGGCGGTTCAACGATCAATATCGATTTTCCTGTCTCTGAACGCAATGTCGGCAAGACCGAAGTTTTGCCGGGCACAACTGGATTGTCGTCGATTGTTGATACGACACAGGAATACAGCACGATGCGCCCAGGTACGGGCGTGTATGCGAAGGTAAACGAAAATATCTTTACCGGCCGTTCGATGAGTGCAGAGTCGGTAGTCGAGGGAGTGGTCTTCATCAACGGTTATGCCTCTGCTGATATAGCAACGGTTCTGAATAACACCCGTGCCACACGTGAGCACGTCGTGAATGCGATCAATGCCATTGCCGCCAAGACGGGTGTCAAGGCGGTTGATACCGGCTATGACTCCAAAGGTATTACTCTGGTGGCTGCAGATGGTCGCAACATCGAAGTAAGATTTGATACTGAAAGTAATGCGGATCTTTTTGGTCAGCGGATTGGTTTGCGTCAGGGTGTGCACAGCGGGACTTACTCGCTTGAGTCCAAGATTCCAACGCCGGTCGTTATCTCCAGCGCTACTACCGGTGATGTGACTCGTACGGGTCTGATCGAGGGTAATTTCACCAAAAATCAATCGGTGTTCAACACCAGTGCTCGTGCCATGGTGAATGCACCTTTGGCGCAGGTGGCATCCGTGGTGATCGGCGGATCAGTCGGTTCGACCGATACCTATTCGGTGACTATTAACGGCACTACCTTTAGCACCACAGCGCCCGGCACTGCCAGTACACCGCAAGCTGAACGCGACGATTTAATTAGTCTAATTAATGCCAACACCACCCTCGGTGTGACGGCAGCTGCAGGTCGGACGAAAGACGAAATTCTTCTGACAGCAGCGCAGGCGGGTACACCCTTCACGCTGTCAGCTGATGAGGGGAGTACTGCGACGGGCACGATAACGACGTCTTCGGTTGTCGAGAACGGACCTTCACAAGCGAAGCCTTTGAATGTTGATGATCTGGTTATTAATGGCATCAAAATTCGTGCAACCACGACCGCAGACGATACAAAATCTAGCTCAATTGCCGGTAGTAGCGACCCCAGCGCAAGTGCGATTGCGATGGCAGCTGCGATCAATTCTCACAGCAGTGAAACGGGCGTGCGAGCTATCGCTAATCCTGTCGTTAGTAAAGGTTTGTCGACTATTACGTCGATACCGACTACCGCAGCCAGCGGTGAAACCTACAACCTTTATATCAATGGCACGACCGTTCCAGTCGTTTTCTTGCAGGATGAAACGGGGACCGCGCGTCGAGAGAAGGTGGTTGCTGCGATTAATGCTCGCACGGGTCAGCACGGTGTCAACGCATCAGACAATGGCAGCGGCGTCACGCTTGAGTCAGATGGCCGTAACTTTTCGGTGTGGTTTGACTCAAATGACAAGAATGTTTCGGCAGCCAGTTTCGGTCTTGACAAGGGTGGTTCGGTAGCCCAAGTGTCACGTGTTGCTATTGGCGGCACAACGGCTGCAACGGACATTGCGACAGTCGTTATTAATGGCGTGTCGGTCACCAGCGCAGCGGCGGGTAGTACCGTAGCAGCTGATTTGGCAACAGCCCTTAAAACCGCTATTGATGCCAAGGTTGCCAGCGGCGATATCAACAATATCTCCGTCGCGGTGGTTGGCGACACTCTGGAGATTACCTCCACGGTGGCCGGCTCGCCGTTTACGCTGACGGGTGCTGCAGTTACACCTGTGGCGACGGCCTCAGCGACGCTTTCGCTTGGAACCGTAACAGCAAACAGTTTTGGTAACAACGACGTGACTGGCATCGTCGACGGCACGGCAACATCAACATCGGCACGTACCCTCTACAGCACCGTTCGCCTGATTTCTGATCCTGCGCTTCTGCCGGGCCTGCCGGCACCCGCCGGTGCACCACCCTCGGATCTGCTTGATGAACTCAAGGCAACCGGTAAGCCATTCTCGATTTCTGTCGGTGACAAAGGCTACAGCGCTGATGGTAATTTCGCGGCACTGGGCTTCCAGGAAGGTACCTTCGGTGGCCGCTCTAGCGAAGACATGGATCCGCCCAAAGTGGGTCGCCTGGCTAATAATTTTCTCTCTTCTCCCCCTCTGTACATCACGATCGATCTGGCCGACTTCGGCAAGAACGGCACCATCACCGGCGAAATCACTGGTGACGTGGATCTGAACGTGGAAGATCGTCGGGTTCGTATCAATACCCGCGACGGCGCTTCTTCCGTCTTGTCGATGCTGGATGATGCGATGGACAAGGTGAATGCCACCCGCGCGACGATGGGTGCGGTGATGAATCGCATGGAACATGTGATCAATAACTTGTCCAACGTGTCGACGAACCTGTCTGCATCGCGCAGCCAGATCGAAGACGCTGACTACGCGAAAGCCAGTACCGATCTCGCGAAGACTCAGATCATGCAGCAGGCGGCAACTGCGGTGCTGGCGCAGGCGAATACAAGTCAGCAAACTGTTCTCAAACTCCTCGGCGGATAATCACCACTGAGTAACGCTGGCCGGGCCAGAAGCCTGGTCAGCATATCCTGCCTGCCTGTGACAAAATACAGAGCATGGGTCTAATATCAGGCAGTAAAGCTGCACACTTTGTCGAATCATTAAAAAATCCGAACGTCGCTGGATCCCGGCCTGCGCCGGGATCCAGTGTCTTACCGTTTCAATCGAAATTTCGGCTTGACTGACTGGCATTACCCGTAGAGCCGTATGATCTGAGATAGTTATGGACAACAAGGACAAGCGCAGCCGCATCGTATTTCGGCTGCTTCGCATTTCGCTGATTGCTATCAGTTTGTTGCTGGTGATGCTGGTGCTCCATCCCGAGCGCTTTCTGCCACCGGACATGACCCTGGGCGAGTTTTTTCAGGCGATGCTCGGTGTCCTGATGCTGTCCGGGATTTTCGCTGCGGCGGGTTTTCGCGCCTGGAACGACTACCAAAAGAAAAAACGTAACAAAAAATGAACACCCCCAAGCTCACCGATCAGGAAGAGGCGCCCAACTGCTGGCAGTGCCGTCACTTTGCCGTGAGCTGGGATCCCAAGATGCCTTATTCGTGCCGGCTGATGGGCTTCAAGAGCCGCATCCTGCCGGCCATTGAAGTACTGCGCGCTGACGGGTCTCGCTGTCAGGGCTTCATGCGCAAACCAGCAGCCGCTACCGGCTGCAGCGAATCACCTTCTGCCGCCACCGTACGCAAGCTCGCATGAAAACTATTATCGCCAGCCTGTGGGTCTTGCTGGCACTGCTGATCAGTAGTGCCGCACAGGCCGACATCGGCGCGGCGATGAAAGCCATTGAGCGCGGCCACTATGCGACCGCCGAACGTGCCCTACGCAAATCGGCTGAGAAGGGCGACCTGCGTGCACAAAACAATCTCGGTTATTTGTATGAACACGGCCTCGGTGTTGCGCAGAGCGACGCAGAGGCACTTAGCTGGTATAGCCGCGCCGCCGAAGCCGGTTTGCCCGAGGCCCAGCACAACCTCGCCACGCTCTATCATCATGGGCGTGGTGTCTCGCGCAATCATGACCTGGCGTACAAGTGGTTCACGTCCGCAGCCAATGCCGGTTACACCGAAGCCGAATACATGTTGGGCGAGTCCTATCGCGCGGCATTGGGCGTCAAAAAAGACGGTGCGGTCGCGCTGTCCTGGTATCTGAAGGCGGCCCGTAAAGGTCATCCCGCATCGCAGTTAATGGCGGCATCCATCTATTTGTCGGGTGAGGGCTGGCGCAAAGAGCCCGCTAAAGCGCTTGTCTGGGCTGAGATCGCGCGCGTCAATGGCGAACCTCAGGCAGCGGCGCTGGTGGCCAAGGCCGGCAAGGGGCTGGGGCGGGAAAAAACAGCCGAAGCGATGGAACTGGCGGCGCTTTGTCTGAAAAGTGATTACAGGGATTGTCCCGAGTAATGTCAGTCGACGCACTTGTCACAAAGCCTGAGTACCTCAGCATCCTGAAAAATCTTGCCTAAGTACCCAAACACATTTGATCCGCTCACGCAGCAGTCATTACATGCAGGTGATGACGATTTTTAGGCTGATGGCTTTTCAAATGTCATCCCGGCGTAGGCCGGGATCCAGTGTCGTTGACTGTTGATCTGATGATTTTGACAATGAGATACAGGAAGCTACTTTGTCCGAAAAAGGTAATCACTCGCTGTAATCAGAACGGCACCCGCATTTCAAGCGATGCGGAAGAGTCTCCATCCGTCACGCATCTTGCGCATCGTAAATTTCCAATCACTGTGCTGTCGCTTTGAAAAGTGAATCGCTGAAATCCGTGCGCTCTCCGCTTTTCTATAATCTGTTATTAAAAAACTATCGCCAACCAGCATGTTGGCAAAGGGATATCGGCTGCGCAGCGCAAGCGCAAACTCTGGTCGGGGTTTTTCTATCGTAAGCATATGTCGCATCATCTCCGGGCATCTTGCTGGACGCAGTGATATCGGTAGAGATCGGACTGAACGGCCTTTTCTTTAGGCTTTCTCGGGAGATTTTCTCGCTTTTAGCTTGTTTTTTTGGAGGGGATATTAGTTTTTTGTAAATTTTCTTGGGTGCGAAACCTGACAATCAAAAACTTTAGTGTTCGCAAGCGTAACAAGTGTAATTCGCCGTAAAAAGTGTAATTTTCGCTAAAGTTTTTCAAGTCGCTGTTTTTCCTTGTTAACCTCGCTCCGAATCTGGCAACAAGCGAGGCGCATCATGAGTCAAACCGGGCATGCCGCATATTCCCTCGAGGGGGTGTTGTTTCACCAAATCGATTTTCTGTCTACTGATGGCGGCGGGTGTGGGCAGGATTTTGTCGGCCGGGCTATTGAATTGTTCAGGAGATAGTCGCCATGATCTCTCTCAACACCAATATCAACGCCATGATTGCCGCCAGGGCTTATTCAACGGCGTCGACAGCGTATGCACGATCGAGTGAACGCATCAGTACAACACTGGCGATCAATAGTGCAAAAGATGACCCCGCTGGCTTGGGAATTGCCAACCGCTGGAAGGCGCAGATCGCTTCTTACGCGAAAGCTACCGACAACATCAATGCCGGCATCTCAGCGGTCCAAATTGCCGATTCGGCATTGTCTGAAATCGCCACGGTATTGACCAGCATGAAGACGCTGGCGACGTCGTCTGCCAGCGGTACCACCAGCAGCGCGACGCGGACCAGTAATCAGTCTCTGTTCGAGACCTATATGGCCCAGGTCGACTCGATGGCTGAAAGCGCCAAGTACAACGGCACGTCATTGCTCAATGGCGACACGCCGTATCTCAAAGTACAAACTGGCATCAATGCCGGTGATACAACGACCTTGAATTTTTCGTCGGTACTTTCATCTGCATTGGGTACAGGTAGCCCATTAGCGCTCACGTCTCTAGGCGGCTCGACAACGGCGCTGGCCTCAGGCGATCTGCTAATTAACGGCTATACGATTGGGGCATCGCTGTCATCCTATGACAGCTATTCCTATGCATCGAATTCGGGGAGCGCGATCGCCAAAGCCGCTGCAATCAACCTGATGACGGATTACACGAATGTCGAAGCCGATGTGGGCGAAACAACGCTCTCGGGCAGCGCGATGACCGCTGCAGGTACAGGCACGGCAGGTACGATTACCATTAACGGGACGCCGATTTCGCTTACGCTGGCAGCCGGTAACGATTACGCGACCAATCGATCTGCCGTGGTGGCAGCCATTAATCTCAACAGCGGCCAGACCGGCGTCAGTGCGACGGATACCAACAGCGCAACGCTCGGCGTTACCTTAACCGCGGATGATGGTCGCAATATTACGGTTGCATTTGATGGTACTAATTTGACGGCTTCCAATACCGGTGTGGGTGCAGCGGGGACTTATTCGGGAACCTACACGCTGAGGAGCCTGGATCAGACTGATATCGTGATCAGCAGTAATGTTGGAGGTACGATTGCCAATGCGGGTTTTGACATCGGTACCTATGAAAGCAATGTGGGTCAACTCTCCACAAAAAACCGTGGAGCGTCCACGTCGGCGCCTACTGCGCTATCGGCAGGTGACCTCACGATTAACGGCTATGCTATCGGGGCAGCCTTTACGTCAGACGACACAGCGTCAGACGCGACGGCTACTTCATCAACTAAAGCATCAAGCGCGATTGCGATGGCAGCAGCTATCAATCGGCAGACTTCATCGACCGGTGTCACAGCGGCAGCCAATCCCAATGTTGTTGTGGGTACCGGGTTTTCAGCGGCGGCCGTCAGCACCATTTACCTCAACGGGAAAACGATTGCCGCCAATCTGTCGGCGAGCTCGTCTATTGACAGTGTGGTCACGCTGTTGAACAACAATACGGGCATCACAGGTGTGACCGCTTCGAATAACGGCAGCGGCGTGACGCTCACAGCATCGGATGGACGCAATATTTCTATTGCGACCAACACGGGTAACGGCGCCGCGATCGGTATTTCCGGTATGTCGGGTGCGGCAACTTCTGCGGCAGGTGCAGAGACCTACATTGCGACGGTAAAGCTCTCTTCGGATGCGACGTTTACCGTCTCTGCCGGATCGGAAGGTTATGCCGACTTTACGACGCTGGGTTTTGTTGCTGGCACATACGGCGGATCGTCAGACGATACGCGCGTGTCCGAGCTGGATATCTCAACGCAGACCGGTGGCAGCAATGCACTGACGGTACTGGAAGACGCTATTGACATGGTGTCGTCCTATCAGGCACGAGTCGGCGCGCAGGAGAACGTTCTGGGTTACCAGAGTGATTACATGTCGACAACGAGCGTCGCAGCCACAACGGCTTATGGCAACATCATGGATTACGACCTCGCCGCAGAGACAACTGCACTGGCCTCGGCACAGATCAAGCAAAATGGCGCCATGGCCATGCTCGCACAGGCCAACATTTCGCAAGATATGGTGGCTTATCTGCTGAAGCAATACATCAGCTAAGAAAGCGCTGTTTAAGTAGCACCGGACACTTTGTCGGCTTAAAAAATAGCGGTTTCCGATTGGTTGATCAGGGCTCCGCGTCGCACGATGTAGAAGGATCGCTCGTCACTCAAGGTGTTTCGTTGTAACGCCAAGCTTCAATGTCATGGGATTGACCGGCGATATCTTGAACCCGTAGTACTCGTAGAGTTCTCTCTCGCGCTTGTTCAGGTCATGAGAGAGTGCGGAATCACGCACCGTAAATCTCGGAATGATCGGCCGCGAATTCCGGAATCAAAGCCCGTTTAATCCGGAATGAAGTCCCGCTGCGCCTCGCCCGGAGACAGCCATCAGACCAACCGCACCAGATCGCCATAACCCGCCAGCGCCCGATCCGACGTCAGCAAAAACATCGGCTCCGCCATTGCCTGTGCGACCAGCATCCGATCAAACGGGTCGCGGTGGTGATCGGGTAGCTGGCTTAATTGCAGCGTATGCGCGAGGTTCACGGGCAGGGTGATCAGACCATTGAGTTTCATGCCTTCGGCCATGATCTCGGGCGACACTGGCAATTTGCCGGCACGCCATTTGATGCCTGTCTCCCAGAACGACACCACGCTGACGAACACCTGATCGGCGTCCTCGATCATCTGATGCCCCTGTTTTGGCAGGGCGGGGGAATCAATCAGCCACCACAGATAAATGTGCGTATCGAGCAGCAGCTTCACGCTTTGCCCTCGAAGGCATCGAGGATGTCCTCGGGCAGTGGCTCAAAAAAGCTCTCCGGCACCTCGAAACGGCCTTTCATGCTGCCTGCTTTGCGCACCGGCTTCTGGTTTTGCAGGGCGACCAGCTTCGCCACCGGCGTGCCCGCTCGGGCAATGATGACTTCCTCGCCGCGCTCGGCGGCTTCAATAAGTTTTGACAATTGTGTTTTTGCTACGTGAATGTTGATGGGGTTCATCGCTGTCTCGGTGTCTCGAATTATTGTTAGCTAATATTAGCTAAATTTTCGATCCAGGCAAATCGGATTGATCAAAAATTCAAGATGGGCAGCCCCGTAAGGGCCCCGCAGGCAGCTATCCCGATGACGCCGTCTGCACCGCCTGTGTGGCACATATTTCGCACATACCCACCTCACAGGTGGCCCGGCAAACGGACTGTCGACTTTCCGTCCCCCCGTAAAGCGGACGGCTTCTGCCTCCCCCGGCAAAGCCCTGCCGATCCGACAGTGCCGCTGAAAACCCGCATGTTTCCTCACTAAAATCCTTGGCACACAGATTGCTATGTGGAAACCACTCAATGTTTTCAGAGGCAATCAACGTGACAGCATCTACCGAAATCTCGCATCCTGCATTGTGGCTGGACCCGAAGTCTGCGGTCGGCCCGAACGAGCGTGAACAGCTGGCCGCTGCGGGTTTGCAGCTGCTGCCGGTCGCCACACTGGACGACCTGAAGCAGGGGCTGGCCCGAGCGCGGCTGGTGGTCATTCGTCTGATGAATGACGTCAGCTTGCTGGAAGAGGTCAAGAAACTCACTCAATCCTTCGGCCATGCCGTCCCGGTGCTCTGCCGCATTGATCGCAATCGTTTCGAGCTCGCAGTGGAAGCGATGCGTTGCGGTGCTTATCAGGTGGTCGCTGCGGATGAATGGTCGGTTGATGTCTGGCGCAATTCTCTGTCGCTGGCCCCGCACCGCGCCGAGCCACAGCGCAGCGGTCCCCAGACATTTATCTTTGTGGACCCCAACAGCCAGCATCTGCTTGAACTCGCGCGACGTGTCGCGCAAACCCAGGTGTCTGCACTGGTCACAGGGCCAACGGGTGCCGGTAAAGAAGTGCTCGCCCGCGTGCTGCATGATGCCTCGCCGCGTCGCAATGGTCCTTTCGTTGCACTCAATTGCGCGGCACTGCCGGAAAACCTGATTGAAGATTTATTGTTTGGTCACGAGAAGGGCGCGTTTACCGGTGCGCTGAAAGAGCATCGTGGTCTGTTTGAACAAGCGCATGGCGGTACCATCTTCCTCGATGAAATCGCCGAGATGCCGTATCACCTGCAGACCAAGCTCTTGCGCGTGCTACAAGAACGCAAAATTACCCGTCTGGGTGGTCATGCACCGATCGAACTGGACGTACGTCTGGTCGCTGCCACCAACAAGGATCTGCGTGAAGCGATTGCCGATCGCGAGTTCCGTGAAGATCTTTATTTCCGTATCAGTGCTTTCAAACTCTCGGTGCTGCCGCTGCGCGAGCGGCCGGGTGACATTCTGCCGCTGGTCATGCAATTTCTGCGCACCTATGGCCCCGTTGATCGTCAGATCGAACTCTCTGCGCGCGCGATTGAAATGCTCCAGCATTATCGCTGGCCCGGTAACGTACGCGAACTGCAAAACGTGGTTCAGCGCGCCTTGGTGCTCTCAAACAGCGACATCATCACCGAAGCCGAACTGATGTTCGACGACACCGATGAAAAGCCCGTAGCGCAGACCGCCTCGCCGACCTTGCCCATCGCAACGCAAACGCAATTGATGAAATATGGTCAGCGTGATATCGCTGACGCGCACAACGCCGACTCCGTGGATTTATCAACGGCCGTCAAGAGCAGCGAATACCAGGCCATCATGGCCGCCATTCAGACGACACGTAATCGTAATGAGGCCGCGAAAAAACTCGGCATCAGTCCCCGTTCGTTGCGCTACAAGATGGCGCAATTCCGCGAACGTGGCGCACCCATGGCCGCAGCTGCCTGATTAAGGAGTCCATCAGATGATCAACAAAATCAACAGCCAGGCCAACATCGAATCGATGCTGGCCACTCTGCGTCAACATCAGATTGATTCGTCCGGCAAGACGACGGCACCGGTGCTGAATATGCCGGTACCCGAAGTCGGCAAGCCGACCTTCGGTGAAGCCATCGAAGCGGCCGTCGTCAAGACTAATAATATTCAGCAGCACGCCAGCAGCCTGCGTCAAGCCTATGACCGTGGTGAAGATGTGCCGCTCACGGATGTCGTGCTCGCGATGCAGAAATCCTCGCTCGCGTTTGAAGCGACCATGCAAATACGGAACAAGGTCTTGAAGGCCTACGAAGATATTTTGAATATGCCTGTGTAATGAAGCAGATTGATGCGCAGAGCACCGTGCAGATCAGTGTGCAAACGAGCGTACAGATAACCAAGCAGACGATTGAACAGAGAGTAAATCATGGCTGAAGCGACAATGAATCCCGGCGGTATGCCGCCGCAACTGCCACCCGCAGTGCCCAACGGTGGCGGCGATGGCAGTGCTGCCGCATTACCGATGCAGACGTCCGGTTTCCCGGCGCCCGGCGCGCAATTGCCCGAGGCATTGCGCGGGATGAGTGGCGGCGTCTCTATGTTTCGCGACTGGATCGACAGTGTGCTGAAGCAGCCCAGCGTACGCCGTGCCCTGATACCACTGACGATACTGCTGGCTTTGGTGATTGCCGCCGTCTCATTTCAGTTCACGCAAACCACGCCGTATCGTCCCATCATGCCGGGCATGACCGAAAATGATAAGCAAGCGGCGATCGAGGCGTTGAAGGCAGGTGATTTCAAACCCAAAGTCGACACCAGCAGCGGACAGATCACGGTCCCAGAATCGCGTTATCACGAAGCGCGTATTTTTCTGGCCGGGCAGGGTATTCCGAAAGAAGCACAGCCGATCGGCATGGATTCGCTCAAAGACAAATCTTCCATGACCACCAGTCAGTTCATGGAGCAGGTGCAGTACAACACTGCGATCGAGCAGGAACTCGCGCGCAGCATCATGCAGATTTCCACCATCAGAGCCGCGCGTGTTCACCTCGCCCTGCCCAAGCAGAGCGTTTTTGTGCGTGAGCGCGCAACACCGAAAGCATCGGTGGTGCTGACCCCGCACAGCGGCCGTGGCGTGTCCACACCGCAGGTCAAGGCGATTGTGCATCTGGTGTCCTCCAGTGTGCCGTATCTGACGCCGCAAAACGTGTCGGTGGTCGATGACCAGGGTAACCTGATGACCGAAGAAAACCAGGTCGATGCCGCCATGGGACTCACCATGGCGCAAATGGCGCACAAGCAGCGTACGGAAGAAACCTATCGCAATCGCGTGACCGAATTGCTTTCGCCGGTCGTGGGTGAAGCCGCGGTACAGGCGCAGGTCAATCTGACACTCGATTACACCCAGGTTGAAACCACGACCGAAGATTTCGATGACAAGGACAAAGGCGTTAAGCCGCGTTCCGAAGCGCTGACGACTGAGCGTAAATTCAAGCTGGATCCAGAGGGTATTCCCGGCGCGATGACGAACTCGCCACCGCCGGACGCTGATCTGACCAAAAACACCAATACTAACGAAGAGAAGCCTGCGACCAACGAAATCGTTACGACCAAGTCGACGCGTAACTTTGAAATGGATCGCTCGGTACGTCATGTGAAAAATTCGCTGGGTAATATCTCTCGCGTCACGGTCGCTGTCGTCGTTGCTGAACGTCCGGCACCGCCGCCTGCGAATGGCCAGGGATTTGCACCCGGTGCGCCCACGACGATTCCTTACACTGCCCAGGAACTGGACCGTATGTTGAACCTTGTGCGCAGCGCGGTGGGCTACAGCGAAGCGCGGGGTGATGTGGTCACCGTGGCGCCGGCACGTTTTGAGTCACTCGCACCTGAACCTGCCAAGCCCTGGTATGAAAACGGCGATATTCAGAATTTCATTAAAATCGGTCTCGCTGCCCTTGTGATCATCGTCTTTATGCTGGCTGTGGTGCGTCCACTGGTCAAAGGACCGACGATTAACCAGATCATGCCGCCGGTCGTCAGTCCGACTGCGGAAGAACTCAAAGCCCTGGAAGATGCCAAGTCAGCGGCCGAAGCCAAAGCGGCGGAAGAAGCGCAAGCCGCGGCGGAAGAACTGGCGGCAGAAGAAGCGCGGATCGCCGAAGAAGAAGCGGCCGCCATCGCTGCCGAAGAAGAGGAAGCCGCTGCATTGTTGGCCGAAGAGGAAGCCGCCGCCTTGGCCGCAGCCGAAGAAGGCGAGCTTGAGCTGGCCGAGGGCGAGATCGAGATGCAGGAGGGTGAAACCCTGGATGAACTCAAGGCCCGCATGCAGGCCATGAAGCCGAAGAAACCGACCTTCACCGCCGACATGCTCGATACGGCCAACAGCTATGATGACAAAGTCGCTTTGATTCGCATGCTGGTCTCGCAAGAATCCGGTCGTGTGGCGCTGGTTTTGAAAAACATGGTCAAGTCCTGATCGTCACTGACTCAACACTGAAACGGAAACATCATGGCAGAAGTAAAAAAACCTGAGGTACCACGGCCTGCAGCCCCGGCTGCGAAGAGTGCCACTGCAGTCCCAGCCAGGCCTGCAGCCGTACCTGCGAAAGCGGTCCCTGCAAAAACAGCGGCAGTCCCGGCCCGAGCAGGCGCTGTGCCGGTCAAGACCGCTGCAGTGCCGGCGAGAGCGGCTACTGTACCCGGGGCGGCGGCCTCTGCAGCAAAGCCGGCAAGTGTTCCAGTCAAAACAGCAGCCACCAGTGCAGCCGCACCTGCCAGAGCAGCAGCACCGGCCTCTGCCGGAGCAGCAGCGGCGCCTTCAAAAACTGCAGCGGCGCCGGTCAAGCCCGGTCTGGCAGGCAAAGCAGGTACAGCGGCCGCGACCGATGTCGCCGCCAATGAGATTCCCAAGCCGGGTGCAGCGAAAGTCGCCACGGCAGATGGCAAAGCGCCTGGCGATAAAGACAAGCCTGCGACGCCTGATACGACCGGCGCTACCGAGGGAGAAGCGGATTCTCAAAATTTTGAGGAGATGCGAAACAAATTCAAGCCGGCCAAAAAAAGCGTGGCTGTACCGTCGGAATTGCTCGGCGATGCCAAGAGCTATGATGACAAACTGATTCTGGTGAAAATTCTCACCGAAAAAGAACAGAGCCGTGTGGTTCTGATGGTCAAGAACATGCTGCGTTCTACCAGCACAGAAAAGAAAAAATAAGGTGTCACCACAGCGCTGAATACAAAGCTTAAAAAGCAGCATAAATGGCAGCATAAGCAGCAGACAGCGCTGAGTACAGTACAGCTTACGACAGAGGTTACGACAGAGGTTATTTATGGCAGATCCAAAAACTATCGCGGAAGCACCCAAGCCGGACAATGGTCCTCCGCCGATGTCCGAAGAACTCAGGCGCGAACTCGCCGAGCTGACCAATACGCAGCGAGCTGCCGTGCTGATGCTTCTGCTCGGAGAAGATCTTGCGTCGAACATCATCAGCTATCTCGATCCGAAAGAAGTTCAGGAACTCGGTGCTGCGATGGTCTCGGTGGCTGACTTGTCACAGGAGGCGGTGAACGCCGTGCTCGATCAATTCGTCGACACGTTGAAAAAACAAACCAGCCTCTCGCTGGGCACCACCGATTATGTCGAGACGGTGCTCAAGCGCGCACTTGGTCCGGACAAGGCGGCATCCGTGCTGTCCCGCATCATGCCCAACCGTGCCAGCCGTGGCCTGGAAATTTTGCAGTGGATGGATGCGCGAGCGATTGCCGAGATGATCCGCGGCGAACACCCACAGGTCACCGCGATCATTTTGTCCGTGCTCGAATCGGAAGTGGCTGCCGATGTACTAGGATTCCTGCCTGAAGAATCGCGTCCTGAAGTCGTGCAGCGTGTAGCGAGCCTGGACACCGTTCAGCCATCAGCGATGGAAGAACTGGAAACCATCATGAAGGCGCAGTTCTCCAATAATGCCTCGTCCTCGTCGTCCAGCTTTGGCGGCGTGAAGGCTGCGGCGAAGATCATGAACTTCACCAAGGTCGAACTGGAGTCTGCGATCATGCAGGGCGTCGGTCAGATTGATGAGGAACTCGCGCTGCGTATTCAGGACAATATGTTCAGCTTTGAAAATCTGGCAGCCGTGGACAACCGTGGTATTCAGGCGCTCATGCGTGCGGTTGAGCCTGATCTGTTGATGATTGCCCTGAAAGGTGCAACGGAAGAGGTCAAGACCAAGTTCCTCGACAATATGTCCAGCCGTGCGCGTGGCATGTTTGTCGATGATATGGAATCCAAAGGACCGCTGCGCATGACCGAAGTCGAAGACGCGCAAAAGAAAGTCATGCGTCAGGCCCGAAAACTGTCCGAGAAGGGCGAGCTGATCCTCGCTTCCGGCGGAGCCGATTTTGTCTGAGTCTTCGAGCACAGCGCGTCGGCGCCACGAATACCTGCCGAACCGGATGTTCGATCCGGTCGCCAATCCGTTCGCGGTGCAGAACCTGCTGGTCAAGGAGGAACAAGTCTTTGCGCTGACCCCCGACGAGCGGCCAGAATTCGGCTTCGAGTCCGATCCGCTGATCAGCAAGGAAGCCACCGGTACGTTTGCACTCGACGAAATCATCGAGCTGGCCGACCTGAGTGGTGGCGGCGCGTTTGCGTCGGATACCAGCGCACACGATGTCTTTATGCCCGAGCCCTCGCCCGCGACAGCGCAGGCGACAGAGCAGGAGAGCGATTTCATCGCCGATGCATCGATGACAGTGCAGCGTAATGCCGTATTTACTGACACCGATGCGCCGGGCGAGAACGTTGCCGCTGCAGAAGCGTCGGAGGTCGATGGCCCGGTCGTCGAAGCCGGGGAGGCAGCAATTGCCCAAGCGGCTGCCTTGATGGCAGAGATCACCGACAGTGACGAATCCGCCACCGACGAAGTCGATGCGGCCCGTGCAGAGATGCCTGACACTGACGTACCTGACCTCACGTCCGAACCCGCACCAGAATCTGCACCAGAATCTGCAACAGAATCTGCGACAGAAGCCAACAAAGAATCTGAAACAGCCTCCGAGGCTCAGCCGGCCAGCGCGCAGGAAGCGCCCGTCGTGGCCGGCGCAGCGGCGACACCTGATTTATCCGGTGAGGCGGTGACTGCTCTGGTGGAAGCGGCGCGCGAACAGGCGCGCGCTGAGGCCCGTGAGCTTGCTTACAACGAAGGTCTGGAAGCGGGTATGGCCCAGGCTCGTGCTGAGCTGCAAACAGAACATGACACACAAATCACGCAACTCAAGACATTGCAGGAAGCACTGAGAACACTCAGCTTCGATGCCGATGCCTTGTTTGAACCCGTCAAAAAACTCACGGTTCATCTCGCTGAGCAATTGGTGCGCGGTGAACTCGCGCAATCGCCGCAAACGATTTCACGGCTCGTGGATAACAGCCTGCGTGAACTGAATGCCTCCGGCGAGAAAGCCGTGATCGTGCATCTCAATCCCGAAGATCTCGAAGCCTATCGACCGCTGGTGGCGCAATTCAGCGACAGCATGATTTTGCGTCCGGATTCCCTGCTCGAGCGTGGCAGTGTGCGTGTGTCACTTGATGGCAGTGTGGTGGAAGATCTGATGCAACGCCGCGTTGATGGTCTGAAAAAATCACTGAATCAGCCTGCAGCACCCGGCTGGCAGGCCGGTGGTTCGCGACTTTCCGATCGCCTGAATGAGTCGCAGCGCGGCAGTCAGCCTATCGAAGATGTCACTGCAGTCGAAACGACCGGTAATGACGATGTCATCAACGATTGATTACGCCGATGTGGTCGAGCGCCTGATCGCGCAGACTCGCACACCGCCTGCCTGCCACACCGGCACCCTGGTGCGGCTAGTCGGTATGACGCTCGAAGCGCGCGGCATCATGGCGCCGCTGGGCGCCTTGTGCGAAATCGAAGGTAATACCGGACAAAAAATTTCGGCCGAAGTCGTGGGTTTCAATGACCAGACTTTATTCCTGATGCCATTCACTGAGCCTATGGGCATTGGCCCCGGTGCGACCGTGCGTGTACTGGCCAATTCTTCCGAAGCCCGGTTGGGCGACGGTTTGCTGGGTCGTGTCATCGATGCATTGGGTGAGCCGCTTGATGGCGGTCCGCCGCCCGATTGTCCTGACCGACTGGCGCTGCTGGGATTGCCGCTCAATCCGATGGAGCGCGGCCCAATCAATCAGATACTGGATGTTGGCGTCAAAGCCATTAACGGCCTGCTCACCCTCGGGCGCGGTCAGCGTATCGGTCTGATCGCCGGTTCTGGCGTTGGCAAGAGCTCGCTGTTGGGCATGATTACCCGGTTTACTAAAGCTGATGTGGTGGTGATCGGTTTGATCGGCGAGCGCGGACGCGAAGTCCAAGCCTTTATTAATGAAGTGCTCGGTCCCGAAGGCCGCGCCAAATCTATCGTGATAGCGGCACCGGCAAATGTCTCGCCCGTGATGCGCCTGAAAGCCACACACCTGACGCACGTCATTGCGGAATATTTCCGTGATCAGGGCAAGAACGTTCTCATGCTGATGGACAGCCTCACACGGGTCGCGCATGCGCAGCGGGAAATCGGTCTGGCCATTGGCGAGCCACCGACTGCCAAAGGTTATCCGCCATCCGTCTTTGCTTTGCTACCCAATCTGATTGAACGTACCGGTGTCGGTCGTCATGGCTATGGCGCGATCACGGCGATCTATACCGTGCTGGCGGAAGGCGATGATGCGCAGGATCCGATTGTTGATATTGCTCGTGCCTCGCTGGACGGACAGGTCATGTTGTCTCGAAAGCTGGCCGATGCCGCGCATTATCCGGCGATTGATCTGAACGGATCGATTTCCCGGGTCATGCAGAATTTACTACCGGCCGACGATCTCAAGCTCGCCAATCGCGTGCGCAGACTTTGGTCTTTGTATCAGCAGAATCAGGATTTGATTTCAGTCGGTGCCTATGAAATGGGCTCCAATCCCGAGATCGATCAGGCGATTGCGCTGCGCTCGCAAATCGAGACTTTTTTGGTGCAGGACATGCATACGGAAGTGGATCAGCAAACGACCCG
>CAZXDB010000034.1:20398-23377 GCA_964639465.1 uncultured Bifidobacterium sp. | reverse complement strand
GTTGCTAAAAGAAGCGATGTCGGCGGCTGATCTGCTGGAAGGAATTTTCTCGATCAAGACGGAAGTCTGGAGCGTGACCAGCTTCTCCGAATTGGCGCGTGATGGCATTGCCTGTGAGCGCAATCGCCGTCTGCAGCAATCGGATGATGAAGCCTGGGTTACCCGGAAACTTAACGGCAGCAAAGCGCCCGTGATCGCGGTATCGGATTATGTACGCGCCGTGCCCGAGAGCATACGTGCGTATGTGCCGGCGCATTTTGTGACGCTAGGTACGGATGGCTTCGGTCGCAGCGACACGCGTGCCAGCTTGCGTGATTTCTTTGAAGTCGATGCGAAGTGGATTGCTTACACTGCGCTGGCAGAAGTGTATGCGGGCAAGAAAACTGCGGATGAGATGCGTGAGATTGCGGCCAAACTGGAGCTGGATCTGGATAAGGCCCTTTCAACGTCCGTTTAGCACATCACTAGAAACGACTGATAAAAAAATCCCGGCGTGTGCCTAATGCCGGTCAATTAAGAGTTAAAGCTGCTTGTGCAGAACGAAAGACCCTGGATCCCGGCCTGCGCCGGGACGACGTTTGGAGGACTGTGGGCCTTAAAATCGTCACCCCGGCGCAGGCCGGGGTCCAGCGTCGTTCGAATTTTCAATGATTTGATAAAACTTTCAACTTGACTGGCTGGCATTAGGCAAGTGCCGGGATTTTTTCTTTCAGACGTTTCAGACACCCTCATCCAGACGCAGCACCAAACACCTGCTCCATCTCGCGCCGGAACTTTACGGCGGTTGAGTTTGCGTCAAACGCGACATCACTCCAGCTCACCGCCTGACCGGCTTTGACTGGCTTCAGCAGTTTCACACCATGCGCCAGACCCAGTGGCAAACCACCGAGGGCTATCGACTCCTGCGCCGGGAACAGCTTGCCGTACACAGTGAAACCACCCTCACCATCCAGCACCTCGCCGGCTGCCAGATCGCGCTTGGCGGTGGCCACGACATCGCCGTTCCAACAAATCGGTGCACCGGTGGATTCGCCACGCACACCGATCGACGCGACGGTGATACCCAGCTCCAGGCCAATCAGGTGATACGGCTTGTACATCGCCGAGTACTGACCGCTAGGATCAGTAACCAGACCATATTCGCGGAAGCAGCGCGCAACATACTCGCTGTCGGCCGCAAAGGTGACATAGACACCCCAGCGCAAATCACGGAATACCGGACGGGTGTCACGCTCAAGACTGGAGATCACTTCCACCTGACCGCGGGTATCCAGAATGCCGCCATCGGCTTTGGGTATCAAAATGCGGGACAGATCATCGACACCAACGGCCGGAAAACGCAAGCCGGTCGGTGCAGAGAGTCCGGTGGCGTTCGCTACTGAGGCCATTTCAATCGCGCTCTTGGTGCCATCGAGGAAGCTGTTGAACATCTGCGCATTCATACCGCCTTTGGCTGCATCTTCGGCGGTCAGTCCGTAATGCTGCCAGACAGTATCCGGTGTGGAGCTGTGGTAGCTGGACAAATACTTGGTGCCCTTGCCCGCAGCAACCACCGAGAAACCGGCGGCACGGGCCCAATCGACCATTTCGCAAATCAAGGCGGGCTGATCACCATACGCAAGTGAGTACACGATGCCCGCTTCATCGGCGCGTTTCTTGAGCAGTGGGCCGGCAAGCGCATCGGCTTCTACGTTCACCATCACGATGTGTTTACCATGCTCGCAGCAAGCCAGCACATGCGCGATGCCGATTGCAGGATTGCCGGTCGCATCGATGATGATGTCGATGTGCGGTGATTTGATCAGCGCCATACCGTCATCGATGATGGCGGTGCTACCCTGCTTTGCCGCTGACTCGAGCGAGGTCGCTGTGAAGCTGTCTTCTTTCCAGCCCACATTGCGCAAGGCGGCCTTTGCACGATCGGGAGAGAGGTCAGCAATGCCAACCATGTGGATACCCGGCGTGCGTGGTACCTGCGACAGATACATCGAGCCGAACTTGCCCGCGCCGATCATGCCGACGCGCACAGGTTTGCCCTCTGCAGCGCGCTGCTGCAGTTTTGCGAAAAGATTCATCGATATCCCCGGACTCAGGCGGCCATGCCATCGGGCATGCCATGTTGCTCGCTGACCGGCGTGCCGTCTTTCCAGGGCAGATCGACGGGATACGACTTGACCAGGCAATCGTCCGGCAAGCACTCGATTGGCGTGAAGTCGCGATGCGCGATATAGCCGGGGCGCTTGAAGCGACGAATGTGGTTCGACACGGCGCACAAGCTCAGATAAACCGTCACACGGTTCCAGGGCGACAAGTTGGGCGCAGAGCCATGTACCAGACAGCCGTGGAAGAGCAGCATCGACCCCGCAGGACCTTTCGGTGCCACGATGCCGCCCTTGTCCACCATCGTACGAATGTTGTCGTTGCTGATGGTCCAGAGCGGATAGCTGGTGGTCGAAGTGTCATGACCGGCTTCGAGCGCACCCAACTTGTGGCTACCGGGGATGAACATCAGCGGACCGTTGAATTCATTCACCTCATCGAGGAAGATCGCCACGTTCATCGCGCGCGCCTCGGGCATCTGATCATCATTGAGCCAGGTACCGTAATCCTGATGCCACTGCCAGATGTCGCCATCAAAGGCCATCTTGCCATTCACCTTGAACTGGTGCATGTAGAGCTTTTCGTCGAACAATTGCTCAACCGGCTTGACCATGCGCGGATGGCGGGCGAGTCGTGCAAAGGGTTCGCTGTACATGTGCGCGGCAAAATTGGTGCGCACGGCCGTCTTGCCCTTCTCGCGAATATTTTCCGCTCTGTCCTGCGCATACAGGTTGGGCACTTCGTCAGTCAGCGTCTTGATTTCTTCGGGCGAGAAGTGCGAAGGGAAGAACAGATAGCCATCGCGGTCGAACTGATCGAGTTGTTCCTGGGTGAGTTTCATGCCTGTCTCCTATGGTGGTTATCTGAATTGGAATTGGA
>CAZXDB010000034.1:0-20298 GCA_964639465.1 uncultured Bifidobacterium sp. | reverse complement strand
GAATTGGAATTGGACTTTGAATCAGGATGGCTGTCGTTATTTTTGGCAGACTCGGCATCGCTCATGCTGCCAAGTCGGGCTACCAGCGATTCGCCCGCTTTCTCGCAATGCAGCAAGGCCTGCTGCTGGGCCGCGTCCGGTCGGCCGGAGACGATCAGCTCCAGCATTTTTTCATGCTCATCCCAGACCGCATGACGAGCGCCGGCCTGACTGAGGGTCACGCCCATGATGCGTCGGATGTGATTCCAGTTGCGCTCGGCCGCCTGCAGCAACAGAGGATTGCCTGCGGCTTCGTAGACCGCGCGGTGAAAGGCAATGTCGGCCTCGATCATCGCGCGCAGATCCCGGCCACGGGTTGCGGCCCGACCGGCGCCAATAAGGCGAAACGACAGATTGGCCCGACGGCGCGCGGCCTCGCGGGCGGCCAGTCCATCGAGCACGGAACGGACCTGATAAAGATTGGCGATATGGTCGGCGGTCAGCGGCGCCACCATCACCCCGCGGCCTCCGGCATCAATCACCAGACCGTCACGCTTCAATAGCAAAAGGGCTTGGAGGATGGGCTGGCGGGACACCGCCAAGCTCTCGGCCAGCGCCTCTTGCGTGATGCGCTGACCGGCCACATAACGACCATCGCAGATGGCGCCGATGATGGCTTGATACGCCTGTTCGGCGAGATCGGGGGCGGCGTTGAGCGGGGTGATATCGGTCATGAAGCGGCTATCGAGTACTGTATTCTGTATACAGAGTATCTCGAAGCATACTCAAAAGCAAGTTAAATCAACGATCTCATGCGCCGACCCTGCGAAAAATAGCTAGTCTGCCCGACCTGCCCGCACCAAAATCTGCTCCGCCTTCAAGATCACCGGACGGTCGACCATCTTGCCATCCACGGCCACCGCCGCCCCCTGACTACTGGCTGCCGCCGCCAGAACCCGCTCCGCCCAGGCGACTTCGGAAGCCGCTGGAAGATAGCTGGCATGAACCACAGCGAGCTGCGCCGGATGAATGCACAGCTTGGCACCGAAGCCGAAACGCTTGCCGCGCAAGGTCTCGGATGCCAGAACAGCCGTGTCGTCAATGGCCGTAGTGACGCCATCAATCGGCGGCGCAATCCCGGCCACCCGCGATGCCAGCACCAGCTGTGAGCGGAAGTAATCCAGCTCGCGGTCATCGCCCTCGATGCCAAGGTCGACCGCAAAATCAATGCTGCCAAAAGCCAGCCGCTCCACCCCCTCTGCCGCCGCCAGCGCGGAAAGGTTCACGAAACCCTGGGCGCTTTCGATCAGCGGCAGCACACGTCGTGCGCCCGCTTCACGCAAACGCAAAATATCGGCGACCTGCGCCGCCTTGGGCAGCATGACCGCCGCCACGCCCGGGTGGGCGCAAAGCGCCAGATCGGCCGCAAACCACACGGTGTCAGGTGGATTGATCCGGAGGCAGATCGGCTTCTCCGCCGACAGCCAGGCGGAAACCGATGCGCGGGCGCTGTCTTTGTCCACCGGCGACACCGCATCCTCGAGGTCGATGATCACCACATCCGCACCGGCCGCCATCGCCTTGTCGAAACGCTCGGGACGACTGCCCGGCACGAATAGATAGGAGATTGGCACAGGTGACATTTCCGATGGGGCTGACATTCAGATCGCCTTCTCTTTTTCAAGCACATCGACCGCCTCGGGCGCATAGCCCAGCTCGGCCAGGATCGCGCGGGTGTGTTCGCCAAGTGCGGGGATCGCATCCATCCGTGCATTCCATGCCGTGCTGACCCCCGGCGGAAGCGGCGCTTTGACCTCGCCCACCGGCGAGGCGACGCTGGCCCAGCGATTGCGCGCGCGCAGCTGCGCATGGTCCCAGAGTTCGTGCATGTCATTGAGGCGCGCGCAGGCAATCGGCGCATTGTCCAGACGTTCAATAATCTGCTCCGCAGTCAGCGCGGCAAAGCTGCTGCAAATAATGTCGTACAAAGCCTTGCGTGCGCTGCTGCGTTTGCTGCTTGAATCAAAACGCGCATCGGTTGCCAGCGCGGGCTGTAACAGCACCTTCTCGCAGAACAGTACCCACTCGCGTTCGTTCTGCAAACCCAGCATCACGATCTTGCCGTCACCTGCTGGGAAAGGACCATAGGGATAAATCGTTGCATGTGCGGCACCTGCCCTCACCGGCGGTGGCGCACCTTCGTAGGCGTAATACAACGGGAAGCTCATCCATTCGGTCATGCTCTCCAGCATGGAGACATCAATGTGACAGCCTTGACCGGTGCGGCCACGCTGAATCAGCGCCGCCAGAATATTCGTGTACGCATACATGCCAGCAGCGATATCGGCAATCGACGCCCCGGCTTTGGCTGGCGTGTCTTCGGTACCGGTCACCGACAGAAAACCGGATTCACTCTGAATGAGCAAGTCATAGGCTTTCTTGTCACGATACGGACCGTCTGAACCATAACCGGAAATATCGCAAACGATCAGCCCCGGATAGCGCGCATGCAACGCGTCGAATGACAAGCCCAGGCGTGCCGCCGCGCCCGGTGCAAGGTTCTGCACCAGCACATCGGCTTTTCCCAGAAGACGATCGAGTATGACGCTCGCCTCGGGATGTTTGACATCCAGCGACAGGCTTTCCTTGGAACGGTTCACCCACACAAAGTGCGATGCCATGCCCTTGACGCGATCATCGTAAGCGCGCGCGAAATCGCCGACGCCGGGGCGCTCTATCTTAATGACGCGTGCGCCGAGATCGGCCAGCTGCCGCGTGCAAAAAGGTGCGGCAATCGCGTGTTCGAGTGTGATGACGGTGATTCCGTCCAGCGGACGCATGGTGTCTCCTTCGCAGGTATCAGGGTGTAGTCAGGGGGCGGACAGCCGAGATCATGCCAGACTTGCCTCGGCCTGCATGGCCAGCTCGCCGCGCGCATTCGCAGCCCACAACGTGACGCTGTGGCCGTCATCCTCCAGTCGGCCGTGCACACTGAAAGGCTCAGTATCGAACAAGGGACTCACAGCGCGAAAAGCAAAAGAGCGAATCACACGATCGGGCAATTCATGTCCGATCAGGCCGATTAGCAAGGTCGCTATCAGCGGTCCGTGCACGATCAGACCCGGATAGCCCTCCACCGTAGTCACATAACTGCGGTCGTAATGAATACGGTGACCATTGAAGGTCAATGCGGAATAACGGAACAGCAGCACCGGGTCAGGCGCGATCTGCTGGGACCATTGCGCATTGGCAGGTGCCGGCTTCACAGGCGCAGGCGGATCACCGGCTTGTGGCGGATCGCGATAAACAATGTCGTGCTCTTCGTGAATGACGGGCGCGCCATTCACCGCGATCTCGTGCGCCACCGTGACGAAGACCAGCGGGCCGGATTTACCCTGCTTGACATTCACTGCTCTGATTGTTGAGGTGCGCGATGCCGCGGCGCCGATCGGCAGAGGCGCAAGAAAGCGAACCCGGCTGCCCGCCCACATGCGACGCGGCAGCGTTACCGGGGGCAGGAAACCACCGCGCTGAGGATGTCCGTCGGGGCCGATTTGCGATGCCGGGCTCACGGCCCAGAAATACAACCAGTGCCACAAAGGCGGCAGCGCCTCTGCGGGCGGCGCAGGCCAGTCCAGTGTCGCCGACAGGGCCTGGGCCTTGCCGCTATCGATCAGATCATTCAGGACCTCAGTGCGACCAACCCACTGACTGAGGTGATCACTATCGGGGGCATCGGTCGGCATGGGGCACGCAAGGAAAAAATCAGGGAAACTCTATTCTCCGACAGCCGGGGCAGACGGACAATTTGGATTTACCGAAGGAAGAATTGCATGCCGGACGGTGCCTGAGCTGCCGCGGGCCAGCACAATGCCGTGAAGCACGCAGGATCAGGGATACGCTGAACAAGAATTTAATCAGCGCTTCTTAGCTGCTATCGGGCCGGTCAGGGGACTATAATCTCGGGCTGAACTGGAGTCCGCCATGAATTGTTTCAGACACATTACCAATCGCCGTACCCCCGCCCTTCTTTTCTGGTTAGCGGCTGGCGTGGCCCAGGCCCAGAGTATCCCCCCGTCCGACATCGACGCCAGCTTTGTACAGTCCACGCGCGCCATCGCCGGCGACCTGCTGGGTCAGCTGGGCCAGAAGCTCAAGGCAGCCCTCGCGACCGAGGGACCCGAGGCGGCGGTCAGCGTATGCAAAGAAGCAGCGCCCTCGATAGCGCGACAACTTTCCGCGGCCAATGATGCCCGCGTCACGCGGGTCGGCACCCGGGTACGCAACCAGAGCATGGGCGTACCCAATACCTGGCAAACAGAAGCACTCACCCGATTCGAGGCCCGTATGGCAAAAGGCGAAAAGGCGGCCGATATCGAGTACTGGCAAGTGGCCGATACCGCCCATGGCAAGCGCGAGTTGCGATATGCCAAAGCCATCGCCGTGCAGCCACAATGTCTGAGCTGCCATGGGTCGTCGCAAGACATGCCGGCCTCGCTGGCTGAAAAAATCCGCATCGAATATCCACACGATCAGGCCACAGGTTACAGCGCGGGTCAGTTGCGCGGCGCCGTGGTAGTGACGCGGCCACTTCCGTAAAAACCGATTTGCAACGCGTATCACGCTAAAAAAATCAGGAATGCCCCTTGTCGATTAGTAACCCCGAGTTTTCGCAATCGTCTGTCATGCGGCCCGTCAGCATTTCGGGCGGTGATGGTCACCCGCACGCACCCTTACCTGTTCTCGTACTGGCCTCGATTGGCGTCGTTTTCGGCGACATCGGCACCAGTCCACTGTACGCGCTGAAGGAGTGCTTCAGTCCGAATCACGGCATCCCCTTTTCCGAGGGTGCGGTGCTGGGCATTATCTCAATGATCTTCTGGGCCTTGCTGCTGGTAGTCACACTTAAATACGTCGCCTTCGTTCTACGCGCCGACAATCAGGGTGAAGGCGGTGTGCTTTCACTGATGGCGCTGGCACTGCGCTCGGTCAGAAGCGAACGTAAACGCTACTCGCTGCTGCTGATGCTGGGTGCACTGGGAGCATGCATGCTGCTGGGCGAATCGGTTATTACGCCGGCCATCTCGGTGCTATCGGCGGTTGAAGGTCTGGAGGTGGTACATCCCGACATGAAGCGCTTTGTCATACCGATTACCCTTTTGATTGTCACGGGCCTGTTCCTGATTCAGCGCTATGGCACAGCGGCCGTCGGACGCTTCTTCGGACCGGTGATGCTGATCTGGTTCACGGCACTGGCGGGCTTCGGGTTAATGAACATCCTCGACAACCCGGGCATCCTGCATGCTGTCAATCCGCTCTATGCGGCAGATTTCATTCGAGAGCACACATTGCAGGCCTACATCGTGATGGGCTCTGTGGTGCTGGTGGTGACCGGTGTCGAAGCCTTGTATCTCGACATGGGGCACTTCGGACGCAAACCCGTACGCCTGGCCTGGCTGCTGGTCGCACTGCCCGCGCTGCTGATGAATTATTTCGGACAAGGTGCGCTGCTGCTTTCCCAGCCAGCTGCTGCAGAGAATCCGTTTTTCCTGATGCTGCCGGCCTGGGCACTGTGGCCCATGATCGGCCTGGCCACTGTTGCAACGGTCATCGCATCGCAGGCGGTGATCTCGGGCGCATTCTCGCTGGCCAATCAGGGCATCCTGCTCGGCTTCCTGCCGCGCATGCAGATTCTTCATACCTCCGACACTGAACGCGGCCAGATCTACATGCCAATGGTGAATTGGCTTCTGCTGGTACTAGTGATCTTCACCGTGATTCAGTTTCGCGAGTCCAGCAATCTGGCCGCCGCCTATGGAATTTCGGTGACGACGACCATGCTGATCACCACCAGTCTGCTGGCTGTGGTGATGTACAAGGAATGGAAAATTCATCCGCTGCTGGTGGCCCTCATGGTGGCGGTCTTTTTCATCGTCGATTTTGCTTTCTGGACGGCGAATATCATCAAAATAAAAGATGGCGGCTGGTATCCACTGATGCTGGGTGCGATCTGTTTTGTGATGCTCACCACCTGGTACAAAGGTCGTCGTTTGCTGCGTGATCGGATCGTCAATGAATCGGTTCAGCTGCCCGATTTCGTGCATTCGCTGCTTGCGCATCCGCCGCATCGCGTCGAAGGCACGGCCGTTTTTCTGACAGCGCACATTGATTTCGTGCCGGTCGCTCTACTGCACAATCTCAAGCACAACCGTGTGCTGCACGAGCGGGTCATTTTTCTCAAGCTCTCGATTTGGGATGTGCCTTATGTCAGGGACGAAGAGCGACTGACGGTCAGCGAGCTGGGCAGCAATATCTTTGTCGTGCGCGCAGTGCATGGCTTCAAAGAGACGCCCGATATCAACGTCGTGCTGACGCTGCTGGAGAAGCAAAATGATCTGACGCTGTCGCTGTCGGACACCTCGTTTTTTCTCGCGCGCGATACGATCGTTCCCAGCAATTTGCCGGGCATGGCGCTGTGGCGTGAGCGCTTGTTCGCCTGGATGATGCAAAACGCGGCCAAGCCCTCGGACTTTTTCCGCATTCCGCCCAACCGGGTTGTGGAACTGGGAACGAAAATCGAGATATGAGAGCGGATTGATTGAGCGTAGCTCAGCGCGCTGTCGCGCTGCCGCCGCCGCTGAGCTGAAACGGCACACGATACAGCCAGACAGGCTTGCCATCTTTATGCTGCAGCACAGCGGTTGGCCGCAACTCTTTTGCAGGAAATTCCAGACTCGCCAGCCACGCACCGGGCCGAAGTTCAGCCGATGCTTTTTCCACCGCGCGCGGCATGGTTTCCGGACGCTGAAACAGATACACCATGTCATGCGACGACCAGTCCGCACGCCACATATCGCCCTGCCTGATACGCGCCCAAGGACACAGCACGGCGGTCAGCGCGCGCAAGGGCCAGCTCCATTCAATGCCATGCAAGGTCGCTTGCGGATACACGCCACGCAAGGCACGCAAGCCATGACCCAAACCGCAGCCGGCATCAAGAACGGACGCGCCGGGTTTGAGTGGAGCGTGCGCATCCATCCCGGCAAGAGCATCCGCAGGGGTCGGAAACAAGGGCGCGTCTCGCCAGGCATTCATCGGATACACCAGCGCCACGATCACCAGCGGCAGCAACCAGGCCCATGCAGGCAGACTGACGGCGCCCGACAGCAGCAGTGACAAGGGAAAACCTGCCGCCACGGCGACGCGGCGCCAAAATGTCCCTGCCAGGACGCTGAGCAGCGCACCCGTGGCAGTCGCGATGCTCATCGCCAGCCAGGGCGCGATACCGGATTTTTGCAGTAGGCCATAGCACAGCCAGCTACCGCCCCAGGCCATCAGGGCAGGTAAAGGCCAGCGCAACAGGGAAAAGTGAAAATTTGGCACGCGTGGATTATATTCGTGTCGTGCACGACCCATTTAAAATGACTACACTGCACCCCGGTTGCATGAGCAATGCCATGAATCGCTTCATTCCCCGTACCGTATGTGCGTAACGATGCAAAGGAGAACCCATGAAAGTCAAACAAATTTTGTCTGGTGTCGAACTCGTGATCGCAGACATTGAAGTTCAGCTGGAAGGCGACCTGCGCTCAAGCCATACGCTGTGCGCGTTACTGCGTGACGAGGGCGGCAAAGAGGTGCTGATTCCGCTGAACACACCGGACGGCCGTCCCATCTTCATGAACCCGGAAAATGCCATCGCCGACGGCACCGATCACGCTCACTGAAACGCACCATGCCGATACTTCTGCTTACCGGTACCTTCAACCGGTTTTTCGAATCCGAAAAAGCCGGTGGCCTGCTCCTGATCATCGCCACGATGATCAGCGTGGCAGTCACCAATTCCGTGCTGGGACCGCAATACCTCGAGTTCTGGCAAATCAAGTTCGCCGGCCTGACGCTGGAGCACTGGGTCAATGATGGCCTGATGGCGATTTTTTTCCTGATGATCGGACTTGAGCTTGAGCGCGAGATGTATATCGGCGAACTCTCCAATCTTCGTAACGCGCTTCTACCCATCTTCGCGGCGATCGGTGGCATGCTGGTGCCGGCTTTGCTTCATTACGTCTTCAACGCGGGCCTGCCAACCCAGCCAGGCGTGGGCATACCGATGGCCACCGATATTGCCTTTGCCTTGGGAGCGCTCGCTTTGCTGGGCAAACGCATTCCCGCTTCGCTGAAAGTTTTTGTAGTGGCCTTTGCCGTTATCGATGATCTGGGTGCGATCGTGATGATTGCGCTGTTCTATACCGATACCGTCGCAGTGAATTATCTGGCCGGCAGCTTGGGCGTCTGGGTGCTGCTGCTGAGCCTGAATCGCTTCTTCCGCGTCGCTTACCTTCCCGTCTATCTGGCCGGCGGCGTGCTGATGTGGATACTGATGCTCAAATCCGGTGTCCATGCGACCGTGGCAGGCGTGATGCTCGCCTTCGCGATCCCCTTCTGGCGGCGCAACGACACCGTCGATTCGCCCTCCTACACGCTGGAAAATTTTTTGCATAAACCGGTCGCCTTTGTGGTGTTGCCCGTGTTCGCTTTGGCCAACACCGGCATCGTGATCGGCTCGGGCTGGGTTGGCGATCTAAGCGGCCCGAACGGGATAGGCATCATCAGCGGCCTGGTCATCGGTAAGCCACTGGGCGTGGTCGTGCTGTCGCTGATCGCCGTCATGCTCGGTGTCTGCAGCCTGCCGTCCGATTTGCGCTGGCGTCACCTGGTGGGTGCCGGTATGCTCGGCGGCATAGGCTTCACGATGTCGATTTTCATCACCAATCTTGCCTTCGCTGATCAGCCTGAGGTCATCAATGCCGCAAAAATGGCCGTGTTCGCCGCTTCGTTATTGGCGGGTGTGCTGGGATTTTTGTGGCTGCGCTTTTGTGGCACCGGCGAACCGGCCACCGAAGAGCAAGCCGTGACCGCGCCAGGCTGACCCGGCAAACCGACGCGCCTAACCGCATCGCATCGCGATGCCCGGCGGCGTCGGTCAGGTGATCAAAGAATCAAGGAATCAAAGAAAGCGATCCAGCAAGCGCCTAGATTGCCGGTCAATCGCACGCATGTCTTCAATGCGATAGGTGACACCGTGGCTGTCGGTAATGAGCAAACCATTACCTTTTAGCCGGCGAATATCCTCCTCGCCCCTCAGTACGAAACTGGTCAGACCGCGATCGGTGCGCACCTGCCAGGTACTGGGCGTGGCGAAGGTCGATACCGCCACCAGCCGATCAATGACGGGAATGAAATCGCGCTGGGCGATTTCCTCCATCAGGAGTTTGCGGCTGTCGGCGTCGAGTTCCGAAATGCGCGCCACATAAGCTAGCTCCTGACCGTCGGTGTCCAGCAAGGACACATTTTCTCCGGGCGCATCAATCGGGAAAGGCTGCGCAGGCACGATACCCTCATGCGAGAGGCCGTTCTCGTCAGTGAAGACCAGTCGGCCAAACGCGTCGCGCCAAAGCCGGTGTGTCGCAGGCTGGAACTGACGCCCGCTGGTTTCTTCGCTCGTTGCAGTCACGCTCATGATGTCACCCGCGTCAGTGGCAAGTGAACGCGCGTTGGCTCGGGATCTTCGGAGTCGACATTGCGTGCCTGCGCTTCATACAAGCGCCAGTAGGCACCGCGCGCCGCCATCAGCTCGTCGTGCGAGCCCAGCTCAACCACTTCGCCGCGTTCGAGAACCACCAGCCGGTCGGCACGACGCAGCGTGGACAGGCGGTGTGCAATCGCAATCGTTGTGCGTCCCTGCACCAAATTGTCGAGCGCTTTCTGAATTTCTTTTTCGGTTTCGGTATCGACACTCGACGTTGCTTCATCCAGCATCAGAATACGCGGATTGATCAGCAAAGCCCGTGCAATCGAAATACGCTGGCGTTCGCCGCCTGACAATCCCTGCCCGCGCTCGCCGACAATGGAGTCGTAGCCATGACGCAAACGCAGAATGAATTCATGCGCATGCGCTGCGCGCGCGGCCGCAACGATTTCGGCGCGTGTCGCCTCCGGCTTGCCATAGGCGATATTTTCGGCAATCGTGCCATGAAACAAAAATGGCTCCTGCAACACCAGACCGATATGCTGACGGTAACCGGCGACGGAATAGCGACGAATATCCGTGCCGTTCATCATGATGGCGCCATCCGACACATCGTAGAAGCGGCAAATGAGATTCATGAGCGTGCTCTTGCCAGAGCCGCTATGCCCAACCAGACCGATCATCTCGCCGGGACGAATATCAAAATTCACGCCCTTCAAAATCCGTCGGCTGCCATGCCGGAAGCCGACTTCGCGCAGTGAAATCAGGCCTTGCGTTGCGGGTACCGGCAAGGGATTGGCGGACTCGGGCACACTGGATTTGTGATCCAGAATATCGAAAATACGTTTCGCACCCGCCGCGGCTTTTTGCGTATGCGACACAATGCGGCTCATGGAATCCAGCCTGCCGTAGAAGCGTCCGATGTAAGCAATGAACGCCACCAGCACGCCCACGGTCACGCCGTGATGCATTACCAGCCAGATACCAAAGCCCCAGACCACCAGCAGACCGACTTCGGTCAGCATCGTCACCGTTGGCGCAAACAGACTCCAGGTCCGGTTAAGCTTGTCGTTGACGGCAAGGTTGTGCATGTTCGCGTCACGGAACCGCTGCGACTCGCGCCCTTCCTGCGCGAAGGCTTTCACCACCCGAATACCCGGGATGGTGTCAGCCAGCACATTCGTGACATCGCCCCAGATGCGGTCAATTTTTTCAAATCCAGTGCGCAAACGGTCGCGTACCGAATGAATCATCCAGACGATCAGCGGCAGAGGCAGCAGGGTCACCAAGGTCAGCCAGGGATTGATTGTGAAAAGAATCACCGCCGTCATGACCAACAGCAAAACGTCGGTCGCGAAATCCAACGCATGCAATGACAGGAAAACACAAATACGATCGGATTCATTACCGATACGCGCAATCAGATCGCCGGTACGCTTTGCGCCGAAATATTCGAGCGAGAGCGTCATCAGATGATCAAACGTGGCCGTACGCAAATGCGCGCCGATACGCTCGGATACCAACGCCAGCAGGTAGGTGCGCCACCAGCCGAGACCCCAGGCGGTCAGTGCCGCCACGAGCAGACCGGACAGATAAAGCATCACATCATGGGTGTCGATCTCCGCACCTGCGTGCGTGGGAATCAGAATTTCGTCCATCAACGGCATGGACAGATAAGGCGGCACCAGGGTTGCCGCTGTCGCGGCCAGTGTCAGGAAAAATCCCAGCAACAGCTGCAAGCGATACGGTTTTGCAAATCGCCAGAGACGGAATAGCACCCACGTGGATACCGGTTGCAGGAGCTCACGATGGCAGACCGGACATTCCTCGCTCTCCTCGGGCAAAGGCGACTGACAGCTCGGGCAACGAGCTGCGGCCTCGTCCGTGGTCAGCGTCTGGCCGCTGCGGGTGTTCTGCGCACGCTCGAATTGCTGCATCAGGCGTATCGCGCCAACCTCTTGCTCGAGTGTGAAGCGCCAGCGCGCAAGACAAGCTTGTGCGTTATGCAAAGCCAGCGTTGCCACACCCGCATGATCGGTGTGATGCAGACTTAATTCGCTAGTCAGCGGCCAGCTGACCCACCCGTGCCCATCCGAATCGCTTATGATTCGGTCCGTCGTCAGCAAAACTCTGCTGGATAAAAATCGCAGAGCCGTATCAAGATCGGGCTCCATCGTGGCCAGTACCTGCTCTCCTGCATTCAGCGGCGGCAGGGATCGGTCGGTCGAAGCGGGCTGGCTGTGCTGTGCGGGGGCGCCGGTCTCGCTGGGGGACGGTAAACTGGAAGACATGAATGGAAGCGTTGGGTCTGCGATGCAGTCTGTGTATGTGTTTTAGCAGCGGTGCGGATTGTCGCGCAATCCGACTTTCTCGTCCAACGTATCCCGCATCTTACCCTTTTACGTCGCTTTGATTTGACATGACCCTATCCCCTTCCCCCACTTCGATGCCCGAGGGCCCGCTCGAGATCTCCATTCTCCGCGTCACTTACCTGCGCGGCCCCAATATGTGGACCTACCGCTCGGTACTGGAAGCCTGGCTGGATCTGGGCGAGCTGGAAAACTGGCCCAGCAACAAGCAACCCGGTTTCATCGATCGCCTGCTGACCGTCCTGCCTCAGGTGGCGGCGCACCATTGCAGCCCCGGCGTGGCGTACGGCTTCGAGCAACGGCTGCGCGAAGGCACTTGGATGGGTCACATCCTTGAACACATCATCATCGAATTGCTGGAGCTGTCCGGCATGGAAGCAGGCTTTGGCCAGACCCGGGAAACCACACGGTCCGGCACCTACCGCATGGTCTTCCGTGTGCCCGACGAGACCGTGGGTCGCACCGCGCTGGCCTCGGGCCTCGCGCTCCTGCATGCCGTGATCAACCGCCAGCCCTTCGATATCGAGCCCGAGCTGGCGAAAATCCGCAAAGCCATTGATGAGCACTACCTCGGCCCGAGCACCGCGCACATCGTGGCCAGTGCCAACCAGCGCAAAATTCCCCACATTCGTCTCAACAAAGGCAGTCTGGTCCAACTCGGCTACGGCGCGCTGCAAAAACGGATCTGGACTGCCGAGACGGATCTGACCAGCGCGATTGCCGAAGGCATCGCCGCCAACAAGCACATGACCAAATCACTGCTAAAAAGCTGCGGCATTCCGATTCCCGAAGGCGAGGTTGTTCACAGCGCAGCAGAGGCCTGGGAGGCCGCACAAGAGATCGGCTCACCCGTCGTAGTCAAACCGCGCGATGGCAATCGCGGACGCGGCGTCATGCTGAATCTCTCAACGCGCGAAGAAATCGAAGCCGCCTATGCGGTCGCACTGGCGGAAGACATTGATGTCATCGTCGAACGCTACATCATCGGACACGAACATCGGGTGCTGGTCGTCGGCGGTCAGGTGGTCGCTGTCGCGCGCGGTGAAAGTGCCTGGGTGACCGCGGATGGACATTCGAACATCGATCAGCTGGTCGATGCACAAATTAACAGCGACCCGCGTCGCGGCAATGCCGACATTCATCCGCTGGAGACGCTGCACCCGAAAACCAACAGCGTGATTCAGGCCAATCTGCAACGGCAGGGTTTGACACCGGATGACATCCCCGAGGCGGGCCGGCGTGTGCTGGTCGCCGCGAACGGCAACCATGCGATTGAGTGCACGGATCGCATTCATCCGGATGTTGCTCATCTGTGCACGCTGGCGGCACGTGTCGTCGGGCTGGACATCGCCGGCATTGATCTAGTGTGTGCCGATATCAGCCAGCCACTTGAAACCCAAGGCGGTGCAGTCGTTGAAGTCAACGCCGGCCCCAGCCTGCTCATGCATTTGCGCCCTGCGGAAGGTGTGCCGCAACCCGTGGGCAATGCCATCGTCGGACACTTGTTTCCCGAGGGTCAGCGCGGGCGCATCCCCATCGTCGGCATCTCCGGCAGCCTTGGCACAACGGCCGTAGCGCGGCTGGTCGCCTGGCTCATTCAGCTCTCCGGCGTCCAGGTAGGTCTGGCCTGCCGCGAGGGCCTTTTTGTCGGGCCAAGGCGGCTTGAGACAGGCGATGCAGCGCACTGGGAATCGGGCCAGCGACTGCTCATCAATCGCAATGTCGAAGCGGCCGTGTTCGAACACGATCCGATGACGCTGCTCACCGAAGGCCTTGCTTACGATCGCTGCTGGGTCGGTGTGGTCACCGACAGTCACCCCGTGCCCGGACTGGATGAGCACCTGATGACCGGTCCGGAACATCGCTACAAAATTCTTCGCACCCAGGTCGATCTGGTGGTCGACACCGGTGTCGCCGTACTCAATGCCGCCGATGAAACCGTGCTCTCGATGAGCGAACTTTGCGACGGCGACGTGATTCTGTATGCCACCGATGCGCGGCATCCCGCGCTGATCGCGCACCGCGAGTCGGGCAAACGTATCGTGTTTCTACAACAAGGTCGTGCTGAGCGCGCAACGGGTGCTGCGATTATCGATGGCTTTGATCTTCAAGCCGATCTCAGCCCTGCTGCACGTGCACTGCCAGCCGAGGTTTTGCTGCCTGCGCTTGCTGCCGCCTGGGCACTCGGCCTCGATGACGGAACGATACGCACGGGTCTGGCGACCTTTGCCACTGACGAAACACAAAAACTGGTGATCGCCTGAGCATGGACATCCTGCAAACACGGGCCCTGCGCGGGCCTAACCTCTGGAGCCGTTACACCGCGCTCGAAATTGAAGTGCAATGTGCCGACACCGAACTCGGCCTGGAGCAAATAACCGGTTTCGAAGAAAAATTACGCAGCCTGTTTCCCGGTGTCGGCGAATTTCGCGCCCCCGGCTATACCGGACCGCTGACGCTGGCCCACGTGCTGGAAGCCACCCTGCTTGCCCTGCAAGCGCAGGCGGGTTGTCCGGTCAGCTTCAGTCTGACCTCGGGCACACCGGTTGCAGGTGTGTTTCAGGTGGTCGTTGAATACAGCGAGGAAGATGTCGGTCGCTTCGCACTGACGATGGCACAGCAGATCGTCGCGCATGCGTTGCAGCTCGCCACCGGACAAATCAGCGCCAATGCGTCAGCGCCCGATGTACCTGCAATGCTGGCGGCGTTGCGCGAAATGGATGAAGACAATCGTCTCGGTCCGAGCACCGGCTCTATCGTTGCCGCTGCCGTTGCACGCGGCATACCATTTCGCCGAATGACCAGCGGCTCGCTGGTACAAATCGGCTGGGGCCACCGACAGCGGCGCATACAGGCCGCCGAAGTCGATTCCTCCAGCGCCGTGGCCGAGGCGATTGCTCAGGACAAGGACCTCACCAAGCACCTGCTGCATGCGGCCGGTGTGCCGGTGCCTACCGGTGCCCCGGTAAAGTCAGTCGATGAAGCCTGGGAAGTCGCACAGCGCATCGGACTGCCGGTCGTGGTCAAACCACAAAACGGCAGCCAGGGCAAAGGCGTGTCAGTCAATATCCACACCCGCGAGCAAATCGACAAAGCCTTCCATGCAGCGACCGGCAAGAGCCCGGTGCTGGTCGAAAAATTTTTCCCCGGCAGCGACTACCGTCTGCTAGTCGTCGGCAACAAGCTGATCGCAGCAGCGCGGCGCGACCCGCCACAAGTCATTGGCGACGGCGAACATTCCGTCAGGCAGCTGGTGGAGATCGTCAACACCGATCCGCGTCGCAGTGACGGTCATGCCACATCGCTGACCAAAATACGATTTGACGATATAGCGATCGGCTGTCTTTCGGATCAGGACTTGCACCCCGATTCCGTGCCTGACAAAGGCCGGCGCGTCATCTTGCGCAATAACGCCAACCTCAGTACCGGCGGCACAGCAACCGATGTCACCGACGATGTGCATCCCGAAGTCGCCGCCCGCGCCATCGATGCGGCGGCGATGGTAGGCCTGCACATCTGTGGCGTCGATGTGGTTTGCGAGAGCATCATGCGTCCGCTGGAAGAACAAAATGGTGGCGTCGTTGAAGTCAATGCCGCACCGGGTTTGCGGATGCATTTGTCACCGTCCTATGGAAAGGGTCGCAATATCGGCGAAGCCGTCATGCAGCTGATGTTCGAGCCCGGCGACGATGGCCGGATTCCGGTGGTCGCAGTCACCGGCGTGAACGGTAAAACCACCACCACTCGCCTCATTACTCATGTACTGGCCAACAGCGGTCTCTGCGTCGGCATGACCAACACCGATGGCGTGTTTGTCGATGGCCGCCAGACTGACAGCGGCGATTGCAGCGGGCCAAAGAGCGCGCGCAATGTCCTCTCGCATCCGCACGTGCAAGCGGCAGTGCTCGAAACAGCGCGCGGCGGTGTATTGCGCGAAGGTCTGGGATTTGACAAGTGTGCGGTCGCCGTCGTTACCAATGTCGGTGAAGGCGATCACCTCGGACTCAATCACATCCATACGCCTGAAGACGTCGCGCGCACCAAGCAGATCATCGTGCAAAACGTGGCATCCAACGGTTACGCGGTACTCAACGCCAGTGATCCGCTGGTCGCCAGCATGGCACCGCACTGCCCCGGCAAAGTGATTTTCTTTGCGCTGAATGCACAGCATCCGGTACTGATGACGAACCGTGCTCGCGGTAACCGTGTGGTTTTCGTCGATGATGGCGATGTGGTGATCGCCGAAGGCGCGCTGCAGCACCGTCTGCGACTGGCCGATGTGCCATTAACCCAAGGCGGCCTGCTCGGCTTTCAGATCGAGAACACGCTGGCGGCCGTTGGCGCCTGCTGGGGACTGGGTATGGACTGGGAACACATCGTTAAGGGCATCACCAGCTTTCACAATGACAGCAAGAACGCCCCTGGCCGTTTCAATCTGATGCACTATCGTGAAGCCACCGTCGTCGCGGATTACGGACACAATCCACACGCGATGCGCGCGCTGGTTGCCGCCTTCGATGCCTTTCCTGCGACGCCAGGGATGAAACGCACCGTCATCATCAGTGGCGCCGGTGACCGACGCGATGAAGATCTGCGAGAACTCACGCGCGTACTCGGCGCGGCATTCGACAATGTCGTGCTGTTTGAAGATGCCTGTCAGCGCGGCCGCGCTGATGGCGAAGTACTTGGCCTCTTGCGTGAAGGTCTGGTCGGCGCAACGCGCGCCAGCCATGTGGAAGAAATCCGCGGCGAATTCATCGCTATCGACCGCGGCTTGTCGCTGCTGAAACCCGGTGACCAGTGTCTGGTGCTGGTCGATCAGGTCGAAGAAGCACTGGCGCATCTGGCCATGCGCGTGACGGAAAACCAGGGCGTATCATCAATAATGCGGGAGGGTGGCGGCGACGAGTGAACCAGGCTCCAGGCCAACACCTGTTCAGCGTTTCCTCAAGATGTTCAAATAGCCAAAAAATTTCCAATGTGAAATATTTTCCTTTTGGGTGAAACCAGATTGAACTGTTTATTGCCTCGCGTTACCAATTGCCGGTAATCGAACATGCGGAGCAATTTCATGCCCATCAAATTTCCTTTTTTTACCTCTGGACCAAGAGCCACTGGCCCTGCTGCCGATGCAGTGTCTACCGGCCAATTCGATACGCAACGTCCGGGAATAAAAACGACAGGCTTTACCATTACCCCCTCCGCTGTCGGCACACTTGCAAGACGCACTGTTCAGGCGGTTGAACCTGAAGCGCCAAGAAGCATAGGGCAAAAATTTACCGATTTTATGCACGGTTTGTCGAGCGTTAAAACGTGGGTAGCCGACCACATCATCCCTTCGCGCATTCATGCAAACAAAGTCATGGCGAATACCAAGGCGGGCATGCATCAATTCATGAACATGCTCGCCGCGCAGCCTGGCCAAGTCATCGATGTATTGGCCATCGAAAACCTCGGTAACGAGCTCAAGCTTAACGAAACAGCGCTGGGAAAAATCGGCCACGATTATTATGAAATGTTTAGAGGCACGGTATTGCAGCAGCTCGAATCCAAAAATATTACGGAATTGCTGGCCCTCCGGCGCAATCTGCAAAAAGCATTAAAAAACCTCGACGAACGCCAAACGGCTGCTGCGCATTTGCGCATCGTGGAACAAGCGGTCAAGAAAAACTTGGAGGATGTTGACGGGGTACACCAACGCGTCATAGAAAGCGTGCTTACTCAAGCGCGTACCCAGTTCCAGCCGCTTTTTGAAGAAGCCATCGAGGCTGTCAGCCGCGAAAAATCCGCCCCGGGCTCGGTGGAAAAATCTTTCAGGCGCTTGAACGATGCCGCTAAGACTCTGCTCAATTCGCATGAATTAGCAGGTGGAAAGGTGAGCTGGCAGCGCGCCTTGATCAAAGAAACCATCACTCAACTGATAGACAAAGGCAAACTGGATGCCTCCAAAGTCGGCTCGGTTGTGGTTGCCCTATCCTACGACACACTGAAAGCGTTATACCCGAAGGAAGATGAGCCTTCTATCGACAAAGCGCAACCGCCGCTCAACTTTAATGCGATTGTCAAAGGCGCAGCAGGCGTACGGGCAGAGCGATCTGAAAAAGCTTTTTACGCTAGCGTTGACAAGTTTTTGAAACAAGCCACGCCACCTAAAAACCAACCGGCCGCCATGAAATACTATGTCGATTCACTGTTGGAGGTGCAAGAACATATCGCTCAGCATAAAAAAGACAGCGCCTTCCCCGGAATGGACGTTCTTGCCGATTTTACGAAAAAAGTCGCCGAATTTGGCGAACGGTTGGCAAAAGATTTGGCGCAAGTCACACCGCAACAGCTTAGCGCCTTAAGTACCAAAGATCTGCTCAAGCTCGGGGTAACCCTTAGAGAATTTCACCTTGGTGACGCTGCCAAAGTCATAGAAACTGAAAATCACGCACGGACTCTTGCGAAATCTACTGCGGCCAAGAAGGAAATTGAAAACGCTGTGACAGCTGCAACTTCTGGAAATTTCAAAGGCGTGTTGATTGCGTTGCATGAATTTCGCAGCAAAGTCGACGATGCTCTACAAGACCATTTGGCGCGAGGAAGAAAAATTCGTGACGCAGATGAAAAAAATTATGTTGCCAATTTCACGACGGCAGCCCTTGAAAACATCGAAACCACGAAACTAAATAAGTTACTGACCTCGTTGCGAAGCGAAGACATGACGGCTTTTGTTGACGGTTTGCTGGTTTATAGTGAAGAGCTTGTGAGCGCCAAAATCGATCCAGCCAGAGTCAAACAAAAAATAGGAGCAGATCTACTTTTCTGCGCACATCAACTGAATTTTCTTGACGCCATAGCAGCAGAAACCGTAGACAAGCGCAAAGCAGTTGCACCAGAGAAAAAATCGAAAGCCGGAATTGAGGATATGAAAGCGCTCGCGCATGAAGCCATCAACGATGTCTTTGGCGTCATTCGTAAAGAAGGAAGCGAAGCCAATATTTTAGACTATGGCCCAGCGCGATATGATGTGCAGAAGCTCTTCGCAGACTACCTGCAAGATATAAAAAATACGCCGACGACTCCAGCGCTGCTTGCAGATAATTCTTCCACTCACATTGCCCAAACGGCTTGGAACGATTTAAATCGCGCGACCTATACGATTGACGGCACGCTGCTCATCGACCGTACTGAATGGGCGAAAGCAGATCAGAAAAAACAAGAAAGCATGCGCGCTGATGCAAGCACTCGCCTGCTCGAATGGGCTGGCGGCGATCAACACCGGCTCTTGTTCGTGACACAGTTTGCCAACCAAGCGATCTTGTTTCCGTTCATGAAAACCCAAAACTCTATGCACACGTCTGCTTATTTGCCTGACGGTCGGCCAGGCCTGCCGTTTTCTGGAGACAGAGGAAAAGAGTCTTGGGAAAATGTCTCGTACAAACTCAAGAAAAGCGCAAATGGCGCAATCGAGTTACAAGTCTCTTACCTAGCAAACCCTAATTATTTCCGCTGCCACGGCAGTAACGCTGTTGTGAAACTCGATGAACGCAGCACATCTCACTGCACTTTTAGCATCCGCATTGAGAAAAACGGTGTGGTCAGCTTATCCGAGCCCGTCAGCTTTTTGTACAAGCTTAGCCTAGCAGAAGTTGACCTAGACGAGTTCGTCGCCCCAGGCGGCGAAAGATCTTAGCCTAGGGCCAGCAAACAATGAATATCAACGAATTGATTAAAGAATTGGGCGTTGCTCTGGGTCTGCCCGATTTGCAATTGAATCCGGAAGGCTGCGCCCGCTTGGTTTTTGATGGCACCACTGCCATCAATCTGGAAGTGGATGCAGAGCGTGGCTGTTTGCATTTGTACTCCCTGCTTGGCAGTGTGCCGCTCGAGAGGCGCGATGCTGTGCTTTACAGCATGCTGAAAGGCAATTTGTTCGGCAACAAAACAGCTGGCGCAACATTGGCCATCGACAGTCTGTGCGAGGAAGCTGTCCTGTGCAGATCCATAGAGCTTGAATACCTCAGCGTCCCGCGCCTCACGAACATTCTTGAAAAATTTGTAAAAGTAACTGAGTTATGGGTAAAAAAAATCGATGAAAAAACCGCTCCTGAACCGCCTCGGAATCCATGTAGGCCAGTTGATTTCATTTGAGGCCACCGCAGGAGCCGCGATGGCATATTGCTGCCAGTAGTTTGCCTCAGCCTCGGCCAGCGGTACATAACCGATCGGCTCTAGCGCATGCTTCAGCGAGTGTAGCGAGTAGGGATAAAACGGAAATCGCCGACGCCTTGAAGCAGATACTATAAAAACTGCACCCTCGCGCGCAAAGCCTCCAGCGAAATTTGCGCGCCAGCGATCGTTTTACCACCCGGCTCGCCACCACTAATCACACCCTTGCCAGCCACCGGGGCCAGTGAATCCACACGGAAGCGTGCC
>CAZXDB010000033.1:13519-24470 GCA_964639465.1 uncultured Bifidobacterium sp. | reverse complement strand
ATTTTACGGTCGCCACAACAACTACCGTCATCCCGGCGTAGGCCGGGATCCAGTGTCGTTGCTTTGCATAAGCGCATTGAATGACTGCACAGCTTCCTTACAAGATTCACAATCAAATCGGAATAAGTACTTAACCGCGCCAGCCAAACATCATCTGTTCCGACAGCGCGCGCCGCGCTGGTGGCATCAGATCGATCATGCCCAGCGACAGGCCGAGCAGACTTTGCGATATTGACTGATCCGAACTGCTGGCAAAGACGCGCGCCATCAGGTCGGTGAGTTTCAGCGTCAGGCCACGGTCGCCGCGACGTTCCTGTTCAAATTGACGCAGTCCTGCCATGGTCGGATTGTTCGCAAGCGCTTTGGCCAGTACGGCAGCGTCACGCAAGCCCAGATTCAGTCCCTGACCGGCAACCGGATGCAGTGTTTGCGCAGCGTTGCCGATGGCCACGGCACGTGGTGAATTCGCCGGCTGTGCAGTCAGTCCCAACGGATAACTGTGACGCGCACTGATCTGCGTGAACCGACCGACTCGGTTACCAAACGCTTGTTGCAGCGCCTGTAAAAAATCCGTGTCCGGCAAGGCAAGCAAGGCATCGCAATTCTCGGGGCGCACGCACCAGACCAGAGAGTAGGCATCCCGGTCAGGCAAGAGCGCGAGCGGCCCCTCTTCCGTAAAACGTTCGAAGGCACGTCCTGCTGTCATGCCATCACTGTTGACGGTCGCGACGATCGCCATCTGCCGGTAGTCGCGATGAATTTCTTTATCTGACTGCATACCGAAAACACCGCCTTCGGCTTGCACGAGCAATCCAGCGCTGATTTGCTGATCGTCAGAGAGACTGAGGATGACTTGTGTGTCGTTTTCTTCGGCAGCGATCACACGGGCCGGTCGGTGCTGAAACACACCGGCGGTGTCCAACGCAGCAGATAGCGCGCCCACGACATCGCCGTAGCGACACACATAACCGAGTGCGGGCACCTGATGCTCGGCGCAGTCAATGAGGGTGCGACCAAAACTGCCACGCCGGGATACGTGAATTTGCGTAATGGCCGTCGCCGTTGCAGGCCAGGCGTGAATTTGTTTCAGTAATTCGTGACTTCCCCAAGACAGCGCGATCGAGCGCGGATCCTGCGATGCCGCCGCCGTCGTTTTGCCATCGATGATCGCTATACGCTCTGCCTGAACACCGCGTGCCAGCAGCATGGCCGCCAGCGCGAGGCCGACCGGGCCTGCACCGACAATCGCAATATCGACTGACTTTGGTGTCGCAGATTTCATCATCACAGATTGATATCGGCCGCTTGCATCGGACCCTCAGCCCCGCATCACCGCTTCAATCTCGGCGACGGTTTTGGGGGCTTTGTCGGTGAGAATCGCACAGCCGTCCGCGGTGACCAGTGCATCATCTTCAATGCGTATGCCGATGTTCCAGTACTGCTCTGGCACGCCCGGCGCGGGTCGCACATAAATGCCGGGCTCGATCGTCAGCACCATGCCGGGTGCGAGTGTGCGCCAGGGCTTTTCCTGCCCGGCAGACGCGGGATCACGATAGTCGCCGACGTCATGCACATCCATGCCCAGCCAGTGGCCAGTGCGATGCATGTAAAACTGCCGATATTGACCCCCGGCGATCACATCGTCGACCGACCCGAGTTTATTTTTGTCGAGCAGTCCGGTATCCAGCATGCCCTGAGTCAGCACGCGCAACGCTGCATCATGACCATCGGTGAAGCGTGCGCCGGCGCGAGTGGCAGCGATGGCTGCGTATTGCGCATCGAGCACGATTTCATAGAGTGTTTTTTGCGCTGGGCTGAATTTACCGTTCACAGGAAAGGTACGCGTGATGTCCGACGCATAGCTGTCCAGCTCGCAGCCGGCATCGATCAGCACCAGATCGCCATCGCGCAATTCCGCATCACCAGCACGGTAATGCAGCACGCAGGCGTTGGCACCGGTCGCGACAATCGATCCATACGCAGGTGCTTGTGATCCGTTGCGGCGAAATTCATGCAGTAATTCTGCCTCGAGGTGATATTCGCGCAGACCGGCGCGCGAGGTGCGCATGGCGCGCGCATGCGCTTCTGCGCTGATGTCGGCCGCGCGCTGCATGATCGCAATTTCGTCAGCGTCTTTGACGAGCCGCATTTCATTGAGAATGGTCCGTACGTCGATTGCCGAGCCCGGTGCGCTGACGCCTGATCGCGCCTGGGTGCGCACCGCATTCAGCCAGGTCTGGATACGTGCATCGAGTGTGGCGCTGCTGCCCAGCGCATAAAACAACGCGGGTGTATTGGCCATCAGTCGCGGTAATTCGCTGTCGATGCTGGCCACCGGATAAGCGGCATCAAAACTGAACTGTTGCTTTGCCGCGTCCGGGCCGAAGCGATAGCCGTCCCAGATTTCGCGTTCCTCGTTCTTTTCGCGGCAAAACAAAATTGCCTGATCCTGATCGCCCGCGACCAGCACCAGCGTGGCTTCCGGTTCGGTGAAGCCGGTCAGGTAGTAAAAGTAACTGTCATGCCGGTATGGATAGTCGGCATCGGCATTGCGCATCACTTCCGGTGCAGTCGGAATAATGGCGACGCCGCCGCCCTGCGCGTGCATCTGACGCAGGACGTCGGCGCGGCGTTTTGCATAGGGTGTCAGGCTCATTGTTTATTTTTCAGAAGTTCGGTCAGAGGCGTATTCAATTGTTCCAGCCGCTCGACCGTGCCGACATCGGTCCAGTCGCCACGAAAGAGCTCACCACCGATTCTGCGCTGTTCTGCGAATTCGCGCAGGAGCGGGGCCAGTTTTGCCGCCGCCCCTGGGGTCACCGAATCAAACAGCTCCGGCCGATAGACGCCGATGCCGGAGAAAGTCAGCCGGGCCTCGCCCTGATTGGCGATGGCGAAGCTCTCGAGCGCAAAGTCACCCTCGGGATGATGGGGCGGATTTTTGACCAGATACAGCCAGGCCAAGTCGCGCTGGCTGGCGGGCAGCGGATTGCCCCAGACATCGTTTTCTTCCAGCACATCGCTGACTTTCGAGAAATCGAAGTGCGGGCAAAAAATATCGCCAGCAATCGCAACAAACGGTGCCTCGCCCAGTAAGTACCGTGCTTTGGCGATACCGCCAGCGGTTTCCAGTGCGGTACCCTCGGCAGAGTAAGTAATCGTTGCGCCGAACTGACTGCCGTCGCCGAGTGCATCTTCGATCATCTGACCCAAATGCGCATGGTTGATCACGATCTCGGTGATACCAGCACGCACGAGGTTAAGGATGTGCCAGACAATCAGCGGCCGGCCACGCACTTGCAGCAGCGGCTTGGGGCAGGTATCGGTCAGCGGACGCATGCGTTCCCCGCGACCGGCAGCAAAAATCATCGCTTTCATCAGAAGGTAAATCCGACGCCGGTGGTGTTTTCCTGCAGTGTGTCGAGCAGACGGATCAGCGGCGCAAATTCCTTGTAGCGGTAGGCGGTCTTGCGGGTGTAGTCCATCACCATCGGCATATCATTCAGGTAACCGTCCTTGCCGTCGCGGTGATAGAGCCTTGCAAAAATACCGAGCACCTTCAAATGCCGCTGCAAGCCCATGAATTCGAAATCACGATAAAACACATCCACATCATGGCTCACGGGCAGGCCCGCCCGTCGCGCGCGCTCCCAGTAGCGAATCACCCAATCCAGCACCAGTTCTTCGTCCCACTGAATGTAGGCATCACGCAGCAGCGACACCAGATCGTAGGTAATCGGACCATAGACCGCATCCTGGAAATCCAGAATGCCGGGATTACCCTTGTTCATCACCATCAGATTGCGCGAGTGGTAATCGCGATGCACATAGACGGGCGCCTGCGCCAGATTGTTCGCCAGCAGCACATCGAACACCCGGTTCAGGTCAGCGCTTTGCGCATCGCTTAGTGTGGCCTTCAGATGGCGTGTGATGTACCAGTCAGGGAACAGCATCAATTCACGGTGGAGCAGCTCCCGGTCGTAGACGGGCAGTACGCCAGCGCGGCTTTGCACTTGCAACAAAATCAGCGCATCAATGGCGTCAATGTAGAGTTTGTGTGCGGTATCCGGATTCAGTTGTTGCAGATAAGTCGTTGAGCCCAGATCCGACAGCAGCAGGAAACCGCGCTCGGTGTCCTTGGCCAGAATGGCCGGCACCGAGACGCCGGTCGCGCTGAACAGTTCGGCAACTTTCACGAAAGGACGCACATCTTCCTGCGGTGGCGGCGCGTCCATCACGATCAGACTCTGGCCTTCCGGCGTATCAACGCGGAAGTAACGGCGGAAACTGGCATCGGCGGATGCCGGTCGCAGGCTGGCAGCAATGGTGGCCGGGGTCTGGAGACCGGAAAGCCATTCGGCCAGCTGGGCCAGCCGGGGATCGTTCAGGAAATTGTCAGGCATGGAGAGAAACCGGGTAGGAAGTAGGCAGCAAGAGTGCAGAACAGGCGATGAGTTCCCATATAATAAGGGATTCACCTCACGACGCGGTCCTCTGGCCTGCAAATTCAGCTTTCATGACCCGGCGATTGCCACTTTCTACCCATTCAGCGCTCCGGCAGGCAAATCACCTCCCCCTGATCATCGCCTTGATGATCTCAGGCGTGGCCGCTGCGCAGGAGCAGCGCCGGATGACCGACGCAGTGGCCGAAGAGGCCACGACCGAGATGCGCGCGGATCAACTGACGGGCCGACCGGATCGCGAGGTTCAGTTGGATCGCAACGTCGAGATCATGCGCGGCACCATGACGATCGATGCGGATAGCATCAAGTACAACATCATCGATGATCGTGTCGAGGCCGTCGGCAATGTGCGTGTCGATCGCGCCGGTAACCAGTTCTCTGGCAAGGAGCTAAGGCTCAAGCTCGATACCGGTGTCGGTTATATGGACAGTCCGGTCTACAAACTGTTGCAACGCAACGCACAGGGCAGAGCAGCGCGCATCGATTTCGAAGCGGAAGACCAGGCTACCATCTCGGACGGCTACTACACCACTTGCAATGGCCCCGAACCTGACTGGTATCTGCGTACCGGCAAGCTGACCCTGGATGAAGGTGCAGGTGTCGGTTACGCAAGGAATGCAGTACTGGTTTTCAAGGGTGTGCCGGTGGCGGGCACGCCGCGCATTTCCTTTCCGCTTACCGATGAACGCGTTTCCGGTTTTTTGGCGCCGACGATTGCCTCATCAACTTCGAACGGTTTGCAAATTACGACACCGTATTTCTGGAACATTGCGCCCAATCGTGATGTGACCTTCTTCCCGCGCTACATGGCACAGCGTGGCCTGCTGCTGGGCGCAGACGTGCGTTATCTCGAGCGTGAATTTGCCGGCGAGACGCGGTTTGAATTCATCAATGACACCAAGCTGGATGGCGAAACACGTTACGGTTTCTCGTCGCGCCACAACCAGGTACTGGCTCAGGGTCTGACGCTGGCGACCGATATCAATGGCGCGTCCGACGATAATTACGCGCGGGATTTTCCGCTCAGTCATGTCTGGGCGCGTCCCGGCGTCAACCGCCGACTACTCACACGCAGCGTTGCATTGAATTATGGTGCGACGGATTGGAACGGCGCTGTTCGGCTGATCGATTATCAAGTGTTGCAGGATCCGAATGCGCTGATTGGTATTCCCTACGCACGACTGCCGCAGGTGAATGTGAATAACTTTCATTATGGCGATAGTGGTCTCGATCTGACCATGAATTCCGAGTACACGCGCTTTGCCCACCCCACATCGGTGCAGGGTGATCGTCTGGTGCTGAATCCTCGCATGACCTACAATCAATTGCGGCGCCCGGGTTATTTCCTGCGGCCCAGCCTGTCCTTGCACGGCACGATCTACAACCTCGACCGGCCGGATGTCGGCATGACCGCGCCGGCCCGCTGGTTGCCAACTTTTTCGCTGGATTCGGGTCTGATTTTTGAGCGCGAAGCGACCTTCTTCAATCGTGACGCGATTCAAACGCTCGAGCCGCGTGTGTTCTACACCTACACGCCCTACAAAGAGCAAACGTCGGTGCTCTATCCGCGTTTCGATACGTCCGAGTCCGATCTGAACTATGCGCAAATTTTTCGCGAGAATCGTTTTGTAGGAAATGATCGCGTCGGGGACGCCAATCAGCTGACGCTGGCGCTCACGTCGCGCTTTCTTGAAACCACCGGTGCCGAGCGCTTGCGTGTGGCAATCGCGCAGCGTGTCAATCTGAAAGATCCGATGGTGACGCTGGATCAGAGCGTGACCGCCAAGACGGCCGCCGAAGATATTCTGTTGCTGGTGTCCGGACGCGTGACCAACGAGCTGCGGCTGGATGCCAACTTGCAGTATGACCAGACGCTCAAAGACGTGAATCGGATGAACATTGGCGCGTTCTGGCAAGCCGGCCCGATGAAAGTGCTCAATGCCCAGTATCGCCGCGATTCCCGCAATATACCGGGCTATCCTTTTACCAATTTCGAATTGGTGGATTTTTCGGGACAATGGCCGATCAGCCGACGCTGGTATGGTGTGGGCCGCATTAACTACCTGCTGGATGAAAAGCGGCCGGGTCAGTCGCTGCTGGGTGTGGAGTATCTGGCCGATTGCTGGATTTTCCGTTTGGTGGGACAACGCATTCCGACGGCGGCGGGTTTGGCCACGACCCATATTTTTATGCAGATGGAATTCAGCGGCCTGGCGACGCTGGGATCGAATCCCATGAAAGCATTGCGTGGCAGTGTGCCGGGCTATCAGCCGCTGCAACAGGCGCAATAATTGATTCACTGCTTTTAATTTTTTGATAAAGACGATGATGCCTACTCAGATTTGCCGGTCGTTGCTGCGCTCACGTTCGGGTGTAAATGCTTTGCTGGGATTGCTGATGCTGGCGCTGGCAGGCGCCTCGGTTGCGCAGACCAAGCCGCAAAACAGCCGTCAGCCTGTGCTGATTGATGCCATTGCGGTGGTCGTCAACACCGATGTCATCACGCTCAAAGAGATAGAAGAGCGCCTGCGTCTGGTCGAGCAGCGATTGAAGCGCCAGAACATTCAGTTGCCTCCGCGCGATGTGCTGCAAAAACAGCTGCTCGAACGCATGATCGTCAATCGTGCGCAAATGCAGCTCGCGCGTGAAACTGGGATTCGAATTGATGACCTGTTGCTGGATCGTGCGATTGCACGCATCGCCGAGCAAAACAAGCAGACGGTTCAAGGCTTCCGCGATCAGCTCGAAAGTGAAGGCCTGTCATTTGCCCGCTTCCGCGAAGAAGTCCGTGAAGAAATCACCCTGCAACGTTTGCGCGAGCGTGAAGTGGACAACAAGATTCAGATTACCGAATCTGAAGTTGACAACTTTTTAGCTGCTGCTGCCGGCAATACGGAAGGAGCGCAGAGTGAGATCAACATTGCACAAATTCTCGTTCGTGTCCCCGAAAATGCATCACCCGAGCAAATTGCCGATCGTCGCAAACGCGCTGAGCAGGCACTGGCGCAATTGAATTCCGGTGCTGATTTTGCGAAAGTCGCTGCCAGCTTTTCGGACGCTGGTGATGCACTGAATGGCGGTGAACTCGGCTGGCGCAGTCCTTCGCGTTTGCCGCAACTGTTTATCGATGCGACCGAAAAACTCAAAGATGGGGAAGTCGCACCGCTGGTTCGCAGTGCGAATGGATTCCATATTCTTAAAGTCGTCGGCCGGCGCAGTGCCAGCATGGTCAAAACCGCGCCGGGCGCGATGGTCCAGCAGACACTGGCGCGTCATATCCTGATCAAGGTCAATCAGATCGTTTCGGCGACCGAAGCGCGTCGCAAACTGGTGGAGCTCAAAGAACGTCTCGATAACAAGGCGGCCAAATTCGAGGAACTCGCGCGTCTGTACTCCAATGACGGTTCGGCGAGCAAAGGTGGCGATTTGGGTTGGGTGTATCCCGGCGATACCGTACCCGAGTTCGAGCGCGCGATGAATGCACTCCAGCCCGGCGAGGTCAGTCAGCCGGTTGAATCGCCGTTTGGCTATCACCTGATCGAAGTGGTTGAACGTAAATCCGAAGAAGTATCGCGTGAACGGCAGCGCCTGATCGCCCGTCAGGCTTTGCGCGAACAGAAACTCGAAGAGTCGTATGAAGACTGGCTGCGGCAACTGCGTGATCGTGCGTATGTTGAGTATCGGCTGGACGATATCAGTCGTCCCTGATCGTTCCTCAGACCCTGATCGCCACTGCGCATGACACGCCCCCGCATAGCGATTAGCTGTGGCGAGCCCGCAGGCGTAGGGCCGGAAATCGCGCTGCGTGCAGCAGCGCAAATGACACAGGCGTCTTGTCTGCTGATCGGCGATGCGAAGCAATTGCAGTCGCTGGCCAGTGCCTTGATACCGCACTATCCGCTGCAGCTGGTGACATCGGCGGGCCAATGGAAAGAGCAGCCCGGCCAGCTCGCTGTTCTCGATTGTCCACTGGCAGTGAAGCCGGTGCCGGGGCAGCTTGAGGCAAAAAACGGTCGTGCGGTGCTGGACATGCTGGATCGGGCGATTGCTGCGGCACTTGCCGGCGACGTTGATGCCATCGTTACCGCACCGGTACAAAAAAGTACGATCAACGATGCCGGCATCGCTTTCACCGGTCATACCGAATACCTCGCTGAAAAAACGCACACCCCGCATGTCGTCATGATGCTCGCCGGTGACGCCGGCCAGCACATGCTGCGGGTGGCGCTGGCCACCACGCATCTGGCGCTGGCCGATGTACCGCGTGCGATCACGCGCGAGCGTCTGAAGTCAACCCTGGATATCGTGCATCAGGATTTGGTGCAGCGCTTTGGACTGCCGAACCCACGCATACTGGTGACGGGTTTGAATCCGCACGCCGGCGAAGCCGGTTATCTGGGTCGGGAAGAGATCGATGTCATTACACCGGTAATTGATGAAGCGCGCCAGCGTGGCTGGCAGGTCTCGGGCCCTTATCCAGCGGATACCCTGTTTCAGCCGCGCTATCTGGATCAGGCTGACTGCGTGCTCGCGATGTATCACGATCAGGGTTTACCGGTGTTGAAATTCGCGACCTTTGGTCAGGGCGTCAATATCACCCTGGGATTGCCGATTATTCGCACGTCAGTCGATCATGGCACTGCACTCGATAAGGCAGCTGCGGGTTATGGCCATGCGGATGCCGCCAGCATGATGGCAGCAATCACAGTGGCCGCGCAAATGGCAACGCACATGGCAACGGCTCGCGGATGAAACATATTCCGCGCAAGCGCTTCGGTCAAAATTTTCTGACCGATCAAAATGTGCTTCACGACATCATTCGCGTCATTGCTCCGGCGGCGAGCGACACGATGGTGGAAATCGGACCCGGGCAGGGTGCCATGACGGCTTTGTTACTACCGCATCTGTCACAGTTGCACGTGGTTGAAATCGATCGTGACCTCGTCGCGATGCTGCAAAAAAAATTCAGCCCCGACAAACTCATTCTGCATGCAGGCGATGCGCTGCAGTTTGATTTTGGCAGCTTGCAGCCGGCACAAGGCAAGCTGCGTATTGTGGGCAACCTGCCCTACAACATCTCCAGTCCTTTGCTGTTTCATCTGGCGCGGTATGCGCCGCTGGTGGAAGACCAGCATTTCATGCTCCAAAAAGAAGTCGTGCAGCGCATGGTGGCGCCACCGGGTGGCAAGGATTACGGACGTTTGTCGGTGATGTTGCAGTGGCGCTATCAGATGGAGATGCTGTTCATCGTGCCGCCGCAGGCATTTGATCCGCCACCGAAAGTCGATTCAGCGATCGTTCGCATGCGGCCGCTGGCGTCCCCCTTGGCCTGCGAACAGGCCAAACTGGAGCAGGTGGTGACTCAGGCTTTTTCGCAGCGACGCAAAGTCATTCGCAACAGTCTGGGTGGGCTCTTCACAGAAGCGCAGCTGATAAGTGCCGGCATTGATCCGCAGGCGCGGCCGGAGACCATCGCGCTGGAACAGTACGTCGCGCTGACGCACATTTTCTGACGCCAACACGGACGCAAATACCGAAGCAAATACGGACGAAAATACTCGGGAAAATTAAGGTGGCGCGTCGCCTGATCAGAACGTCGGCAAATTCGACGGCTCGTGATCTCGCAGCGCCTTGCGCGCTGTTTCAAATTCCGGCAGCAGCGATTGCACTGTCGCCCAGAACTGCGGGCCATGATTCATTTCGCGCAAATGAGAGAGTTCATGGGCGACTACGTAATCAATATTGGGTAAGGCAAAATGCATCAGCCGCCAGTTCAGTCGTATACGACCATCGGCAGTACACGAACCCCATTGCGTACTGGCTGACGACAGTGCAAAGCCTTTGAACTCGACGCCGAGTTTTTCAGCATAAATCTCGAGGCGTTCGGCAAACACGCGACGGGCTTCGGCTTGCAGCCAGCCCTGAACGCGGTCTTTCAGTTGTTGTTCAGTTGCCGATCCCGGCAGACTGACGTGCAGTTCGCGACTGGCTTCATCAAAGCGTATGCCTGCACTGGCTGAGTCCGCGATACGCACCACGATGTCGGAACCCAAATAAGGAAGCCGTGCGCCATCACGCCATTCCATCGGCGGCTGAAGGCGTCTCACCGAGCGCTCGCGCTGTTCATTGATTTTTTTGAAAATCCACGCCCGCTTTTCGGTGATGGCAATTTCAATTTCGGCGACCGTCACCCAGCGCGGCGCGGTCACGCGCAAACCATCATCGTCGATCAGAAAACCAATCGTGCGTCGTTTTGAGCGTAACAGCCGGTAGTCTAGATGATGATCTTCCAGACGCAGACGACGGTGGCCAGCAGGTAAGGGTGGCTCGGGAACGGTGGACAGCGGCGGCGCCGTATGCGCATCGGCACCCGGCAGCATATCAAGCAACGACAGCTGGTTCGGATCAGCAAGCTTTTGTCGAAGATACTGCTTCAATGACATGGCCGTTTACGAGTGAGTATCACAGTTAAGTATTACGGATAAGTA
>CAZXDB010000033.1:1749-13419 GCA_964639465.1 uncultured Bifidobacterium sp. | reverse complement strand
TCAATGACATGGCCGTTTACGAGTGAGTATCACAGTTAAGTATTACGGATAAGTATTACGGATAAGTACCAAGTGAGGTTGAAGTGCTCATGCCTCAGATGACACGGTATGCACAGGCTCTGGCGCTGCATAAGCGGATGGTGTAATGACCCGCATTTCCGATTCTATCCAATTTTCAACCTTGACCATCAGAGCTGCAGCAGACAGTCCTTCGGGCGATATCGGTGGTCCTATGGATACAGTAATCAGTCCTGGTTTTTTGATGAACGCATTGCGTGGCCAGCAGTCGCCTGAATTCATTGCGATCGGTACTACTGGCGTCTGCGTACCAATCGCGAGAATGGCACCGCCTGCCTTGTACTTGCCTTGCGCTCCCGCAGGAGTGCGCGTACCTTCAGGGAACATGATCACCCACTGCCCATCACTAAGTCGGCGTCGGCCCGATTGTATGACCTGGGCCATTGCATCGCGTCCTTTGCTGCGATCGATCGCAATCATGCGCATCATCGCCAGTCCCCAGCCAAAGAAGGGGATATACAGCAGTTCTTTTTTGAGCACAAAGATCAGCGGGCGAGGCATTAGCCAGCAATAGAAAATAGTCTCCCAAGCTGATTGATGCTTGGAGAGCAAAATCACCGGTGCATCCGGCAGATTTTCCAAACCCTTGATTTCCCAGCGTATGCCACATACTGCACGCGCAGCCAGTGAGACAAACACATTCCAGCGCGTGATCATGTAGTAACGCTGTCGGTAAGGCAGCAGTAAAAATCCGAAGCAGGCAATCGCCCAGACCACCGTCGCGACAACGATCAGTAGCAGAAACAGGGCAGAGCGCAGAAACAGAATAGAGCGGTGCATAGGTCTCCTCAGACGCCGGGTTCGGATCGTCTGAACGTTGTTATTTATTCTTATCTTTTAGTACCGCAGATCGCGCAAGCTCGACCGTTTCGGTCGTCAGCTGATCAGCGTTCAACAGATGATCAGCGACCGCCGCCAGATTGTCCAGCACGATCGTACCGGGTGGCATACCGCCGGTTTCAATGGTGCGTTTGCCCTTGCCGGTACGTACCAGGTAAGGTGTGCATCCGACTTCGAACCCGGCCTGCAGATCGCGCAGCGAATCGCCGACGAAAGGTATACCGGAGAGTTGGCTATTGAAGCGCTGACCAATGGCTCTCAGCATGCCGGGCCGTGGCTTGCGGCAGTCACAAAAATCTTCGGGCGCGTGCGGACAGAAAAAAATCGCATCCACATGCGCTCCCACGGTCTGGGCAGCCAGGTGCAGTTTTTGATGAATCGCATTCAGCGCATGCATGTCGAACAGTCCGCGTGCAAGACCGGCTTGGTTCGTCGCGACGGCGACCCGGTAGCCGTGCTGATTCAGTCGTGCGATCGCTTCCAGCGATTCAGGTATCGGCCGCCACTCCGCCGACGACTTGATGTAATCATCGGCGTCTTCGTTAATTACGCCATCGCGGTCGAGTATGATCAGTTTGGAGGTCGCCATCGTCATGTAGTTTTTATCCGTCTCAGGCCGCGAGGCGGGAGATATCAGCGACGCGGTTCATCATTGCGTGCAGTGACTGCAGCAAGGCCAGACGGTTCGCGCGCAGGGCGGCATCTTCTGCCATCACCATCACGTCATTGAAAAACGCATCGACATCATCGCGCAGACTGGCCAGTGCTTTCAGGGTTGCGGTGAAATCGCCGCTGGCAAAGGCTTTGTCGACCAGGGTGCGCGTTTCTGTCATCGCGCCAAACAAGCGCTGCTCGGCAGCTTCCGTCAGTAGCGCAGACTGTACTTCGCCTTGCACGCCCTCGTTTTTCTTCAGAATATTGGTAATGCGCTTGTTGGCAGCCGCCAGTGATTGCGCCTCAGGCAGCGCGGCAAAGGCTTTGACCGCATCCAGACGTTCGATGATGTCATCCAGCCGGTCCGGCAGCGGCGCCACCACGGCTTCGATCGCATCCTGCGCATAGCCGCGTTCACGCAACTGACCACGCAGGCGGTCATAGATAAAGTTTTGTGCATCCGCGATAGGATCGCTGAACTGGGCATTGCCCGCAAACTGCTGCGCTGCCTGTGCGAGCAGATGCGACAGCGACAGCGGCAGGCGCTGCTCAATCAGCATGCGAATAATGCCCAGCGCATGACGTCGCAACGCAAACGGATCCTTGTCACCCGTCGGTGCCAGTCCGATTCCCCAGATGCCAACCAGTGTTTCGAGTTTGTCCGCCAGCGCTACCGCGGTACCCGTGCGGGTAGACGGGAGAGCATCACCTGCAAAGCGGGGCTGGTAATGTTCGCTGATGGCCGTGGCCACTTCATCCGCCTCGCCATCATGACGGGCGTAGTACGTACCCATGATGCCCTGCAGCTCAGGAAATTCACCGACCATATCCGTCAGCAAGTCGGCCTTCGATAATTGCGCTGCACGTCGGGCCTGATCGGCATTCGCGCCGAGCGCGCCCGCGATCGCAACAGCAAGCGCCACCACCCGCTCGTTGCGCTGGGCCTGGGAGCCGAGCTTGTTGTGATACACCACATTGACGAGTCCCGGCAGCCGATCGATCAGTGCTTTTTTCTTGTCCTGCTCGAAAAAGAATTTGGCATCTGACAGGCGCGGGCGCACCACGCGCTCATTGCCGCCGATGATGTGGTGCGGGTCAGCCGTCTCGATATTCGATACGATCAGAAACCGCGAACGCAACTTGCCCTGGGCATCCGTTAGCGCAAAATATTTCTGGTTGGTTTGCATGGTCAGGATCAGACATTCCTGCGGCACCGACAAAAATGCTTCATCAAACCGGCATTCATAGACCACCGGCCATTCGACCAGTGCAGTCACTTCATCCAACAGCGATTCCGGCATCAGTATCTGGTCGCTGCCCGCTTTGGCGATCAGATCTTTGCGAATTTTTTCTCTGCGCTCGCTGAAGCTAGCAATGACCTGGCCTTCTTCTTTCAGCAGGTCGGCATACTGCGCTGCTGAAGGAATGCTCAGCTCCGTTTTTTTGGATAGAAAACGATGGCCGAGTGTCGTACGTGCGGACTTCAGCCCCAGCAACGACAGCGGTATCAACGTGTCATCGAGCAGCGCAATCAGACCGTGAACCGGACGCACGAATTGCACAGTCTCGCCATCGGGGCGCTGATAAGTCATCACCTTGGGTATGGGTAGTTTCGCGATACTTTCTTCCAGCGTCGTCTGCAGACCCGTCGCCAGCGTTTCGCCTTTGGCGATATAGCTGAAGAAAAAACTCTCTGCCTTGCCATCGCTGGCGCGCTCAAGCTCATCGAGACCGATGTGATCGCGTCCTGTGGTCAGCGCCAGCGCAGCAAGTTTTTTAGTCAGTGGTGCGGCGGGCTGTCCTTCCTTGTCCAGCGCGACCGACACCGGCAGTACCTTTTCGCGCATTTGTTTGTCAGCTGCGATCGCGCGCACGCCCTCAATTGTCACCGCCAGCCGACGTGGTGATGCGTAGGCGACCGCTTTTGCATCGGCATCTGCCAGCGCGCGCTGAGACAGACCTTGCAGGATCGCGCCGGCAAAAGTCTCGCCCAGTTTTGACAAAACTTTCGGTGGCAGTTCTTCGGTTAGTAATTCAACCAGCAGTGTTTGCTTCATGTTCTTCGTTGGTAGTAATGCGCTTGTAGTAATGTGCTTGAAGGAAAGCGATTTCAGGAATGTGATCTCAGAAACGCTTTAATCGTCAGGCCCGAAGGTACAGTTATGCAGCACGCGTCGCATCGCCCAGCATTGGGAATCCCAGCTGTTCGCGTGATGCGTAATACGCCTGAGCGACAGCGCGTGCGAGATTGCGTATGCGTCCGATGTAGGCGGCACGCTCAGTCACTGAAATCGCCCCTCGTGCATCCAGCAGATTGAAGGTATGCGCTGCCTTGAGCACCATTTCATAGGCAGGCAAGGCCAGCGGCACGGCCATCAGGCGCTGTGCTTCGGATTCGTAATTGCCGAACAGCGAGAACAGAAAATCGGTATTCGCATGCTCGAAGTTATAAGCGGATTGCTCGACTTCGTTCTGGTGAAATACATCACCGTAAGTCAGGCGACGTGTGACGCCGCGCTCTTCCCATTCGGTCCACACTAGGTCAAACACATTTTCCACGCCCTGCAGATACATCGCCAGACGTTCGATGCCATACGTGATTTCACCCAGTACCGGTTTGCAGTCGATGCCGCCTACCTGCTGGAAGTAAGTGAATTGCGTGACCTCCATGCCATTGAGCCATACTTCCCAGCCGAGTCCCCAGGCCCCCAGCGTTGGATTTTCCCAGTCGTCTTCCACGAAGCGCACATCATTTGCCTTGAGATCCAGCCCCAGTGCGGCGAGCGAGCCCAAGTACAGTTCGAGAATGTTTTCCGGTGCCGGCTTGAGTACCACCTGATACTGGTAGTAATGCTGCATACGGTTTGGGTTTTCACCGTAGCGGCCATCTTTCGGGCGGCGCGATGGCTGCACGTACGCGGCACGCCAGGGCTCGGGGCCGATTGCGCGCAGGAAGGTGGCGGTGTGCGATGTGCCGGCACCGACTTCCATGTCATAGGGTTGCAAAAGCGCGCAACCTTGCGCGTCCCAGTAGTCCTGCAGGGTGAGGATAATTTGCTGAAAGCTTGGGGGGGTTTTCATCGGTACGATCAGGGTGGTCAGCAACAAACGGTGAGGCCAACGCGCCTCACCAATTCATTGCTCTGGAAAAGCAGGAATTTTAGCCTTTTTTGCTCGTCCGACGGCTTTTCCTCACGCTTGCCAGCAGCAGCGTCAAGACCAGAATCGAGGCCAGCCCGACGGGCAGCGAATTACCCAGCCGCGTGTAAGGCGTGATGCCGCTGGTGCCTTGCACGGTCACCGCCAGGCTGCCACGGGTATGGGCAGGTAACTGAGCGTTGATGCGGCCGCGCTCATCAATGGCGGCGGTCATGCCGGTATTGGTCGCGCGCAGCATGGGCCGGCCGGTTTCCAGTGAGCGCATTTGCGAAATCTGCACATGCTGGGGCAGCGCGATGGTGTCACCAAACCATGCAATATTGGAAACGTTCAGCAGCAGGCTGGGCACCGGTGCATTGCGATCGGCGGCAGCCGATAACTGTGCGGCGATTTCTTCACCAAACAAATCTTCATAGCAGACGTTGGGCAAGACCCACTGGTCTTTCACGCGAAACGCGGGTTGCACTAGATCGCCGCGACCAAAATCACCCAGCGGAATCGTCATCAGATCCACGAACCAGCGCGCGCCCGGCGGAATGAATTCACCAAACGGCACCAGATGGTGTTTGTCATAGCGGTAGGCTTGCGCATCACCGTTGGCCATACCCAGCACACTGTTCAGATAAATGCCCGGTGCAGTGGTAAATGGCAACCCGATCAAGAGTTGGCTGCCACTCGTTTGCGTGAAAGCAGCCAGCTGATCCAAATAACCCGGGGGCAGATGGTCGGGTAACACCGGCAGCGCGGTCTCGGGTGTGACAATCAGGTCGGCAGGTGCTTCGGTGATCATCTGCTGATACAGCGTGAGTGACGCATGCAATTGCGATGCACTGAATTTCATCTCCTGCGGCACATTGCCTTGCAGGAGTCGCACCGACAAAGGCTGGCCTTGCGGTTCTGTCCAACGCACAAACTGTAGCGTCACACCGGCGGCCGGAATAAATAACAGTAAAAAAACGGCGATGCGATGCCAGCCACGGCGATGCATCAGCAGCGCAAGCGCGCCCGCCATCAGCGCAGCAAGCCAGCCCAGACCATAGACGCCGGTCAGCGCGGCGAAACCCGACAACGGGCTCTGCGTGTGCGCGTAACCTGTCACGACCCAGGGGAATCCGGTAAAAATCCAACCCCGCGTCCAGTCAGCCAGCATCCAGCAGGCGGGCAAAATTAGCAGCGCTCTGATGGCTGGTGAGTGAAATGTCTGCGCCAGACGAGCAGCGCTGTACAGGGCAAGGCCATACAGCAGTCCAAGGCTCGCAGCGAGCAGCAACACGGCCGCGATTGCGAGCATGGAAGGCAGACCGCCATAGACATGCATGCTCACATACAGCCAGTGCGTACCGGCAGCGATGGATGCCATGCCGAACAACCAGCCCGATCGTGCGGCCGTCCGGGGCGAATCTTCAGACAGCAACGGTACAAACAGCACGGCCAGTGCAATGATTTGCAGCGGCCACCAACCAAAGGGCGCAAAGGCAAAGACGGTCAGGCCGCCTGCGAGCAGAGGACGAAGGAGGGAAAAAAACGGGCGCGACATCAGCGTACGGGATGCAGCCGGTAGAGGCTGCTCAGGCGCCAGACAGCTGGTGGTTGGTGCGCATCAGGAGGGCTCATCCAATGAACGTTCCGGCATTTGTTCAACCAGCAGCACATGCAGCTGGCGCGCATCGGCACGTAACACTTCGAAACGCAGCTGATCGATCTCGAAGATTTCACCCTTGCGCGGCATGCGGCCGAGGTGGTTGGCGACCAAACCGCCGATGGTGTCTACATCTTCGCTGGCCAACCGGGTGCCCAGAATCTCATTGAATTGTTCCAGCTCGGTCAGCGCTTTCACGCGCCAGCGCTGGCCCGTTTCACTTGCTTTGACTTCAAGAATATTATCTTCTTCTTCATCGAAATCATATTCATCTTCGATGTCGCCGACGATCTGCTCCAGCACATCCTCAATCGTGATCAGCCCGGCCACACCGCCATACTCATCAACGACCATCGCAATATGGTTGCGATTGGCGCGGAAGTCGCGCAGCAGTACATTCAGTCGTTTGGATTCGGGAATATAAACCGCCGGCCGCAGCATGCCACGCAGGTCGAAGTGGTCGCTGGCGTAATAGCGCAGCAGGTCTTTCGCGAGAAGAATGCCGACCACCTTGTCACGATCGCCATCGACGGCCGGAAAACGCGAATGCGCAGTTTCCAGCACCATCGGTATCCATTCTTCGATGGGACGAGCAATATCGACCACATCCATTTGCGAGCGCGGAATCATGATGTCGCGTACCGACAAGTCGGACATCTGGAATACGCCTTCGATCATGGACATCGCATCGGCATCGAGCAGATTGCGTTCTTGCGCGTCGTGCAGCAGTTCCAGCAGTTCGGTGCGGTTTTCGGGTTCGGGTGAGATCAGCGCGGTCAGGCGCTCAAATAATGAGCGGTGCGGCTTGTGGTCGGCAGTCGAACTGCCGGGGGGATAGTCTTGCATATGGCGTAATGCCGAGTGAAGGAGGTTCAAGGATACCGTAAAACGGCCGGCCTGCACCCGGTTTGTTAATTTGGAATCTTGCCTGCTTGGGGGCGGGTCGTATCTGCATAGGGGTCGGGCATGCCCAGCTGCGCCAGAATGTCGGTCTCGAACTGTTCCATTGCTTCCGCTTCCTCTTCTTCCTCGTGATCATAGCCCTGAGCATGCAGCACACCATGCACGACCAGGTGCGCAGCATGTTGTTTCACCGGGATATGACGTTCGGTGGCTTCGCGAATCAGGACGTCGGCACACAACACGATATCCGCCTGTGCAATGTCGTCGTCGGATTCGCCGTAGGCAAAGGTCAGCACATTGGTTGCGTAATCTTTGCCGCGGTAGTCGCGATTGAGCGTGCGTCCCTCGGTTTCATCAACAAAGCGCAGCGTCAGCTCGGCCGGCCCCAGCAAAGCAGCCTGCACCCAGCGGCGCAGGAGCGCGCGCGGCAAGTCCGCTGCCAGACGATCGTCGGCAAACTGGACCGACAGGGCAAGCTTATTTTTTGCCGCCATCGCGCAAAGCTTCCGCAGCGGCCGTCGCCGCACCGGCCGCTTCATAAGCATCAACAATTCGGCCCACCAGCGGATGCCGCACGACATCGGCGCTGGTAAATCGGGTAAATGCGATCCCGCGCACCGAAGACAAGACATTGACTGCATCCACCAGTCCGCTTTTCTGGCCGCGTTGCAAATCGATTTGCGTGACGTCGCCGGTGACCACCGCTTTGCTGCCAAAGCCTATGCGGGTAAGGAACATTTTCATTTGTTCCGGCGTGGTGTTCTGGGCTTCATCGAGAATGATGAACGCGTGGTTCAGCGTACGGCCGCGCATGTAAGCCAGCGGCGCAATTTCAATCGCCTGCTTCTCGAACATCTTCTGCGTCCGGTCGAAACCCATCAGGTCATACAGCGCGTCATACAGCGGCCGAAGATAAGGGTCCACCTTTTGCGCCAGATCGCCGGGCAGAAATCCCAGTCGTTCACCCGCTTCGACCGCAGGGCGCGTGAGCACAATGCGGCGCACTGCATCGCGCTCCAGTGCGTCGACAGCGCAAGCAACCGCCAGATAGGTTTTGCCGGTGCCAGCGGGGCCCACGCCGAAGGTAACATCATGCTCGAGGATCGCTTTCAGATACTCTCCCTGATGCGGTGTCCTGCCGCGCAGATCGCTGCGCCGGGTTTTCAGCACAGGACTCTCTGGCATATCTTCCGGATTTTTTTTACTCAGGATCGCCGGCTTTTCTGTGCTCAGTCCGTGCGCTGCCCGCTGTTCCACGAGCGCCAGTTGAATATCTTCAACCGATATCGCTTTGTCGGCCAGCGCATAAAATTTTTCCAGCAAGGCGACCGCGCGCTCGGCATTCACGCCATCGGCAATGAATTTTTCCCCGCGCCGAAAAATCGTCACGTCCAGCGCTGCGGCAATCTGACGCAGATTTTCATCAACCGGGCCACACAAATTAGCCAGCCGGTTGTTGTCGATCGGATGAGGCGAGAAATGCCGCGTAGCTTCAGAAGAATTTTTCAATGGCGTCGTTTTACTGTTGAATGACCAGCTCGCCGCGTAATGAGTACGGATGGCTGGCGGTGATGTTGATGTCGACGAATTGTCCTGTCAGCCGAGCGCCATGAGGCCCGCCGTTGAAATTGACAACCCGGTTGTTTTCCGAACGTCCCTGCATTTCTTGCGCATCGCGCTTGGACGGCCCTTCCACCAGTACGCGCTGCACCGAGCCGACCATCGCCTCGGAATAGCGTCGCGTGTTGTCGGCAATGACTTTCTGCAGACGCTGCAGACGCTCGAGCTTGACTTCATGCGGTGTGTCATCCGCCAGATTCGCGGCCGGTGTGCCGGGTCGCGGGCTGAAGATGAATGAATAACTGTTGTCGTAACCAACGTCATCAATCAGCTTCATCAGTGCGTCGAAATCAGCTTCGGTTTCACCGGGAAACCCGACAATGAAATCAGAGGAAACGATGATGTCAGGCCGTACCTCGCGCAAGCGGCGAAGGATGGATTTGTACTCCAGCACCGTATAGCCACGTTTCATCGCGGCCAGTATTTTGTCCGAGCCGTGTTGCGCGGGCAGATACAGGTGATTGACCAGTTTGGGTACGCGCGCATACACATCGATCAGCCGCTGCGTAAATTCTTTCGGGTGGCTGGTCACATAGCGTATCCGCTGTATGCCGTCGAATTCAGCGATGTACTCGATCAATAGCGCAAAGTCGGCGATTTCGCCATCGGCCATCACGCCACGGTAAGCATTCACGTTTTGTCCGAGCAGCGTGATTTCACGCACGCCCTGATCCGCCAGTTGCGCAACCTCGGTCAGTACATCCTCAAAACGCCGCGAGACTTCTTCGCCGCGTGTGTAAGGCACCACGCAATAACTGCAATACTTGCTGCAGCCTTCCATGATCGAAATGAATGCGCTGGCACCGTCGACACGCGGTGGAGGCAGATGATCGAATTTTTCAATTTCAGGAAAGCTGATATCAACTTGTGAGCGGCCACTGCTGCGACGCTCGCGCAGCAGGTCGGGCAGGCGATGCAAAGTTTGCGGACCAAAGACGACATCCACATACGGCGCACGCTTGATAATGGCAGCGCCCTCCTGAGAAGCAACGCAGCCGCCGACACCAATCACCAGATCCGGATTTTTTTGCTTGAGCTCACGCACCCGACCCAGATCCGAAAACACTTTTTCCTGTGCCTTTTCGCGCACGGAACAGGTGTTGAACAGAATGATGTCGGCATCATCGGGCGTGTCGGTCCGGACCAGGCCTTCAGAGGCGTTCAGTACATCGGCCATTTTGTCAGAGTCATACTCGTTCATCTGACAACCGAAGGTTTTAATGAATAATTTCTTTTGCATTCAGGATGAGTAACGGAAACAGGAGCAGAAACAGGCGCTGAAACAGGGGCTGAAACAGCAACAGGCCCGAAGCCAGTAAGAGCTACACGCTGAGCACACGTGCTGCCGGCAGCTGGCAAGGGCAAATGGTAAGACAGGGAATGCCCAAAATTATAGCAGGGACCCACCCTGTCCGTGAGGACCGGGCACTATATTCAGAGGGTCTTTTCGCCTCGGGCTTTATATCTGTCATCGCGTCTCGCGTTGTATTCGGCTTCGAATCTGGGTTCTGATCTGTCTTTGGAACCGGGGCGCCTGCGGCAGCCGTGGTCTCTATCGGGAATGTCTGGGAGAATCCAGCTGTCAATCAAAAGAGGACTCATTCAGACTTCATGTCCCATCTCTCACCCCTCTGGCTGCGCCGCCGATCCCGCATTCTGCTGGTGCTTGCCTTGTGGTCTGCTCCGCTGGCCGCTGAGACGCCGGTGAACTGGCCATTGTGGGACAGTTTTCGCCGGCAGACGATCCAGAGCGACGGACGGGTGATCGAGCGACGTGCAGCCGACCGGACCACATCGGAAGCTCAGGCCTATGCGCTGTTCTTTGCACTGGTGGCCAACGACCGCCGGCAATTCGAGGTATTGCTGTCGTGGACCGTCAACAATCTTGCTCGTGGCAACCTGCACAGCCAGCAACCGGCCTGGCTCTGGGGGCTTGATTCGGCATCGCAGTGGCGTGTGCTTGATGCCAATCCGGCGGCTGATGCCGATTTCTGGCTCGCTTACACCTTAATCGAGGCGGGTCGGTTGTGGCGTGTGCCGGATTACACCGCTGTCGGTTTGTCGCTGTTACGGCAAATTCAACGTAGTCAGCAAGTGGCATTGACCGGTTTTGGCCCATCGATACTTCCGGGCCGGCATGGCTTTGTGCTGTCCCCATCGCGCTGGCGACTCAACCCCAGCTATTTTGTGCCTCAGCAATTACATGTCTTTGCTCAGGCGGATCCTGCCGGCCCCTGGCAAGCGATGGCAGAAAAACTACCGGTTTTGTTACGCAACGCCAGCCCAGCTGGTTTTGTGCCGGACTGGATTGTTTACGATTCGGATCAGGGCTGGCAACCGGATACCGAGACCGGCCCGATCGGATCTTATGATGCAATCCGCATGTATCTGTGGGTGGGCATGATGGATCCGGCTGATCCCTCGCGTGCTGTACTGCTCCGTTCGATCGAGGGCATGCGGCGCGCACTGCAGACGGCGCCATCAACCATCGAAAGCGTTCATACCGTCACAGGTGCTGGCCGGGGAAAAACACCGGCCGGTTTTACCGCGGCACTGCTGCCCTATCTGATCGCCCAGCGCGACACAGCACTGGCTGAGCGTTTACTTCTGCAGTTACGAGCGACGCAACAAAAAGAATTCCTCAGCGCCCAGAGCGCGTACTACGACCAGGTACTCGCACTCTTTGGTCTGGGTTTTATGGAAAAACGATTTCGCTTCAATGTGCGGGGCGAATTGGTACCGTCGTGGCTTTCAGAAAGACGTTGATATCGCAATGC
>CAZXDB010000033.1:0-1649 GCA_964639465.1 uncultured Bifidobacterium sp. | reverse complement strand
TGCGGGGCGAATTGGTACCGTCGTGGCTTTCAGAAAGACGTTGATATCGCAATGCCGCCATACGCCACCGATCGCTTGCCCTCCGGGTCCTCGCGACCTGCATTGAGTTCCAGATGGACGGAGGGGCCGATTTTGAGGGCGATAAACAGGCCGGTCTTGCCGACCGTGTAATTGCGACCGTTCAGCCATTTGCGCTCGATACCGACGCGATAGCTTTCCTGTGGGCGCATCCCGATCCTTGCGCGTACGAAACTGCTGGCGGTTCCGGTAGCGTAAGTGGCGAGCAGGTCGGTATCGATACCGCTGCTGAGCTCACTCCACAGCATCAGCTGCGGATTAAAGGTCAGCAGATTGCCTGCTTTGTCGCTGGTCGGAGCGTAGGGCGACAGTTTTACATCGCGGTAACCGATTGTCGCAGACAGGTCTGCGATAGCGCTGCGGGATCGCCATGTCCGACCCAACCCTGCATCAATACCATTCGACCGGCCATCGATGAAGACCTGTGATCCTCGCTCGTCATTGTGATAACCATATCCCGTCGAGCTGATGACGAATTTTTTGTACAAGCCATCGCTAAGCTGCTTTTTCGTCAATGGCATGATGAAGCCCAGATAGCCGTGACTGGTTGATGATGATCCTTCGATTCCTGAAAAAATGATCGACTGCGCCTTGGTGTGCGAGCCGGTCAGCAAGCTTATCGCGAGCGCCAGTACCTGCATTACCGGGAAGGTAAATTGACGAGGTTTCATTTTTCTTCTCCCAAAGTAAACGTGGTGTGACTTGGCTGCTAGACATTGATTGGCGTGTGTGACTTAGCAGGAAAAAAAGATGGCCGCAGCCAAGTACCAGCGCTTTTCGTAAAAGCATCAGAAACATAGCGACTGCATTTTTCCGGTGTTGACGACGCCGCAGATTTTTTTCCAGCTGCTGGCTGGAGCCATAAGCAATCGAGATGGCAAATCGCTCGCTTTCAGTGGAGTGCATCTGATAGCTCAGTCCGACAGCAACGCGACCGTCTGTCAGTTGCGTGACTTTCTGTATGCGCGCTTCGAATGTAGGCCCGTCGCCCAGCGTCAGTCTGACCGCACGCTTGTGAATAAAGGCTAGCCAAACGTCACTGTGATTCGCTGTCACCATGCCAGCCCCTGAGGCCGATGCATCAGTCAGTTCACCTGCCTGTACCCGCGCCGGCGTAATTTGCAAGCGTGCGGGTGACTCAGCCGGGGGACGCGGCTCGGTGCGTCGTTGTTTGCGCTCGAACGTCACGCCCAGTGCGCCCAACAAAAAAATAAAATCAACCAATGCCCAGAAGCTGATGAAGAGCAGCATGTCGCGCTGCTCGGGTTGGTGAGCAATGCGTATAGCGCCTGCGATAAGTGCGACAAGACTGAGGGTGAGCAGGATATAAAACGGTTTCGCCATCCCTGAGAGGAAGTCCTGCTCCAGAACTTCGGCTTTAGGTGTGACGGCAAATTTCGCTGCGCGTATATTCCCTAGCATCCTGATTTCACTGCGGGCCAGGTGCACGGACTGTATGACTTCATACAGATGTGAAATGAAGGGCCAGCGGAAGCGGCCATGCAAATACTGCCCGGTGATCACTGATCCGATGATGGCGGGCAGGCAATAGGACAGTACTTCGGTCACTG
>CAZXDB010000032.1:15083-24901 GCA_964639465.1 uncultured Bifidobacterium sp. | reverse complement strand
CCGATCTGGCGGGGGTGCTGGCTTCGATTGCCGTGTGCTACTGGTTCTTCGTATAACCTGTCTATGGCTGCCAGTCATAGCTGATCGTCAGCGGCGCATGATCTGAAAACCGCTCATCCTTGTACACCGCCGCACGCTTCGCCGTGGCTGCTATGCCCGGTGTGGCGACGTGATAATCGATGCGCCAACCCACATTGTTCGCCCACGCCTGCCCGCGGTTGCTCCACCATGTATAGGCTTCACCGGTGGTATCGGGATGCAGCAATCGGTACACATCACACCAGCCGGCTTCGTCGAAAAGGCTCGTCATCCACGCACGTTCTTCAGGCAGGAAGCCGGAGTTCTTCTGATTGCTCTTCCAGTTCTTCAGATCGATTTCCTTGTGCGCGATATTCCAGTCGCCGCAGATCACCACTTCGCGGCCTGATTCGCGCAGCTTCACCAGATGCGGCATGTACGCCGCCATGAAACGAAACTTCGCCTGCTGACGCTCATCGCTCGATGAGCCGGAGGGGCAGTACAGCGAGATCACCGACAGCGCGCCGATATCCACCTGTACGCAGCGGCCCTCGGCATCGAATTCGTCATTTCCAAAACCTATCGTTGCAGCGTCGGGTTTGTGTCGTGAATAGACGCCAGTCCCCGAGTAGCCCTTCTTTTCAGCGTAATGAAAGTGGCCGTGATAGCCGTGCGGCGACAGAAAGGCTTCGGTCATGTCTGCCTCTTGTGCTTTCAGCTCTTGCACACAGATGAAATCGGCGTCCTGCTTCTGCATCCATTCGAAAAAATTCTTTTTGGCAGCGGAACGTATGCCGTTAAGATTGGCTGAGATGATTTTCATGAAAAGTTCTTTTTAAGGGGTCTCGCATTGTGACGGCAAGGATAACCGATCAGGCCGAACGTCTGCCGCGCGTTAAAATGCGAGCTTTCCCAGCCAATGTCCAAGGTGATTGAGTGAGCAAGCTGCGCCAGCAATTCATCGAATTTTCCGTCAATGCCGGCGTGCTGCGCTTCGGCGAATTCACGACCAAGGCCGGCCGTCTGTCGCCTTACTTTTTCAATGCCGGACTATTCAGCGATGGCGAACGCCTGGGCAAGCTGGCCGACTTTTACGCGCAGACGCTGCTGGATTCCGGTATTGGTTTCGATATGCTGTTCGGGCCTGCGTATAAAGGCATCACGCTGGCCTCGGCCACGGCGGTCGCTCTGGCATCCAAAGGTTACAACACGTCTTTTGCTTACAACCGCAAGGAAGCCAAAGACCATGGTGAAGGCGGCACGATCGTGGGCGCGAAGCTGGCAGGCCGTGTGGTGATCATTGACGACGTGATCTCGGCCGGCACTTCAGTGCGCGAGTCCGTCGAGATGATCCGGGCGCAGGGCGCGACACCCTGCGCGGTGCTGATTGCTTTGGACCGCATGGAAAAAAGTGGTGCCGAGGGCGCGCTGTCGCAATTGTCGGCGGTACAGGAGGTCGAGCAGAGCTTCGGCATGCCAGTCATACCGATTGCGAACCTGAACGATTTGTTTGCCTACCTTTCAGGCCCGGGCGCGAGCGCGGAGCTGGCACAGTTCAGGGGTCCTGTTGAGTCGTATCGTCAGCGTTATGGTGTGGCTTGATGTGTACTGCCAAAAACAAAAAGGGGCGGCATTGACCGCCCCTCTCTGACTCCGGAAGAGACTCAGCCTAGCTTCTGCTTCAACAGCTCAGTTAGTTGCGCCGGATTGGCTTTGCCCTGCGTCGCTTTCATCGCCTGACCGATTAGCGCGTTGAACGCTTTTTCTTTACCTGCTCTGAACTCCTCGACCGACTTGGCATTTGCCGCGAGGACCTCATCAATGATTTTTTCCAGTGCGCCGGTGTCGGAGATTTGTTTCAGTCCCTTGGCGTCGATAATCTCGTCAGCAAGTACTGCGGATGGCGACTTTGCCGCCCACATCGCCGAGAACACTTCTTTGGCGATCTTGTTCGAGATCGTGCCATCGGCAATGCGCTGCAACAGCAGTGAAAGTTGCGCTGCGCTGACCGGCGATTCGCTAATTTCGATACCTTCGCGATTCAGCGTCGAGGCCACATCACCCATCATCCAGTTCGCTGCCGGCTTGGCCTGCGCCGTGCCGCTTGCCGTCACCACCGCTTCGAAGTAAGCGGCCATGGCTTTTGACTGAGTCAGTACCATCGCATCGTATTCGGAGAGCTGATAGTCGCGGACAAAACGCTCGCGCATGGCGGCCGGCAACTCGGGCAACGAGGCCTTCACACGGTCTATCCATGCCTGCGCGATCATCAGCGGGGGCAGGTCGGGGTCGGGGAAGTAGCGATAGTCCATCGCATCTTCCTTGCTGCGCATCGATCGGGTTTCTTTTTTGTCCGGGTCATACAGGCGCGTTTCCTGGACAACTCTGCCGCCGTCTTCGATGAGTTCAATTTGACGACGCACTTCGTAATTGATCGCTTCTTCCAGAAAGCGGAAGGAATTCAGATTCTTGATTTCGCAGCGCGTACCAAATTCTTTTTGCCCGACCGGGCGTACGGACACGTTCGCATCACAGCGGAACGAGCCTTCCTGCATATTGCCATCGCAAATGCCCAGCCACATCACCAGCGCATGCAAAGCCTTGGCATAGGCAACAGCTTCAGCGGCACTGCGCATTTCGGGTTCGGTGACGATTTCCAGCAAGGGCGTGCCAGCGCGATTGAGGTCAATGCCGGTCATGCCCTGATAGTCTTCATGGAGTGACTTGCCCGCATCTTCTTCGAGATGCGCGCGGGTCAGGTTCACGGTTTTCATTTCGGCTTTACCGTCTTTTTCCACAACAAACGACAGACTGCCGCCCTGAACAACCGGAATTTCAAACTGACTGATTTGATAACCCTTGGGTAGATCGGGGTAAAAATAATTTTTGCGGGCGAACACCGAGGTCGGCGCAATCGTCGCGCCGATCGCCAGACCGAATTGAATCGCGCGCTCAACCGCGCCACGGTTCAATACCGGCAGTACGCCCGGCAAGGCAAGATCGACCGGGCAGGCTTGAGTATTGGGCGCAGCACCAAAAGCGATTGGTGCGCCACTGAAAATTTTGGAGGCTGTCGTGAGCTGCGTGTGGGTTTCAAGCCCGATCACCACTTCCCATTGCATGATGTGTCCTTTGGCTGCTGAGCGTTTTGCGTGTTCCGTGCGAGTTAGATGTTCTGTTCTGGCCGGCGCTCATGCCAGTCAGTCGCCTGTTGAAATTGATGCGCGATATTGAGCAGTTTCGCTTCGCCGAAATAATTGCCGATCAATTGCAGCCCGACCGGACGATGCGCATTTTTTTCGCCCTGCCCAAAACCAACCGGAATCGACATGCCGGGCAAACCGGCCAGACTGGTCGACAAGGTATAAACATCGGCCAGATAGTTGGCGACCGGGTCATTGACTTTTGATCCCAGATCCCAGGCAACGGTAGGCGCAACCGGGCCCATGATCACATCGCATTGTGTGAACGCTTGCTGAAAATCCTGTGCGATCAGACGGCGAATTTTTTGTGCCTGTAGATAGTAAGCATCGTAGTAACCATGTGACAGTACGTAGGCACCGATCAGAATGCGGCGCTTGACTTCATCGCCAAAACCTTCGGAGCGCGTTTTGCGGTACATGTCGCTGAGGTCCGTGTACTCCTTGGCACGATGACCATAGCGCACACCATCAAAGCGAGATAAATTCGATGAAGCTTCGGCCGGTGCAATCACGTAGTACACCGGAATCGAGAGCGACGTCTTCGGCAGCGATATCTCGACCAGCGTGGCGCCTAGCTTCTCGTATTCTTTAAGTGCATTGCGTATCGCTTGCTCGACATCGCTGGCGAGCCCTTCGCCGAAATATTCTTTTGGCACGCCGATCTTGAGGCCTTTGATGCTCCGATCCAAATCGCGTGTGAAATCTTCGGACTCGCGTTCAATCGATGTCGAGTCGCGCGGATCAAAACCACTCATCGCATTGAGCAGCATGGCGCAGTCTTCGGCGGTCCATGCCATCGGGCCGCCCTGATCCAGAGAGGATGCAAAGGCAATCATCCCGTAACGCGACACCCGGCCATAGGTCGGCTTGATGCCGGTGATGCCACACAAGGCGGCAGGCTGGCGAATGGAGCCGCCGGTATCCGTGCCGGTGGCAGCGGGTGTGAGGCCACCTGCCACGGCTGCTGCGGAGCCACCCGAAGAGCCACCCGGTACGGCGGTTTTGTCCCAAGGATTCTTGACTGCGCCGAAAAACGAATTTTCATTCGATGAACCCATGGCGAATTCATCACAATTCAATTTTCCGAGGTTGACCATGCCTGCTGTGCGGAACTGTTTCACTACCGTTGCATCAAACGGGCTGACGTAGCCGGAAAGCATCTTCGATCCGGCGGTCGACGGCCAGCCTTCGGTCACAAAAATATCCTTGTGTGCGATCGGCAGCCCCGTCAGCGGGGTTGCGTTTCCGCTGGCAATGCGGGCATCGGCGGCTTTGGCCTGCGCGAGGGTCAGTTCGGGATTGACGCTGGTAAAAGCATTCAGATCGCTGCTGGCGATGCGGGACAAATAATCGCTGGCAAGCTCGGTTGCTGAGATCGAGCCGCTTTGGAGTTGCGTGGACAGGGCTTTAAGTGTCTGATTAGGCATGAGTCGGTGGTGCGCTGTATTCGGAGAGGCGGCGGTAAAAGGGGAGCGTTAAGCTGTCTTATTCGATGACTTTCGGCACCAGATACAGACCGTCCTGGGTCAGGGGGGCTGGCTTTTGGTAGGCATCACGCTGATTGGTTTCGCTGACTTCATCATCGCGCAGGCGCAGGGCAAGATCGCTCTGCCAAGCGGCAATCGGATGAGACAGGGGTTCGACGCCCGTGGTGTCGACGGATTTCATTTGCTCCACCAGGGTAAAAATGCTGTTGAGTTTGTCCAGCGCGTCGGCGGATTGCTGATTATCGAGATCAAGTTGCGCCAATTTGGACAGGCGCGCAATATCGGTGAGGGACAGGGACATGAGGGGGCGCCGGGCGGCGTGTCAGGGTCAACAATTCTAAAAATGGCAAACAAAGCAACGGATGCGTTTTCGCCGGAGAAAGCGGAAGAACAGCGAATTTTTCGCATTTCTGTCAGCCAATTCAGCAATGATTATAAGGTAGAATGTTAGGTTAATGGCTGCAGTCGCCGCGCTTAGTGCGGCGCACAATTTCGGCTCATTTCCGCAATTTTTTCGTCTGGACGTGTTCCGTTCTGGCGCTTGAGGACAAGATTTCATGTTTGCATTCCTTCGTAGTTATTTTTCAAACGATCTGGCGATTGACCTCGGCACCGCCAACACCCTGATTTATGTCCGTGGTCTGGGTATCGTGCTCGATGAGCCCTCCGTGGTCGCGATTCGGCAGCAGGGCGGGCCAAATGCCAAGAAGAACATTCAGGCCGTCGGCAAGGAAGCAAAGCAAATGCTGGGCAAGGTGCCGGGCAACATCGAAGCCATTCGTCCGATGAAAGATGGCGTGATTGCCGACTTCACGGTCACTGAGCAAATGCTCAAGCAGTTCATTCGTATGGTGCATGACACCAAGCTGTTCAAGCCTTCGCCGCGCATTATTATTTGTGTCCCCTGCGGATCGACCCAGGTCGAGCGTCGCGCGATTCGCGAATCCGCGCTCGGCGCCGGCGCCTCGCAGGTGTTTCTGATCGAAGAGCCGATGGCCGCCGCCATTGGCGCCGGTCTACCCGTCTCAGAGGCAACTGGTTCGATGGTGGTCGATATCGGTGGTGGTACGACCGAAGTCGGCATCATTTCGCTCGGCGGGATGGTCTACAAGGGCTCAGTGCGCGTAGGTGGCGACAAATTCGATGAAGCCATCGTCAACTATATTCGCCGCAACTACGGCATGCTGATTGGTGAGCAAACAGCAGAGACCATCAAAAAACAGATTGGTTCTGCCTTCCCCGGCACGGAAGTGCGTGAAATGGAAGTCAAGGGCCGCAACCTGTCCGAGGGCATTCCGCGCTCCTTCACCATCTCGAGTAACGAGGTGCTGGAAGCGCTGACGGATCCGCTCAACAATATCGTCTCCGCCGTCAAAAATGCGCTTGAGCAGACACCGCCTGAGCTGGGCGCCGACATTGCCGAAAAAGGCATGATGCTCACCGGCGGTGGCGCGCTGTTGCGCGACCTTGATCGTTTGCTGATGGAGGAAACGGGTCTGCCGGTGCTGGTGGCCGATGATCCGTTGACCTGCGTGGTCCGCGGCTCTGGCATGGCGCTCGAGCGCATGGACAAGCTGGGTTCTCTGTTCTCTTACGAATAAACCGATGAACATGCGTGACAGCTGCCCGCCAGTATTCTGCGGACAGCTGTCGCTGCGGTGCATGATTTTCTATTTGCGGAGCACAGCCACTGCGTCGTACCCGCAGGTTTCTCATTCCGACGGCATTCAAGTCTCACCCTGATGGAATACAGCCCGCCGCCACTTTTCAAGCAAGGTGCTTCGGCACGCGCGAAGATGCTCTTCTTTGCCTTGATTGCCCTCGCCCTGCTGATGGCCGATTCACGCTTGCGCACACTGGGTATGGTGCGTCAGGCGATCGGTACTGCGCTTTATCCGCTGCAAATTGTTGCGATGCTGCCGCGCGATGCGTTTTTTGCCACGACCGACTATTTTTCATCACTGACGCGTCTGCAAGAAGACAATGCCCGCATGCGCGAACAACAGGTGCTGAACTCTCAGCAATTACAGCAGAACGCGCAGCTGCTCGCCGAGAACGCGCACTTGCGCAAGCTGCTTGAAGCGTCCGAGCGGGTGCAGATCAAAACGCTGATGAGTGAGATTTTGTACGATGCTCGCGATCCGTTTTCACGAAAAATCATTCTCGACCGCGGGCAGTCGCATGGCATCCGACCCGGGCAACCTGTCATCGACGATCTGGGTGTGATCGGTCAGGTGACTCGCGTATTTCCGTTCACTTCTGAAGTCACGCTGGTGACCGACAAAGACCAGGCGATACCCGTTCAGGTGTTGCGCAGTGGTGTACGCAGCGTCGCGTATGGACGTGGCCAATCCGGCGTGCTCGAATTGCGCTTCATGCCATCCAATGCTGACATTCGTAAAGGGGATGTGCTGACCACGTCCGGCATTGATGGTGTTTATCCGTCGGGTCTGGCTGTTGCGACAGTGGCGACAGTCGACGCACAGACCTCGGATGCTTTTGCGCGTATTTTGTGTCAGCCCAGCGCGGGCGTTGCCCGCCACCGACAGGTGTTGGTTCTGCTGGCGGAGAGCAGCCAGCAGCCAGCGCCGCTGGCGTCTGACAATGAAACGCAACCCGAATTTCGCGACAAACGTACACGCAAGGACGCCACGGAGACGCCATGATTGATCGTGACCATATTCTGCTGCCGGTCAATCCTGCCTTCATTGCGTTTAGCCTGGTGGCCGCATTTTTCATGAACCTTTTTCCCTGGGGTAGCTGGGGATGGGTGCCGGACTTTGTTGCGCTCACGCTTGTGTTCTGGAGCATCTATCAGCCCCGTAAAGTGGGCATCGGCATCGCGTTTCTGATGGGCTTGGTGATGGATGTGCACAGTGCATCGCTGCTGGGCGAGAATGCGCTGGCCTATACGCTATTGTCCTATTTCGCGATCACGATTCACCGTCGCGTGTTGTGGTTTCGACCCTCGGTGCAGGCTTTGCATGTGCTGCCACTGCTGGTTGTCATGCAGGTCGTGCAAATGCTTATTCAGCTGGCCGTCACCGGAAATTTACCTGGCTGGTTGTATTTCGCCCAAAGTATTGTGGCCACCCTGATCTGGCCCATCGTCTGCTGGTTGCTGCTGGCGCCGCAACGACGTGCGGTTGATCGCGATGAAACACGACCGATCTGATTAGCCCGCCATGACCGAAATTAAAGATACTGAACGCGAGCTGCAATTATTCAGATTGCGCCTGTCGGTGGCCGGTCTGGTGGTGTTCTTTTGTTTCGGCTTGCTGATGCTGCGTTTTTTATGGCTGCAGGCGGTACGCCATAGCGAGTATGCGGAGCGCGCAGAGAGCAACCGCATCTCGGTGGTGCCGGCCGTACCCAATCGCGGTCTGATTGTCGATCGTAACGGTGTTGTTTTGGCCCGTAACTATTCTGCGTACACGCTGGAAATTACACCCGCCAAAATCGATCGTCAGCTCGATGCCGTGATTGATGAACTGGCGCAGCTGGTGGACATTCAGTCCAAGGACCGCAAGCGCTTCCGTCGCCTGATGGAAGAATCGAAGACCTTCGAAAGTCTGCCGATCCGTACCCGACTCACGGACGAAGAAGTCGCCCGTTTTGCCGCGCAGCGTTACCGCTTTCCCGGGGTTGATATTCAGGCGCGTTTATTTCGTCAGTATCCACTGGGGTCGACTGCTTCGCACATGATTGGTTATATTGGTCGGGTCAACAAGAAAGAAGCTGAAAGGCTGGAGGCCAGCGAAGATGCGGCCAATTATCGCGGCACCGAATATATCGGCAAGGAAGGCATCGAAAAAAGTTACGAAAAACATTTGCACGGCATCACCGGCTATGACGAGATTGAAGTCTCAGCGGGGGGGCGTGCCAACCGCACGCTTTCGCGTACTGCACCTACGGCTGGTAACAATCTGATTTTGTCGGTCGATATCGAGCTGCAGAAAATCGTGGAAAAAGCCTTTGGTGATCGTCGCGGTGCGCTGGTAGCCATTGAGCCGGAAACGGGCGATATTCTTGCTTACGTATCTATGCCCACCTACGATCCGAATCTTTTCGTTGAGGGTATCGACGCGAAAAGCTGGGAGGAACTTAATACATCGCTCGACAAACCTTTGCTCAATCGTGCACTGATCGGCAGTTATCCGCCCGGCTCCACCTTCAAGCCCTACATGGCATTGGCGGCACTGGAACTGGGCAAGCGCACACCGGAGTTCGGCATCTTCGATCCGGGTTACTTCATGTTCGGTAACAATCGCTTCCGCGATGACAAGGAAGGCGGACACGGCCGTGTCGATATGTACAAGTCGATTGTGCAGTCGTGTAACACCTACTATTACGTGCTTGCCAATGATCTGGGCATTGATGCCATCCATGATTTCATGAAGCCGTTCGGTTTTGGACAGCTGACCGGCGTTGATCTGGAAAACGAGCGACGTGGCGTGCTGCCTTCGCAGGAGTGGAAGCGCAAGAATTACAAGCGGCCGGAACTGCAGAAATGGTATGCCGGCGAAACTATCTCGGTGGGTATCGGTCAGGGCTACAACTCGTTTACGCCAATACAGCTCGCGCACGCGGTAGCCAATCTGAGCAACAACGGTGTGGTGATGAAGCCGCACCTGGTCAAAATGATCGAAAACGGCACTACCAAGGCCAGGAAGCTGACCGTGCCAAAAGAAAGCTATCGCATTCCGCTGAAGCAAGAAAATATCGACGCCATCAAGCAGGCAATGATTGGCGTGACCAAAGAGGGTACGTCAGCAAGATCTTTTGCAAATGCGCCCTACAGCTCGGGCGGTAAAACCGGCACCGCGCAAGCGGCAGCGATGAGCAAAAGCGTGAAATACGACGCCAGCAAGATCGCAGAAAGGCTGCGCGATCATTCGCTTTATATCGCCTTCGCTCCCGCCGACAAACCCAAGATAGCGCTCGCCATCATTGTTGAAAACGCCGGTTTTGGTGCGGCCGCTGCGGCACCGATAGCGCGACTCGCGATTGATTACTATCTCACAGGCAAGCGGCCCGATGAACCGCCGCCGGCCAAACCCAAGGTCAAAGAAACAGCACCGGCCCCTGAGGCTCAGACTCAGACTCAGAC
>CAZXDB010000032.1:0-14983 GCA_964639465.1 uncultured Bifidobacterium sp. | reverse complement strand
CTCAGACTCAGACTCAGACGCCGCGTCCGACTGCTGCAAATGCTTCGTCCGGGAGGGCGCCTTGATTTCTTTCGCCGATAACAGCCGGCTTCAGATCGTCGGTCAACTCCGGCGTCGCTTCTTCATTTTTGACCGTCCGCTGACAATTATCCTGAGTCTGATTCTTCTGCTGGGATGTCTGGTCATTTTTTCAGCGGCCATGGATTTTCCGGGCCGCTTTGAAGGACACCTGCGAAATATTCTGGTGGGATTGGCCGTGATGTGGATCGCGGCAATGGTTCCGCCGCAAACGCTGATGCGTTTCGCCGTGCCGATTTATCTACTCGGCGTTGCCTTGCTGGTCGCAGTCGCCGCGTTTGGACTGATCAAAAATGGCGCGCGTCGCTGGATCAATATCGGCTTCATCATTCAGCCATCAGAGATCATGAAGCTCGCCTTGCCATTGATGCTCGCCTGGTATTTTCAGAAGCGCGAGGGAATGATTCGCTGGCGCGACTTTCTTTTTGCCGGCATTCTGCTGGCGATTCCTGTTGGACTGATTCTGCGTCAGCCCGATCTCGGTACCTCCTTGCTGGTGATTTCTGCGGGATTCTTCGTGATTTTTCTCGCGGGTTTGTCATGGCGACTGATCATCGGTCTGATGGTGTCGGGCCTGGCCAGTCTGCCGCTGCTGTGGACCTTGTTGCATGACTACCAGCGCAACCGTGTCATGACACTGCTGGATCCAACCTCGGATCCTTTGGGCAAAGGCTTTCACATTATTCAGTCCACGATTGCGATCGGTTCTGGTGGATTGATCGGCAAAGGATGGCTCAATGGCACACAGTCGCATCTGGAATTCATCCCCGAACGCACAACCGATTTTATTTTCGCCGTGTTCTCCGAAGAATTCGGCTTGCTCGGTAATGGTGTATTGCTCCTACTGTATCTGCTACTCATCGGTCGCGGACTGATTATTGCAGCGAATGCACCGACGCTTTTTTCTCGCCTACTGGCAGGTGCGCTGACTTTGTCGATATTTACCTATGTCTTCGTGAACATGGGCATGGTCAGCGGTATTCTGCCGGTGGTGGGTGTACCACTGCCTTTCGTCAGCTATGGTGGTACCGCTTTCGTCACGCTCAGCCTGTGCGTGGGCACGCTGATGAGTATCCAGCGGCATCGTAAACTTGTTCAAACTTGATTCACCCGTGAAGCGCCACATTTACCTTCGCCGCTTCGCTGCTTCCGCTGAGCCTGTTGTGCGTCGATGCGGGCGTCAGAGGCTGTTACCTGGCCTCATCGTTGTACTCAGCGCCTGTACCACAATCGATTTGTCCGAGCCTCGTGACCCGGATCGCAGAGCGCCAGTCACCCGTCGACTGCCGTCAGAGAAGCCGACGACAGTGCCGTCCGCGAGCTCCACAACCCTGCCCCGACCATCGACTTCGTCGTCCCCTGCCGTGTCGTCAAGCCGCAAGCCCGGCGCCTACTATCTGGATGATGGGCCTGACGAACGTATTCCGGAAGGTCTGATCGACACGCCTGATGCCGAGCCAAGGGTGGAGCCGTATGCAAAAGGTCCGAGCCGACCGTACACCATTTTTGACCAGACCTATGTGCCCATAACCGACAATCGGCCCTTCGTGCAGCGGGGTATGGGTAGTTGGTACGGGAAAAAATTTCATGGTCAGCGTACCGCCTCGGGTGAAATTTACGATATGTACAAAATGACGGCGGCGCATCCGACGCTGCCGATTCCATCCTATGCGCGCGTCACTCACCTGCGCAGCGGCAAGCAGGTGATCGTGCGCGTGAATGATCGCGGCCCCTTTCATTCCGCGCGCATTATTGACTTGTCGTACACCGCGGCCCTGAAGCTCGGGTATGTCCAGAACGGCAGTGCAGAGCTTGAGGTCGAGCGGCTGCTACCCGAGGAGATTGCACGCCTGCAAGCCTCCCGCCGTACGGTGGCCAATTCCGCGGCGACGACGATGAATGATGATAGGGAGATGATTGCCCGTACAGACGCTAACCCGGGTTCGTCCTCTGTGGTGACAGAGTCCGGTGGGTTTTTTTTGCAGTTTGGCGCATTCTCTCAGGCGCAAAATGCGTCATCTCTGCGCGAGCGTTTGCTGGCAAACTGGCCCCGGGAGTTGCCAAAGCCTGAGGTCATCCAAAGTCAGGGTTTATTTCGGCTGCACAGCGGCCCTTTCGGTACCCGAGATCTGGCCGACCGTGCGCTACAGGCGCTGAAATCATTCTCACAACTTCAGGCGACGATTGTCCAGAAATAGGACGTTACTGCTCAGTCGGTAGTGTCGCTGCGCTTGAGCGCGATCTCATACAACTGATTTTTTTTCATGCCGGTGATGCGCGACGTCAGAGCAGCCGCCTGACTGACGCTGCAGTCTTCGAGCAGAATATCCAGCACCCGCAGAGCTTCGTCGAGCGCCGCCTCATCTCTCGCAGGCGCGGCTTCTACCAGCAACACAAATTCACCGCGCTGGTGATTGCTATCGGACGCCAGCCAATCAGAGGCTTCGGAGAGTGAGCATCGATGCACCTGCTCGAAAACTTTGGACAGTTCGCGCGCAATCAGGATCCGTCGCTCGGGTCCGAAAGCGTTGGCCATGGAAGTGATTGTGTCGGCAATGCGGTGTGGCGCTTCGTAAAACACCAGTGTTGCAGGTGAGTTTTTCAGCAAGCTCAGTGCGGTATCGCGTTGCTTGTCGCGCGCAGGCAAAAATCCAACAAAATAAAACTGATCGGCCGTCAACCCGGAGACAGAGAGTGCAGCAACTGCCGCCGACACCCCGGCGATTGGTATGACGCGCAGACCGGCCGTCAGTACCGCATCGACAATGCGCGCGCCCGGATCGGAAATGGCGGGCGTGCCTGCATCCGATACCAGCGCGATGCGTTCACCCGCCTGCAAGCGATGAATGATTTTGTCGGCAACTTCCCGTTCGTTGTGCTGATGCGCAGCCAGCAGGGGTTTGTCAATGCTCAGGCGTGTCAGTAACTGACCTGTCATTCGGGTGTCTTCACAGGCAACGGCAGAGCATAGCGACAATACTTTCATTGCCCGCAAACTGATATCCGCCATGTTTCCAATGGGCGTCGCAACTACATATAATGCGCCGTCCGGAAAACTTTGCCGTTCAAGATCGCCGGCCAGCGTGGTGATACTTGCAGCGAATGCGGCGTTGGTGGATGGATTCATGGCGGGTGGTGCTCAAAATGAATGAAACGTGGCGGTCTGGCAGGCGCTGATCTGACCTATTGTACAAAACTGTGCTCAACGGAGCCGACTGTGAAAACTTGCTGCCGTGATGGATCATCGTAAGCGAGTGCCGCCGACGGCTGTTGCAGTCGGACGCGATGCCGAAGCAAGAGCGCAGCGATTTTTGCAGCAGCATGGCCTCACGCTGGTCGAAAAAAATTTTCGCTGCCGTGGTGGTGAAATTGACTTGATCATGCGTGATCAGCACATGCTGGTGTTTGTCGAAGTCCGGTTTCGCAAGGATCAGCGTTTTGGTGGAGCCGCTGCCAGTGTCGGGCCTGTCAAGCAGCAGCGTTTATGGCGCAGCGCATCGACTTATCTGATGCGCTTTCCGAGGCCGCCTGCCTGCCGCTTCGATCTGGTCGCTATCGAGGGCAATGATCTGCACTGGATAAAAAATCTGCGCTTGTCGCCGAGATGAGCGTCGGCCAAAAACCCTTCTGACTTTCAGCGCCGGTTGCTCTTATAATCGGGCCCAGAATGAATCATCAACGCATTATTGGACATTTCAGCGAAAGCGCCGAACTCAAGATTCAGGCGGCCACTGAGCTTGCGCATCCGATTGCCGAGGCAATCGAGCTGATGTTTATGGCCCTTTCGAACGGCAATCGCATTCTGGCTTGTGGTAATGGCGGATCGGCGGCCCATGCGCAGCATTTTGCCTCTGAGCTGGTGGGTCGCTTCGAGCGGGAGCGTTTGCCACTGCCAGCGCTCGCTTTGTCGACGGACTCATCCATACTGACGGCGATTGGGGACGACTACAGTTTTGCCGAAATTTTCTCCAAGCAGGTACAAGCCTACGGGCAGGCGGGGGATTTGCTGCTGGCGATTTCCACCGCGGGTAACTCGGCTAACGTTATGGCAGCCATTGAAGCGGCCCAGGAGCGCGATATGCGCATCGTGGCGCTGACCGGTAAAGGGGGTGGTGCCATCGCCGGATTGCTAACCGATGCGGATGTGCCTATTTTTGTGCCTCACGACCGTGCGGCTCGGATTCATGAAGTTCATTTACTGGTAATTCACTGTCTTTGCGATGGTATTGATGTCGCACTTTTTGGAGGAGATGCGGAATGAAAACCCTTTTTCAAGCGCGCGCTTTTCAGCCGCACATGTTCAAGTCAACGACGGCTCGCGGTTTGCTCACCCTCGCGCTGGGCGCTGCGTTGCTGGCCAGCCTCCAGGCTTGCGTGCCCTTGATGGTCGGCGGCACAGTTGCCGGTGCGATGGTGGCGACCGATCGGCGTACCCTTGGCACGCAGACAGACGATGCCGCGATCGAACTCAAGGCTACCGGCCGGGCCAGCAAGATCACGGGCGACAAGGGGCGTGTGTCTGTCGCCAGCTTCAATCGTGTCGTGTTGCTGACCGGTGAGGTGGCTGATGAAAAAATGAAGGCGGAAGTCCAAAAGCAGGTTGCCACCATTGAAGGCATCAAATCGATCGAAAATGATCTGGTAATTGCGCCTGTCTCCAGTGTCGGCGTGCGAACCAATGATGCGCTGATCACCGGCAAAGTGAAAGCTGCCATCATCGACACGCGCGATTTGTATCTTAGTGCATTCAAGGTGCATACCGACCGCAGTGTCGTTTATCTGATGGGTCGCGTTACCGATAGGGAAGCGAAGCTGGTTGGTGAAGTGGCACGCAATGCCGCCAGTAAAATCAACAAGGTCGTGCTGCTGTTCGAATACATCGAGGAAGACGAAGCGAAAAAATTCATCCCCAAGTCGGTCGACGATCAGCCAAAACCTGCCGCTGAGGTGGAATCGACGCCCGCAGTGAAACCCGTGACGAATCCGGATACCAAGGCAGCCGAGCCCAAAGAGGCGCCTGAACGGTAAGAATCTGCCTCCTCAGGTCGCTGATGGCGTTGGCATCCGCTGCCGGATCGGTGACCTGCTGGCCTATAATGAAACCTAGTTGATTGTTCACTCCGGAATATCTCATGTCTCGTCATTTCCCTCGCCGCGCTGGCGGCCTCACCATCATTCAGACCATGGCCATTCTGGCGATCCTGGGTGTGGTTTTGTTTTTTGCGCTATCCCTGCTGAAAAAAGAGCTGGCGCCTGCGACGACCTTCAAGACCTTGCAGGGTGAAGAGATTACGACCGCCTCACTGCGCGGCAAGGTGGTCATGGTGAATTTCTGGGCTACCAGTTGCAGCACCTGTGTGCAGGAAATGCCGGATATGGTGGAGACCTACAAGAAATATCAGGAACGCGGATTTGAGTTCGTGGCCGTGGCCATGAGCTATGACCCGCCGAATTATGTGCTGAATTTCACCGAAACCCGCCAGCTGCCGTTCAAGGTGGCGCTGGATGCTGACGGACAAGTTGCGCGCGACTTTGGTGATGTGAAGCTCACGCCGACGACCTTCCTGATTAATAAAAACGGTGAAATTCTCAAGCGTTACGTCGGCATTCCAGAAATACCAGCGATGCATCAGCTGATCGAGAAGGCACTCGCTGCCTGAGTGATTGCAGGTTGGTCACAGCAGCCGAGCCTGCCCCGCATGACTTCTCGAGGCTGTCAGTGACCTGATCAGCGCAGCCCTGCGTTGTGCGCCTGTTGGTCTGCATGGTAGGAGCTGCGCACCATCGCACCCACGGCGGCATGAACGAAACCCATCTCGGCTGCGGCCGCCTCGAACATCTTGAATGTATCCGGATGCACATAGCGTCTGACCGGCAAGTGATCGCCACTCGGCGTCAGGTATTGGCCGATGGTGAGCATATTGACGTTGTGTGAGCGCAGATCGCGCATCACTTCCAGAATTTCCTCATCGGTTTCACCCAGACCCACCATCAGGCCCGATTTGGTCGGCACATCCGGATGCAGCGCCTTGAAGCGCTTGAGCAGATCAAGGGAATACGCATAATCAGAGCCGGGACGCGCTTCCTTGTACAGGCGCGGTACAGTTTCCAGATTATGGTTCATCACATCCGGTGGTGCGGCTTTTAAAATCTCCAGCGCGCGATCCATACGACCACGAAAATCCGGCGTCAGAATTTCAATGCGGGTTTCAGGCGACAGTTCTCGTACACGTTGTATGCATGAAACAAAGTGGCCGGCACCACCATCGCGCAAATCATCCCGATCAACGGAGGTAATCACCACATAAGACAAGCGCAGTGCAGAAATTGTCCGGGCCAGATTTTCAGGCTCATTCGGGTCCAGCGGATCGGGGCGGCCATGACCGACATCGCAGAACGGGCAGCGCCGCGTACATTTGTCACCCATGATCATGAAGGTGGCCGTACCTTTGCCGAAGCATTCGCCAATATTCGGGCAAGACGCTTCCTCGCAGACAGTCACCAGATTATTTGCACGAAGAATGTCCTTGATCTCGTAAAACCGGGTCGTTGGTGACGCGGCCTTCACCCGTATCCAGTCCGGCTTGGGCAGCTTTTCTGCCGGTACGATCTTGATGGGGATGCGTGCGGTCTTGCCCGCGCCTTTTTGTTTTTCGGCGGGGTTGTAAGTGGGCGTATTGGAATTGTCGGAAGCCATATCAAGCCCGAAGTTGTTTGTTCAGTTGTTGCGCCAGTGTCTGATGCACTTGCGCCATGGGTATGTCTACACCCAGGGTTTGCATATCAACGGTGTGCAGTCCCGGATAGCCGCAGGGATGAATCCATGAAAACGGCTGCAAATCCATGGCGACATTCAGTGATACGCCATGATAGGTGCAGCCATTAGCCCGAATTTTCAAGCCAAGCGCGGCGATTTTTGCGCCGGCATATGCACCCTGAGACACATAAATGCCCGGTGCGCCGGGCTTGCGCGCACCCTGTAAATTATACGCCGCAAGTGTTTCGATAACGGCTTGTTCAATGCGGTTGACGAATTCGCGCGGCAGGCAGACTCGCCCCGGTCGTCGCAGATCAAACAGCAGGTAAACAATCACCTGACCAGGTCCGTGATAAGTGACTTCACCACCACGATCGGTCTGCACAACAGGCACATCATGCGCGTCGATAATGTGAGCCGGGTCAGCGCCTAAACCTAGGGTGAATACTGGGGGATGCTCAACCAGCCACAGCTGATCGGATGTTGATGCATCGCGGCCATCGGTAAACGCCCGCATCGCTTGAAACGTCTGCGTGTAATCTTCAATGCCCAGTTGCAAGATTTGCAGATCAGGCATATCAGAGAACGACTTTGACCATGGGATGCGATGACAGAGCCCGGTAGAGATTATCGAGCTGCTCGCGGCTGGTGGCGCGGACGGTCACAGTCAGCGACAGATAATTACCTTTGGCCGAAGGCCGCATTTCCATTTTGCCGGCGTCAAATGCTGGATCGTGAAGGCGCACCAGATCGACCATCGTTTGTGCGAAAGTATCTTGTGTGCCACCCATGATTTTTATCGGGAAGTCACAAGGGTAGGTGATCAGACTCTCGTCGGAATGATTCATGCATTAATGAGGAAGCAGCAGTCGTACTGAATCATAGGCGCGGCCGAAGATGGTGGCTACATTGATCTGATCCAGCGCCTGCAAGGGCAGTTCGCTGACGATTTTTCCATCAGCGAGGATTTTGAGCTTGCCCACTGGCGTGTACTGGGCAATGGGTGCGACCAGCGGGTCGGTGCGTTCTACCACCGACTTGAGCCGGGCAGTGGAGCCGCGCGGCAGGCTGACATACACGTCCTGATTAAATCCGAGCCGGACTTCATTTCTGGAGCCCTTCCAGACCACGGGTGTCAGTACCGCCTGACCCTTGGAATAAATTTTGAACGCCTGAAAATTCATGAAACCCCAATTGAGCAGTTTCTGACTTTCCTGCGCGCGCATCGCGTCGGATTCGGCGCCCAGCACGACAGAAATCAGCCGCCGCTGACCGCTGCCGTTGGGTCGGATGGCCGAGGCAATCAGGCAATAGCCGGCAACTTGAGTATGACCGGTCTTCATGCCGTCGACGGTGTCATCCAGCCACAACAAACGATTGCGATTGGGCTGGCTGATTTTGTTGTAGGTGAAATTCTTCACCGAATAAATTTTATAAAACTCGGGAAAATCTGTGATCAGGCGCGATGCCAGTACCGAAAGATCGCGGGCAGTCGAATAATGGTTCGGATCCGGCAGGCCGTGGGGATTGGCAAAGCGCGTATTTTTCAGGCCCATTTGCGCAGCCTGCCGGTTCATCAGTGCGGTAAACGCCGTCTGATCGCCGGCCACTGCTTCGGCGAGTGCAATCGCCGCATCATTACCTGATTGAACAATCAGTCCGTGCAGCAGGTCGGTAATGCGAACGGCCGTATCCGGTTCGATAAACATTTTCGAGCTGCCACTGTCAACCTTCCAAGCATTGGTCGACACATTGATCGTCTGGTTCAGATCGAGTCGCTTGTCCCGGAGCGCAGAAAACGTCAGGTAAGCCGTCATGATTTTGGTGAGTGACGCAGGTTCGACGCGCACATCGGCTTCATGCGAAGCAAGCACCTGATGACTGCTTGCGTCCAGCAACAGCCATGCGCGGGCTGCAATCGTCGGTGCTACGACTGTTTGCGCGCAGGCACTCGCAGTGAGGAAAATACCAAGACAAACGGCCAGCAATTTATTCATGAACACCAATGACAAGAGGGGATGATTGAAGCGGTAAAACACAGACCCGGATTATAGAGGGTGTGATGCGTATTAAGAACCCGTAACAGGTTCTAATGCTGCCAGTTGTCGATCACGAGCTTCTTAATGTGATGCAGCTTGCGATGGAAAAAATGATCAGCACCCGGAATGACTACGACGGGCAAGTCCTGTGGACGTGCCCAGTCGAGCACATCGGCCAGCGGGATGGTGTCGTCCTGCTCGCCATGGATTAGCAAGGTATTGGCAGGCACGTCAGGCAAGGCCCATTTGCCAGCCGCCGTACCTACCAGTATCAGTCGTTCGGCGGGCTGTTCTTGCGCGACCAGCAGCTGCTGCAATCGTGACAGTACAAAGGTGCCGAATGAAAATCCGGCCATTGCCACGGGCAGTCCCGGATACAGTGAGCGCATATGTGCATGCAGGCGGCCCATGTCATCGGTTTCGCCAATACCGGCATCATGCGTGCCGCCCGAGGAACCGACGCCGCGAAAATTCATGCGGACGCTGGCATAGCCCAGTGCAAGGAAAGCGCGCGCGAGGGTTTGCACCACTTTATTGTCCATCGTGCCGCCATACAGCGGATGCGGATGCGCGATCAGCGCGATGCCGCGTGGTGGTACGTCGGGCGGTAAATCCAGATTGCATTCAATCGCACCGGCATCTCCCGCAATTGTGAAAGCCCGGGTCTGGGAATTCATGGTCGTTCAGATCTTGAGCCGGTCGACAATCTGACCACCGACCAGATGCGTGTCGATGATTTCGTCGATGTCTTCCTTGTCAACATAGGTATACCAGGTGCCTTGCGGGTAAATCACCAGTACCGGACCTTCTTCGCAGCGATCCAGGCAGCCGGCCTTGTTGATTCTCACCTTGCCCTGACCGTTCAGGTTCAGTTGCTTCATGCGTTTCTTTGCATGCTCCTGCGCTTCTTTTGCGCCGCGATCGGCGCAACAGGCACGACCATCATCGCGCGCATTGATGCAGAAAAAGACATGGTGCTGATAAAAAGAAGTGTCGCTCATGGAAATCAGGTCGGGCCAATAAGGCTTTGCATCATACACCGAGTGTTGTTGGTGAATTTCAGCCGGATTTTGCTGTGTAGTGATGGGTGCTGTGAGTCAGAAACCAGAGGGCCAAAGCAGGCCAGAACAGCGACAGAAACTGGGCCGCGCCATTGAAATTGAGGAATTTGCCCTGCGCCCAGTACTGGAGGGTCGACAGGAAATACGGATTTGAGGGTGCTACATTCAGCAGCAGCAGCGAAATCAGCAGCGACAGCATGGCCACTCGCCGCTGCGCCGCGCGTGGTGCAAACGATAATCCGCCCAGCATCAGCAGACCGACGATCAGGCCGCTGACGGTGGCTGGCGTGAGCCAGCTGAAGGCATCATCCGGCGCAAACAGTACCGCATTGGCCAGCGTCTTGGTGGTCACCGCCGCCAGCAACAGCGCCAGCGCCAGCGCTAGTCTAGGCGCTTCTCTGCGCGTCTGGCACAACAGCATCAGCAGCGCGCCGGTCATGCCGAAGGCGGTAATGAGGAGCTCCAGCAGCCGGTAGTGATCGACGGTGAAATGTATTTCTTGCCACAGTAGCCGGCTCAGGTCCACTGGCACATCCAGCCAGGATGTCAGCCAGCCTGATACCGCAGGCATCCACTGTCCGTGACCAAACAGATACGGCTGCGGATAGATTTGTGCCACCGGCCACAGGGCCACCACGATCAGACCCCGGCTCGCCTGCTCCGAAAACCACGCGCGGCGAAGCGAGCGCAGCCAGCTTTTTTCCAGCACTGGCGAATACATCCGTGTTCCGCTCAGCGCGCCGATCACGACGCCGAGCGAATTCGTCATCAGATCTAGATTGCTGGGTACCCGCGAGGGCAGATAACTTTGCAGCGCTTCCAGCGTTGCGGCCAGCAGCATGCCCGATGCGATAGCGATTAGGACCGCCCACAGGCCGCGCACCCGCGGATACAGGGCTAGCACGACCAGCGCGCCCAGCGGCACATAGCCGATCATGTTGACGATGAGATCGAATGAGGTCCAGTAATGCGGCATTCGCTCGCCCAGATAGGTCCAGGGCAGAAGGCCATTGTCGCGCCATCCGGAAAACGGAAAGCCGCTGGCGTAAATGATCAGCAGAACATAGACCAGCAGCGCAATACGAACCGATGCGGATGCTTTTCTGTGGGTGCCTGGTGAAAGCCTCGCCTCGCCAAGGCTGTGCATCTGTGGATCCGACATGCTCGGCAGTGTATGTGACTTTCGTGCGGCCGTCACCCGCAGCCCCGTGCCAGCCGATACAATGCGCCCCATGAACGCTTCCCTGATGGCTGATCGCCTGACCTCTCTGTGCCGTAGCGCGGCGCAGGTAATGCAGTTCGAGGTCGTTGCAACGACCGGCTCCACCAACGCCGACCTTCGCTCACGCTTGCCCGGCCTCACGCAGCCGGTGCTGCTGGCGGCCGAGCAGCAAACCGCCGGCCGTGGCCGCGCCGGCCGAAGCTGGGTGGACGCGGCCGGCGATAACCTCAGCTTCTCTCTGGCCTGGCGCTTTGGCGGCGAACTTGGACAGGTTTCGGGTCTTTCCCTGGCGGTAGGTGTCTTGATTGCCGAGACCTTGCGCGCCGGCGGATGGGAGGCAAGCCTGAAGTGGCCGAATGATTTGTTGCTCGATGGCCGCAAACTGGGTGGTGTTCTGATTGAAACGGCGAGCGCCCGTCCCGGCACTTGGGCGATTATTGGTGTTGGCATCAATGTGCATCCTCATCCAGAACGCGATGCGGCCGCAGGCACCGACACCGCGTCGCTGGCGACCGATGGCGTTGACCGTAATGCGCTGCTTGCCGCGCTTGCCGACGGACTCGCGGAAGGACTCCCCTTGTTCGATGTGCATGGTTTCACACCCTTTGTGGCACGCTGGCAGGCATTGCATGCGTACGCAGGCGAAGCCGTCGATCTGATCGAGGGTGGCAGGTTGTTGCAGCAGGGCATTGCGTGTGGCATCGACGAGATCGGTTGCCTGTTGCTGGACACCCGTGCCGGACGTATTGCTGTGCTGGCTGGCGACATTTCCCTACGTAAGCCGCTTGCCTCAGGAACTTCCCATGCGTTTGCTGATTGATGCGGGCAATACCCGGGTCAAGTGGGCGCTAACGGCGTCTGACGATGTTGTTCCCGTGCCTAACATGGTCTGGCAGTCCGAGGGAAGCGTCACGCATGATGCGCTGGCCGGGCTTGCAGTCCAGTGGCAGGCCGACGGGACGCGGGCGAATGACATCGGCGTTGTCTGGATATCCAATGTGGCCGGCCCTGCACTGGCAAAGCAATTAGCGCAAACACTGGCGGATGCCGGCATAGCACCCGATGCGCTGCACTGGTTTGCTTCGTTGCCGGCGTGCGCCGGTGTGCGCAATGGTTATCGCGAGCCGTCGCAGCTCGGTTGCGACCGCTTTGCCGCGCTGATTGGTGCGCGTCATCACTACCCCGATCATGATTTGCTGGTGGTTAATGCCGGCACGGCCACCACGGTCGATGCACTCACGGCAGATGGCCGTTTTACGGGCGGGATGATCCTTCCCGGTCTGGGCACCATGGCACGTTCACTGGCCGTGAACACGGCGCAATTGCCGGCGGTCAGCGAGCTTGTTCTGGAGCATGCGCTGGCGGACAACACCCGGCAGGCCATCATTAGCGGATGCATTCAGGCGCAGGCAGGTGCGATTGAGCGCGCCTTTGCCCAACATTCCGGACCTGCACCGCTGTGCCTGATGTCGGGCGGAGCGGCATCCCTCATCGCGCCCCATCTCCAGGTGCCGCATGCGCTTGTGCCCAACCTGGTGTTGACCGGACTGTATATAGTGGCTTTGACGGAGGTTGTTGCATGATGCGACTTTTTTTCGGGATATTGCTGCTTGCTAACGCCGTGCTGGTGTTCTTGCTGTTGCAAACGCCAAACCAGCCGGCTGAAAAATCAGGCATGCCGTCCATCAGCGAAATCGCACCCGAGCGGCTAACCCTGCTCTCGGCGCGGCCTCTGGTCCGGCAGGCCGCCGAAGGCGAATGCATTGAAGTGGGTCCGTTCACCACACAGAGCGCGCTGAAATTCGAGTCGTCGCTTGCGCTGCTGACCTTGCGAGAGCTTCCCAAAAAACGCTTGATTCAGGCGCCACCTTCCCATCTGGTTTTCCTCGCACCTCAGCAAGGTGAAGCCGGTGCTCAGCGTCGCCTGGCCCAATTACGCGCGCTCGGTTTCAATGATGTTGCAGTCATTCGGGAGGCTGGCGAGCGTCGATGGGGTGTGTCGCTGGGCGTATTCTCCAGCCTGGAGCTGGCCGAGGCGCGACTGAGATTACTGAAAAATGCCGGTATCACCGATGTGCGCCTGGAGGAGCATCCGATCAATTCCTCGCGCTTTGCCTACGAGTTGCGTGGGCTGGATCGGAACATGAAAACCGGCGTCCAGGCAGCACAGAGCAGCTTTGAGGGTACCAGCCTGCAGCCCTGTACCGCTCATGCCGGTGCCACGGGAAGAGTTGACCGCCACTGAGCAGCTGCACGTTGGACGGCGCTAGTCGCTCAGGTGGCGATTCAGCAAGTCTTGCAGGCATGTTGGGCAAAAGCAGCGCGTTGTATCACCGGCACTGGCCAGCAGCGCCGGTGGCAAGGGCGGCAGCGACATGCACCAGCAGGGCTCCGTCGCCGGGATGTCTACCATGCCGCAGTTGAATTGCTGACCACACTGAACGCAGGCGCTCATCGTCGATTTCCCTCCACGTTGGTTGGCAGGCTATTGTGCCTGAGTGAAAAAGACAATCAACGTCGCGCGAATATCGATTGTTTTGCCTGTAAAATCTCGCCAGTTTTTATCAGCGCATGTCGCTTCGTTTGAAGCGGGCGTGCCTGCCTGACACCCTCATCGGAACCCGCCAGTCCATGCCCACCACTGCGATTGCCCCTGAAATCAAGGCCGAGATACTGGCCGAGGCCCTTCCCTATATCCGTAAATTCCATGGCAAGACGATTGTCGTCAAATACGGCGGTAACGCAATGACCGAGGAACGTCTGAAGCACGGTTTTGCGCGCGATGTCATCTTGCTCAAACTCGTCGGTATGAATCCGGTCGTCGTACACGGCGGCGGACCGCAAATTGATAATGCGCTGAAAAAAATTGGCAAGCAGGGCAGCTTTGTCCAGGGCATGCGCATCACCGATGAAGAGACGATGGAAGTGGTCGAATGGGTGCTGGGTGGCGAAGTGCAGCAGGACATCGTGATGCTGATTAATCACTATGGCGGACAGGCGGTCGGCCTGACCGGCAAGGATGGCGGTTTGATTCGCGCGCGCAAAATGCAGATGCCGGACAAGCAGCATCCGGGCGAATTTCTGGATATCGGCTTTGTGGGTGAAATCGAGGCGATCAACCCGGCTGTCGTCAAGGCTTTGCAAGATGATGCCTTCATTCCCATCATTTCGCCGATCGGTTTTGGCGAGGATGGTCAGGCTTACAACATCAATGCCGATCTGGTCGCCGGCAAGATCGCTGAGATCCTGCGCGCAGAAAAGCTGATCATGATGACGAACATTCCTGGCGTGATGGACAAGAATGGCCAGCTGCTGACCAATCTGTCTGCGCGCGAGATTGACGAAATGTTCGAAGACGGCACCATTTCCGGCGGTATGCTGCCTAAAATTTCTTCGGCACTGGATGCGGCTAAATCCGGCGTGAACACCGTGCATATTATCGACGGCCGTATCGAGCATTCCCTGCTGCTTGAGGTACTGACCGAACAGGCGTTCGGCACAATGATCCGATCGCACTGAGTCCGCCAAGCATGCGTGCGCGCCGGCGTCTGACCTGGTTGTTTGATCTGGACAATACCTTGCATGACGCATCGCATGCGATTTTCCCGGCAATTAATCGCAACATGAATGCCGCCATTGCGCGAGTGCTCCATGCCGAGCACAAGCCCGCCCATCCCGAGGCGGTCGATACGGTGCGCATGGCCTATTGGCAGCGCTATGGCGCGACGCTCTTGGGCATGATGCGCCACCATGCGGTGCGCGCGGACGAATTTCTGCGTGACGCGCATTGCTTCGAGAATTTGTCGCAAATGATTCGCGCCGAGCG
>CAZXDB010000031.1:23713-24946 GCA_964639465.1 uncultured Bifidobacterium sp. | reverse complement strand
GGAAAATCACTCAGCAAACGCCGGATCAGCGGTTCGGCAGCTCGAGTCTCACCAACGGATACTGCATGGACCCAGATCAGCGGTGATGGGGGCGCAGGAGCGTATTTGCCCAGACGTTGCGCAAGATGTTGGCGATAGCCCGGCTCACTGCGACCGCGCCACCACAGACGCAGCAGCACCAGCGGCAAGGCCAGCCACCAGACCAGAGAGTAGGCGCGCAGCCGGAGTGCATCCATCCGCATTCAGAACGGTAGTGCAGCGTCAGGACGTATCGCGCGTATCGCAGTCCCCAGCGATTGCTGGATGCGATGCAGCGCCTCGGTATCTTCGGCCTCGAAACGCAAGACCAGCACCGGTGTGGTATTTGATGCGCGCACCAGACCGAAACCATCCGCGTATTCCACACGCACGCCGTCGAGGGTGATCACATCACGCGCACCCGGCCATTGCGCGTCGCGCTGCAGCTGGGCGACGACAGCATGATTCTCACCTTCGGGCAGCGCGATCTGCAGCTCGGGCGTCGAGATGGACTGCGGCAGAGCATTGAGCATGGCGCCCGGATCATTCACCTGGCTGACCAGCTCGAGCAAGCGCGCGCCGGCATACAGTCCGTCATCGAAACCATACCAGCGGTCTTTGAAAAACAAATGACCGCTCATTTCGCCGCCAAACGGTGCGCCGGTCTCTTTCATTTTCGCTTTCACCAGCGAATGACCCGTCCGGCACATGACGGGCTGGCCACCGGCAGCTTTGACGACTTCAGTGACATGGCGGCTGCATTTGACATCGAAGAGTATCGGCGCGCCGGGATGGCGGCCAAGTATTTCTTGCGCAAACAGCATCAGCTGCCGGTCGGGATAAATGATCTGACCTGTTTTGGTCACCACACCGAGACGATCGCCGTCGCCATCAAACGCTAGTCCGATTTCTGCATCGGTGTCGGCCAGCGTGCGGATCAGATCCTGCAGGTTTTCCGGATGCGCGGGATCGGGATGATGATTCGGGAAATTGCCATCGACTTCACAAAACAATTCCGTCACGGTGCAACCGAGCTGACGATACAAGTCACCCGCCACTGCACCGGCGACGCCGTTGCCGCAATCAATGGCAATGTGCATCGGACGCGCGAGTTTGATATCGCCGACGATGCGCTTGAGATACGCATCACGCACCGACTGTTCGCTGTAGCTGCCTTGCCCTTGCGCGAGCCGGCCTTCCTGCAGCCGCTGATAC
>CAZXDB010000031.1:0-23703 GCA_964639465.1 uncultured Bifidobacterium sp. | reverse complement strand
CGGCATTGCCACAGTCCACCACTGTCTTCAGGGCGGAAGCGAGTGACACCGGGATATCCTCGGTCACGCGCCGGATGTAATCCGGGATGATCTCCACTTCCTGCAGATCACCTTGGCCGAGCTCTTCCCAATCGCCTCGCTCAATCCGTCGACGGATGGCCTGGATGGCTTCGCCCGAAAGTGTTTCGCCAGCCAGCACCATCTTGAAACCGTTGTAATCCGGCGGATTGTGGCTGCCGGTGACCATGATGCCGCTGTTGGCACCCAGCGTATGCGTCGCAAAGTACAGCATGGGCGTAGCGACCATGCCGATATCAATCACATCAATACCCGCATCCTGCAAACCTGCAGCGAGCGCTGCCGAGAGTTCCGGCCCTGACAAACGACCATCACGACCGATCACAACCGTATGCTCACCACAATCGACGGCAGCGGACCCGAACGCTTGCCCAATCTGATACGCGATACCGTTATCGAGCGTCGCGCCCAGCACACCGCGTATGTCGTAGGCTTTGAAAATACCCGGTGTTAATTTGACCGTACCAGTAACCATGATGTTAGAAGCTCTCAGAAAATTTTTAATTACTCAAACTATTGTCATGACGATGCAGACCGTTCAGACAGTGGTGTAAAGCATCCTGCCAGGACGGCAGTTCGCCAAAAGATTGCCGGAATTTTTCGGTGCTCATCACTGAATTGGCCGGGCGGCGGGCGGGTGTCGGATATTGCGCTGTCGTGATTGCCTGCAGTGCCGGACGTTTGTGTACAGCGGGATGCGAAAAAATCGCCTGTGCAAAGCCATACCAGCTGGTGTGTCCGGTCGCGCACAAATGATAAATGCCACGATGGTCAGCGATTTGCTCAGCTCTGGGAAATTGTTTCACGATACTCGCCGTGGCTTCAGCGATTGTATGACTCCAGGTCGGGGCACCGATCTGATCATCGACAATAGAGAGCGAATCGCGGGATTGCGCCAATCTGAGCATCGTCAGTAAAAAATTTTTACCGTGCAAACCATAGACCCAACTGGTGCGAAGAATCAGATGGGGAATACCAACGGCAGCAATCGCCTGCTCGCCAGCGAGCTTGCTGCGACCGTAGGCCGATAGCGGCGACACTGCATCGTCTTCGGTCCAGGCACCTTGTTTGCTGCCATCGAATACATAGTCGGTGGAATAGTGAATCAGTGATGCGCCGATTTTTTTGGCTTCTTCAGCCAGGATGCCGGGCGCTTCTGCATTGATGCGCATGGCGAGCGTTTCCTCTGACTCGGCCTGATCGACTGCCGTATACGCCGCGGCATTGATCACCATATCTGGTCGCAAGTTTTGCATCACCTGTCGGATCGCTAGCGGGTCTGCCAGATCAAGCTGCTCGCGCCCGAGCGCATGAATGTCTGCATGAATCTCACCCAGATCCTGCAGATGCTGGCTGAGTGCCTGACCAACCTGACCGTGGCAGCCGGTGACGAGTATTTTCATTCGAAGGTTTCAGCCTGAGCGAGTGGCAAGGCGGATTTGTCTTTGGCCGAGAGCATAGGCTCAGCATTCAAAGGCCAATCGATTTTCAGCGCCGGATCATTCCACTGCAGCGAGCGTTCATGTTCGGGCGCGTAATAGTCGGTGGCTTTGTAAACGAACTCCGCATACTCGCTGGTGACGAGAAACCCGTGCGCGAATCCCGGTGGTATCCATAACTGGCGGTGATTGTCAGCAGACAGCGTGACCGCCACCGATTGTCCGAAAAAGGGCGAGCTGCGACGCATATCAACGCAGACATCAAAGACCTCGCCGGCAATCACGCGGACCAGCTTACCCTGTGGCTGACGGATCTGATAGTGCAGTCCGCGCAGCACACCACGCGCAGAACGCGAGTGATTATCCTGAACGAAGGGCGGCGCAAAACCTGTCAGCGTTTCGAACTGCCGCGCATTGTAGCTTTCGAAAAAAAATCCGCGAGCGTCACCGAACACGGTGGGCTCAATGATCAGTACATCCGGAATCGTGGTCTGAACAATATTCATGCGGTCAGAAAATCCTGTCTTCGAGCAGGCGCAGCAAATACTGGCCGTAACTGTTTTTCTTCATCGGCTCGGCGAGCTTCTGCAGTTGCGCTGCATCGATATAGCCTTTGCGGAAGGCGATCTCTTCAGGACAGGCGATTTTCAGACCCTGTCGTTTTTCCAGTGTGGCGATGAACTGCCCGGCTTCCATCAGTGACTCATGCGTGCCCGTATCCAGCCAGGCCATGCCACGCCCCATGACTTCGACCTGCAACTCACTTTTTTCAAGATAGATGCGATTGACATCGGTGATCTCCAGTTCACCGCGCGCGGAGGGCTTGATGCTGGCCGCGATATCGCACACCTGCTGATCATAAAAATACAAGCCCGTGACTGCGTAGTTGGACCGAGGTTTCGCTGGCTTTTCCTCGATGCTGATTGCACGACGCTGCGCATCAAAACCCACCACACCATAGCGCTCGGGGTCCAGCACATGATAAGCAAACACCGTCGCGCCCTGCGCGCGGGCATTCGCGGCAGTCAGCTGCACTTCCAGATCGTGGCCGTAATAGAGGTTGTCACCCAGGATCAGCGCTGACGGTGCATTGCCGACAAATTCGCGCCCGATGATGAAGGCTTGCGCCAATCCGTCCGGCGAAGGCTGCACCGCATACTGAATATTGATACCCCACTGATTACCGTCGCCGAACAATTGCTCGAAGCGCGGCGTATCCTGCGGTGTAGAGATCAGCAAAATATCGCGCATACCTGCCAGCATCAGGGTGGTCAGCGGATAGTAGATCATCGGCTTGTCATACACCGGCAGGAGTTGCTTCGACACGGCCATCGTTACCGGGTACAAGCGGGTACCCGATCCACCGGCCAGGATGATGCCGCGCCGGCCGTTCGTCTTGTCGTTCATGCTGCCACTCCGCTGCGCTGGCTGTAATTACGGTCTATCCATTGCATATACGCTCCCGACTGTACTTCCCGAACCCAGTCCTGATGATCGAGATACCACTGCACGGTTTTGCGCATGCCAGTCTCGAACGTTTCTGCGGGCCGCCAGCCGAGTTCGCGTTCTGCCTTGCGGGCATCGATCGCATAGCGACGATCATGACCGGGGCGGTCGGTGACAAACGTAATCAGTTCGCCGTACGAGCGTTCACGCGGCGCGAGTTCATCGAGCAAAGCGCACAGCGTGTGGACCACATCGATATTCGCTTTTTCATTCCAGCCACCGATGTTGTAGGTCTCGCCGGGACGACCGGCTTCGAGCACACGCCGCAAGGCGCTGCAATGATCGCCAACGTACAGCCAGTCACGAACCTGACGGCCATCGCCATACACGGGTAGCGGTTTGCCTGCGAGTGCATTGGCAATGATCAGCGGGATGAGCTTCTCGGGGAACTGCAGCGGTCCGTAATTATTCGAGCAATTACCCGTAATGACGGGCAGGCCGTAGGTGTGATGCCAGGCACGCACCAGATGGTCGGACGCGGCTTTTGATGCCGAATACGGGCTGTTCGGCGCGTAGGGTGTGATTTCGGAGAACGGCGCATCGTCGGGGCCCAGACTGCCAAACACTTCGTCGGTCGATACGTGCAGAAAGCGAAACGCAGTACGCTCAGCATCGGTCAAACCGGCCAGATAGGCGCGCGTCGCCTCGAGCAAACTAAAAGTGCCATCGACATTAGTGCGCACGAAATCGCCGGGGCCGTGAATCGAGCGATCGACATGACTTTCAGCGGCGAAATGAACGATGGCGCGTGGCCGGTGCTGGTCGAGCAGCGCACTGACGAGTGCGCGGTCGCAGATATCGCCCTGCACGAAGACATGACGCGCATCGCCGGACAGCGACGCAAAATTGGCGGGGTTGCCCGCATAGGTCAGCTTGTCCAGATTGAGCACCGGCTCATCACTGCCCGACAGCCAATCCAGCACGAAGTTCGAGCCGATGAAGCCGGCACCGCCAGTCACCAGAATCATGAAATACCTCTGAAATACGATAAAAATGCAGAACTGATTTGCAGTCGCATTTTACGCTACTGACCCCGACTTTCACGGGAAAAGCAGGCCAAGCCAGCAGGATCAGTGCTGCGTTTACAATGGGGTCGCTGTTCTTTGCGGGGCCCTCAGCGCAGGGTGGAGCGGGGATTTCATGCAGCTTGCTGCATGCCCGCGCAACGGCACTGGCTTGCAAGCCAGTGCGCGCCCTGCAAGGGGGGATCCAGTGACGTTGAAAAGTCATCCTTCATGAACTGGATTGCGCCTCACAGGCCCGAATAACTGATCGACATCATCCATCTGAACCTCATGGAAACTTACGCCATCGGCGATCTGCAAGGTTGTGCCGCCGACCTCGAACAGCTGCTGGAACGCATCGATCAGCAGTCACCGGATGCGCAGCTGATCTTTGTCGGTGATCTGGTCAATCGCGGTCCAGCCTCGCTGCGCACACTGCGTCTGGTCAAAGCCTTGGGCAACCGGGCCCGCACGGTTCTCGGCAATCATGATCTTCATTTGCTGGCGATCGCCTGCGGTGCGCGGGGACGCGGGCGCATGGATACGATGCAGGAAATTCTGAGTGCGCCCGATTGCGATGAATTGCTGACCTGGCTACGTCAGCAACCACTGGCGCTGTTTGAGCAAGATCATCTGATCGTGCACGCAGGTGTGCTGCCGCAATGGACTGCAATGCAGGTAATGGCACTGTCAGATGAAGTCACCACCCAGTTACGTGGCCCGCACTGGCAAGAATTCCTGCGCATCATGTACGGCAACACGCCGCTGCGCTGGAACGATGCGCTGCAGGGCGAAGAGCGCATGCGCTGCATCGTCAATGGCCTGACACGGCTGCGCTTTTGCACGGCTGATGGCGATATGGAATTTGATACCAAGGAAGGACCGGGCAATCCGCCCGCCGGTTATCTGCCCTGGTTTGATGTGCCAACACGACAGACGTCCGACGTCACCGTTGTATTCGGCCACTGGTCAACGCTGGGGCTAATACAGCGACCCAGGCTGCTGGGCATCGACAGCGGCTGCGTCTGGGGCGGAAAGCTTACGGCAGTGTGTTTGCAGACTCGACAGCTGGTACAGGTGGATTGTCCGCAGCATCAGGACCCGGGCTGACGCCAAGTACGGCAGCAATCTGCTCACGCGCCGTCTTCGCCAGATCGCGCCGGTGCGCGCCTTGCGTATCGATCGCAGGTAAACGAATCAATTCGGCTTTCATGCCCTTGTTTTGCATGATGGTGATCACGCTGTCCAGAAAACTCATGTCACCCACAAAATCTGCGGCGGCATGCAGTCCACCCTGTACGTCAACATAACGTATTGCATAGGGTTGCACGGGTACCTGCGCCTCAATCGCTGCCTCGAAAAGATTTGCGTGAAATGGCAGTACCGTACCTTGCGATGCTGTGGTCCCCTCCGGGAAAAACGCGACGCGTTCACCTGCATGAATACTGTGCACCAGCCCGGCATAAATGCGTCGCACATCACGCTGCCTGCCGCGCGCTATGAAGATAGTGCCGGATTTATCGCAGAGCCAGCCAATCAGCGGCCAGTCGCGGATATCGGATTTCGCGACGAAACGGCAGGGATGAATCGTATTGATGACGAAAATATCCAGCCACGAAATGTGATTGCAAATGATGAGCGCGGGGGATGCAGGCTGCTGCTGCAAGGTGTGATCAATCTGCAGCGTCAGACCGCAAATGCGGACCAGTTGCTGCGACCAGCGTTGTATCCGGCGATCACGGCCGGCGCCATCAAGCCAAGGGAAAAGCAGCGCAGCTTTACAAAGACCGACCGCCAGATGCACGGCGAGTCTGGCCAGCGGAAGAACGGGCACAGGCGCAGACATACTCAGAAGATCAGCATCAGGATCGCCTGGACTCAGGCGCTGCGGCTGAAGGCCAGACGACCAGAGACGATAGTGTGGCTGACCCGCCCCTGCAATTCGTAGCCGATGAAGGGCGTGTGCTTGCCCTGACTGGTGAGCGTTGTTGCGTTCACCGTCCAGCGATGGTGAGGATCGAAAACGCAGACATCGGCCGTGCTGCCGACCGACAGACTGCCGGCATTCAGGCCCGCGACACGGGCGGGGTCGCAGCTGATTCGGGCCACGGCCACAGACCATTGATCTTTTTCCGGCAGCGTCTCGGTCGCCCACTTCAGCGACAACGACAGCAGCAGCTCCAGACCGGTCGCGCCCGGCGATGCCTCGCCGAAGGGCAGGAGTTTTTCATCATCATCAACCGGCGTATGATCGGAGCAGATCGCATCGATCGTGCCATCGATCAGTCCCTGACGAATCGCGTCCCGGTCACGCTGGCTGCGCAGCGGCGGTGACAGCCGCGCATTCGAATCGAAAAAGCCGATGTCGTTGTCCGTCAGATGAACATGATGGGCGCCCACATCACAGGTGACAGGCAAGCCTTCCGCTTTCGCTTCACGTACCAGCGCAATGCCAGCTGCGGATGAGACACGGCACAAGTGGACGCGGGTGCCAGTCGTACGAATCAGTTCAAAGATCGTATGCAGTGCAATGGTCTCACTGATCACCGGTATGCCGGACAAGCCCAGGCGCGATGCCAGCGGACCGCTGTGCGCGGTACCACCTTTACTGAGGTGGGGATCCTGCGGACGCAGCCAGACGGTGTAAGCAAAGGTCTGCGCATACTGCAGCGCGCGCATGAGCACGATGGTGTCGCCGATACTCTCTTCGGCTTGTGAAAAACCTACGCAGCCAGCCTCCGTCAGTTCGGCCATTTCGGTGAGTTCTTTGCCTTTCAGACCCATGGTCAGTGCACCCAGCGGATAGACATGCGACTGATTCAGGCCACGCGCGCGGTGCACCAGCATTTCGACCAAACCGGGTTCGTCAAGCACCGGATCGGTATCGGGAGGACACAACAGACTGGTCACACCACCAGCGAGTGCCGCCCGCAACTCGGACTCGAGCGTGGCGCGGTATTCATAACCGGGCTCGCGCAGTCGTACCGACAGATCCACCAGTCCGGGCGCGACGATCAGTCCGCTGGCATCAATGACCTGATCGGCCTGAAAACCGGCGGGTGCCACACCGACTGCGGCTATTTTTCCGTCAGCGATAAAGAGATCTTGTACCGCATCGATCTGGTTCGCCGGGTCGATGACGCGGCCATTTTTTAGTTGAAGTCTCATGCTCATTTTTTCAGGTACCCGCCAGCATGCTCATCACGGCCATACGCACCGCAATACCAAACGTTACTTGGGGAAGAATCACCGCCTGTTCGCCATCGGCGACGGCCGAATCAATTTCGACGCCGCGATTCATGGGCCCGGGATGCATCACGATCGCATCCGTTTTGGCCAGTGCAAGTCGCTCAGGTGTCAGACCGTAGCTTTTGAAATATTCCTGCGCCGATGGCAGCAAGGCACCGTTCATGCGCTCGTTCTGCAGCCGCAGCATGATGATGACATCGACGCCTTTCAGACCTTCGTTCATGTCGTTGAAAACGCGCACACCCATTTGCTCCAGCCCGCCGGGCAGCAGGGTGCGCGGACCAATCGCGCGCACTTCAGGAACACCCAATGTGGTCAGGCCGTGAATATCGGAACGAGCGACACGACTGTGCAGTATGTCGCCGACGATGGCGACGGTCAGATTGCGGAAATCTTTTTTGTAGTGCCGGATCGTGTACATATCCAGCAGACCTTGGGTCGGATGCGCATGACGACCATCACCGGCGTTCACCACATGCACATGATCCTGACGCGTTTCTGTCAGATGGCGCGCTATCAGGTACGGCGCACCCGACTGCGCGTGCCGCACCACGAACATGTCCGCATGCATGGCAGCGAGGTTATCAATGGTATCGAGCAGCGACTCACCCTTGCTGGCCGAAGATGCGGAAATATTCAGATTGATCACATCGGCTGACAGGCGCTTGGAAGCGATCTCGAAGGTGGTGCGTGTGCGTGTCGAGTTTTCGAAGAACAGATTGAATACGCTCTTGCCGCGCATCAGCGGTACTTTCTTCACTTCGCGATCGCCGACACTGACGAAGGATGCTGCGGTATCCAGAATGCGGGTAATAACCGCGGGTGGCAGACCCTCGAGCGTAATCAGGTGCTGCAGCTCGCCGTTTTTATTAAGTTGCGGGTTATGCATGGTCTATGGAGAGTGAGAAACGGCCATCATCGGATTTTTGCAGCACGAGTTGCTGGTCGTCTGGGAGCGTAATGGTCTTCGCGACAAAGTCGGGCGCCACGGGCAACTGGCGTCCGCCGCGATCGACCAGCGCCGCCAGCATGATGCGGGCGGGGCGTCCGTAGTCGAACAGCGTGTTAATCGCAGCTCGCGTGGTGCGACCTGTGTAGAGCACGTCATCAACCAGCAGGATGGTCGCGCCCTCGACATCAAAAGGTATCTGACTGGGCCGGACCTCGGGATGAAGGCCGCGCTCGGCATAGTCGTCGCGATAAAACGAAACATCGACAAAGCCCAGGTCGGCTATGCCGAGCGATGTCGCCAGACGTTCAGCGATCCATGCGCCACCGGAATAGATGCCGACAATCGCAAGCCGCGAGGTACCAGCCAGTCCGGCACCAACGGCTTGCTCGAGTTGCGTAAATAGCGTTTCGGCGTCGAGTTCAGTGGGATTCATGGGCATCAAAATATTGTTGAAGTATCAGAGCAGCGGCTTCGTGATCGACATGCTGGCCACGACGCTGTGTCAGCACCGCTGACGTGTAGCGCTCATCGATCAATGCGGTCTCAATGCCGAAACGACCGTGAATCTGGTTGGCGAAGCGCCGGCAGCGCACGCTCATCTCGTGTTCTGCACCGTCCGGATGCAGTGGCAAGCCGACGATCACGCGCTGCGGCTGCCACTCGGCGAGCAACTGCGCAATCGCATCGAACTTGCCGTCATTGGTCGCTTCGTCGATGACCTGCAAGGGCTGCGCTTGCCGTATCAGCGTGTTGCCGACCGCGACGCCAATGCGCTTGAGCCCGAAATCAAAAGCCAGCACGGTCATCATGCGCAGAAAAAGACAGGCGCCTCACGCATGCCCCGCTTCTCCGCTCAGCCGATTGGGATCGATACCCAGTAAATTCATTGCGGCGACGAAGCGTGATTCGATTGGCGTCTCGAAAATGATCGCAGGATCAGCACGCACGGTCAGCCAGCCATTGCGCAGGATTTCTTCTTCGAGCTGACCGGCGCTCCAGCCGGCACAACCGAGGGTGACCAGCAACTGCTGCGGCCCCTGCCCGTTGGAAACCGCCTCGAGCACATCACGCGATGTGGTCAGCGACACCTCATCCGATACGGTCAGCGATGAATTGTAGGTAGTGCTGGGCGCATGCAGCACAAAACCACGCTCGACCTGCACTGGACCGCCGAACATGACGGGCGCGCGCGGCAGCAGCGGTACATGCGGACTGATTTCGAGCGACAGCTCAAGTCGCTCGAACAGGATATCCATGGTCATGTCCGTCGGACGATTGATGATGACGCCGAGTGCGCCACCAACATGATGTTCGCAGATATAGACAACCGTTCCGCCAAACACCGGATCGAGCATGGATGGCATGGCGATCAGGAAGTGATCGGCCAGCTGAAGCTGCGGTATGTCGGTCGATACGTCAGCCGGTGTGTCAATCGGTGAGGCAGAGGAAGAAAAATCGCTGGCTTCCGCGTCTGACGCGGAGGATGAAGTGGGGTGTGACTTGCCTTGCTTGGCCATAGGTCGAATTTTATCAGCTTTGACTGCGGCGGCCGGAGAAAGTCAGCGCCAACGACCTGCCCCACCTCCGCCGGGAAAGGCTACACTGCCGGCTTTCCGATACGAGCCCCCGCCACCCCATGAGTCAGTACGAGAAATCCCTGGTCTGGTTTCGCCGTGACCTGCGCAATTTTGATCATGTCGCGCTCCATCATGCGCTGCAAAGCAGCCGGACTGTGTATTGCGCTTTCATTTTTGACAAGGACATTCTGGATCCATTGCGGGAGTATGGCCAGCGGGATCGCCGTGTCGCCTTCATTCATGCCAGCCTGATCGAGCTCGATGCTGCGTTGCGCGAGCATGGCGGTGGCCTGATCGTGCGACATGCGCGCGCAGAAACTGTGATCCCTGAACTGGTTGCCGAGCTAAGCATTAACGCGGTTTTCATCAATCACGACTATGAACCGGCGGCACTGGCGCGCGATCAAGCGGTCGCTGAAACGCTGAAAAAAAGCGGCTGTGCGCTACTGACCAGCAAAGATCAGGTGATTCATGAAAAAAACGAGGTGTTGTCGCAGATGGGCAAGCCGATGTCGGTATTCACCCCATACAAGAATGCCTGGTTGAAAAAATTCCAGCTACCCTCGGGTGGATTCAATCTGTCCTTGCTGGAAGCCTTCGATTGCACACCGAAAAAATCGCAGCTTGCGCCCCCGCCTGCAGGCACCATACCGACATTGGCCGCGATGGGTTTCGAGGAATGCGATCTTGATGCGCTCAATATCAAACCCGGCATGCTGGGTGCGAAAACACTGCTGGATGATTTTCTGCCGCGCCTGCCACGCTATGGCGCTGCGCGTGATTTTCCGTCAGTGAAAGGGCCGTCGTATCTGTCGGTGCACCTGCGCTTTGGGACCGTATCCATTCGCGCGCTGGCCCGGCATGCGATGCAGGCCATTCAGGCGGGCACCGGTGGTGACGGCGCAGCTGTCTGGCTGTCCGAACTGGTGTGGCGGGATTTTTATTTCATGATTCTGCATCATCACCCGCGCGTCATCGAACGCGCATTCAAGCCTGAATATGATCGCATTGAGTGGGAAGAAGGCCCGGCGGCAGATGCTGCGTTTGCCGCCTGGTGTGAAGGCCGAACCGGGTATCCGCTGGTCGATGCAGCAATGCATCAGCTGAACCAGACAGGTTATATGCACAATCGCCTGCGCATGGTGACCGCCTGCTTTCTGATCAAAGATCTGGGCATCGCCTGGCAGCGTGGCGAAGCCTACTTCGCGCGTCAACTCAATGATTTCGATTTGTCTGCCAACAATGGCGGCTGGCAGTGGGCGGCGTCATCCGGCTGCGATGCGCAACCTTATTTCCGGATTTTCAATCCAATCACGCAATCGGAAAAATTTGATACTGAAGGCAAATTCATCAAACGCTACCTGCCGCAACTGGCCGGATTGGATCGCAAACATATTCATGCGCCCTGGCTGGCGCCTGAGATGGTACTCAGCGGTGCTCGGGTGACACTGGGCAAAGATTATCCGAGACCGATCGTCGCGCATGACGAAGCGCGAAAGCGAACGCTAGAGCGCTATGCGGTGGTAAAAAAATAAGGTAAGCCGGCGCGCCTGTTGACTGCCTTATAAAAATTTTTTTGTCGAGTTTTTGAGTCAGCACCTCATTCGGCGGCTTTACTTACGGCACGAGTGTGCTGAGTGAGATCGTACTGAGTCGCACCACTCGTCTGCCCAGCGTGCTTCAGCCATTCAGGGTGCATCAGCGTGTCGCGCAGATCGCGTCGACCCGCTTCCCAGCGCTCGAGCACTGAGACGCGTGAAAATTCATAATCCAGCGATTCGCGCTCATGCGGACCGGGACGATAAATTAGGTGCACCAGATCGACCGGTGCGACCCGGGCAAATTCATCGAGATGACGGACTTCAGGATCATCCTTCAAGTCCTCCGGAAGCTTGGCAATCAGATCGCAAATCGCACGCCGGGTGTTGGTGATTTCAGCCACCATATTGCTGGTGTAGCGGGTGCGACTGGAATACAGAATGTCTTTCTGACGCTTGAGTACTTCATCAAAGGTTGTCGGTACCGTACCGCGCGCGTTGAATAAATCAATCTGAAAAATCAGCACGCATTCATTTTTGCGGCGCATATCAAGCACGTGCTGCAGCGGTGTGTTCGATAAAATGCCGCCATCCCACCAGGCTTCGCCGTCGATAATCACGGGCGGAAACGATGGCGGCAGCGCGCCGCTGGCCATGATGTGCTCGGGTGCAATACGACATTGGGTACTGTCGAAATAGTGCGAGTTGCCGGTCCTGACATTGACCGTGCCCAATGACAACCGGATCGATCCGTCGTTGAGTAGATCAAAGTCAATCAGCGATTCGAGCGTCTTGCGCAGCGGCCTGGTGTCGTAAAGACTCAATGCCCCCGGCGTGCCCTCGGGTTGAAACGGCGGCGGTGGTATGCGTGGCTGATAAAAGCCGGGTATCCCCAGTAATGCGGCGTGCCATGCGCTCCATTGGCTGAACGCAGCTCTCGGCTCGCTAACTTCTGTCATCGCACGTAACCAGGGCATCAGGAGACTATTTTCAGAAAACCCCGGCAACCCTGAAGAAACCTGATGCCAGAATTCTGATAAACGCTCGACACGTCGTTCGGGTGGGTTACCCGCAATGATCGCGGCATTGATGGCGCCGATTGATACGCCGACGATCCAATCCGGCTGATAAGCGGTATCCGACAATTCCTCGAACGCACCCGCCTGATAAGCACCCAACGCACCACCTCCCTGCAAGACCAGTGCGATCCGGTCATGCGGACGATTCATGCCGGTCGTACTTCGGTCAGTCACCCATGCGAGCTTCATTTGCGCCTCCGGTTCAGGAAAAATGATGCTGTTGCTGTCACTGGTTACGGGTTCAGCGACTCAGGCAAAATCAAGCTTATCCTCCGTGGCGGCCGATGCAAGCCATTGCGTCAATAAATCCAGCAATTCTTCTTCAACAAACGGTTTACCAAGGTAGGCTGTCGCACCCAGCTTCATTGCATGCTCGCGATGCCGCTCTGCGGTGCGCGAGGTAATCATCGCCACCGGGAGATCACGCCAGCGGGGATCATCACGCAAGGCGATGAGCAATTCGAAACCATCCATGCGAGGCATTTCGATATCCAGTAACACAGCCGCAGGCAAATGAAGGCGCAACTGCGCCAGCGCATCCATCCCGTCGCGTGCCAGCACCACCGCATAACCATGACGTTCGAGTAATCGCTGGCTGGCGCGTCGCACGGTGAGTGAGTCATCAACCACCAGAATTCGCGGCGCCTGTTTTGTCCGGACCTCGGATGACGCCAAGGCGTGGGAATGAACCGCATGGGTTGCAACGAATTCGGGCAACGGCAAGGGATTGATGATCAGCGTGATACTGCCGTCGCCCAACACCGTCGCACCGGCCAGACCGGGCACCTGCGCCAGCTGAGGTCCGAGATTCTTGACGACCACCTCACGGTGGCCGGCCACGGCATCGAGCTCAATCGCCAGTTCATGATCGAACTGGCGGAGTACGGCCACCGGTGTGCGGTGTGCGATTTCAGCATCAACCACCGGTTCGCCCAGCAGACCTGTGAGCCGGTGCAAGGGCAGCTGACGTCCCTGCCAGGCCAGTCCACCCGTCTCGCGTGCATGCAGCAACTCTGATGGAGACAGTTGCAGCACCTGCTGCACCAGCGTTGCGGGAATCGCCACGTCGCGCGAACCCGCAGTGACCAGCACCACCTGCATGGTTGCCAGTGTCAGCGGCAGGCTCAGCATGAAACTAGTCCCCTCGCCCGGCGTACTGGTGATTTTTATCTGACCGCCGAGCGCGATGACGGCTGCACGCACTGCATCCATGCCGATGCCACGACCGGAGAGTTCGGTGATTTCACTCGCGGTTGAAAATCCCGGCTCGAAAATCAGCTGGGACAAAACAGCCTGATCGGGATGCGCATCCGGGGATAGCAAGCCCAGTGCGACGGCACGCTGGCGAATGCGCTGATAATCCAGACCGCGACCGTCATCCCTGATCTGCAGCAGCAAACCATTTCCCTGCTGCGACAAAGTCATACTGATCTGTCCGCTGGCGGCCTTGCCCAGTGCGAGACGTTCCGCCGGACTTTCGATGCCATGCGCGACTGCATTGCGCAGCAAGTGCTCCAGCGGACCCGTGATACGGTCCAACACACCCCGATCGACTTCGACGCTGCCGCCGTCAATATCGAGCATGACAGCGCAGCCTTTGTCACGCGCGATCTGACGCAGCAAATGCTGGAGTCGCCCGCTCAGACTGGCAAAGGGCAGCGTCCGCACCCGCCGCAAATCCGATTGCAAACCCCGCGCATGACGTCCCTGAGCAGTCACAGTCAGCACGGTGTTATCTAGCTGGCGTGACAAGGTTCTCTGCAGGCTACTCATGTCGGCAAGACTTTCAGTCATCATGCGCGTCAGCTCGTGCAAACGGGTGTAGCGGTCAAATTCGAGCGGATCAAATCCGGCAGCCGTGTTTTGAATGGCACCGGAGGCAATGTTCGACTCGGCATAAATTTCAAGTTCACGCAATTGGGATCGCAAACGCCCGAGATTGTCCGAAAGATCAGTCACCGATTGCCGTTGCAGCTGCAATTCATTCGTCAGACGAGAACTTCCAACCAGCAGCTCCGCGCCGGAACGGGTGATTCGATCCAGAAAATCTGCACGTACACGCAGCTGTAACGGCGCCGGCGTTTTTCCCTGAGGTTCAGCAGCAACACGGGCCTCAGCGGCAGCAGGCAGCTTGGCGCTGTTGACGTTATCGCCGGAAATGTCTGAGTGCGTTGTACCAAGAGATGACTTCAGCCCGCTGTGGCGGCTATCGTCGGCGGCCGACAAGGCCAGCGGGGTGGCCGGCACGAAAGGCTGCAGGCACTGATCCAGCGTCGCTTCGAGACCGCGCAGGGCGGCGGTCTCCGGCGAAGTGCAGCGCGAAAGTTCATCGACGGTTTGTTCCATGCGATGCAGCGCATCACCCAGCGCCACCTCGCCGGCCATGCGCGCGCTGCCTTTTAATGTGTGAAGAATACGCAGCATCTGCGCGGGCGCTTCTTTGTCGGAAGGCTCGGCTATCCAGTGACGCAGCAGCTGATCCAGCTGCGGCATCAGATCAGCCGCCTCTTCGAAGAAAATTTCATGAAGCTCATCATGGACGGCATCGGCCCCAGACTCGGCTGATCGGTTCAGCGTAGGTGCCTGTATTGTTGTTGCCGGCGCTGGAGTCAGCACCGGCGCAGTCAGTGGGTTCGATGGCGTCTGAGTGCTTACCTGATCCGGCCTTTCCTTCGACGCTGCTACCGGTTGCTCTGCGCGATCCTGGCAAGGCAAAGGCGTTTCGCCGACAGCATCCAGCGCTTGCGTACAGGGTGTGTCCGGCAGCAGCGGGCAAGTCTGGTCGGTGTCTGTATCAGCGGTGGACTCGGGCAATGCCAGCGATAGTGCAAGCAGGCGTTCGAATAACACGGGCGGCACCTGCGACACCGCTCCCGATGGCCAATCGGCGAGTATTTGTTCAAGCGCCTGCAGCGCCTCACACAGCAGCGGCAACGCGGTTGCATCGCGCCTGCTCTCACTGGCGTGAAGGGACGAAAGTACTGCCTCCATCGCCATTGCGAGCTGATGCATCTCCGACAAACCGACGGTCGCTGAACATCCGGCAAGTGCATGCGCCGCATTGGCAGCCATTGCAAAGACGGCCGCATCGTCCGTATCGGATGCGTGAAGCAATTCCCGGATCTGACGAAGACGGGTATGTGCTTCTTCCAGAAAAATGGCATGCAAACTCTGCGTGTTATCCCATGCGTGCTGATTCTGGTGATTTTCCTTATCAGTCACTGATGCAGGATCATGATCTCGATCATCAGCACGATCGCTATCGCCGGTCTCGATCGCCTGCGTGCAAGGTATCGCGGCGATCAGAGAAAACAGATGAACGAACTGCTGTGCGAATCTGTCACGTGCCAGAGGATCCTGATCGGGGGTGGTATCGGTAAAAAGTAGCGGAAGCTGCGCGCGCACCTTTTCCAGATGCCCCAGGATGGCCGAATCACCCAGCAAGTGCAGTGCGGCCTGCATTGCCGAGAATCGATGGTCAATCAAGGCAAGCGCAGACTGATGTTCGGAAGGTGTATGCACTTCTTCGATCAGATGCTCTGTTTGACGTTCGGCGACGATCAGGCTGTCGGTCAGTGCCTGAGTTAATGCCGCCAGCACCGAGGGCATTTGCAAGCCAATACCCATCCGGTGCAGCGTGCACCACCCGGGAAGATGTTCCCGATCGCCGATGGCATCCAGCGCAGCGGCGATTGCCTGAGCAATGGGCATACCCGTGGCCGCATTCCAGCGCTCTGTCCATTGCTGCAAACTCAGCAAACAAGCCGCCATCGCCAGCCCCTGGTCAGGATGCACAGCATTCGACGACAACCGCGTCTGCAGATGCGAGAGCGCGACCGCAATACGGTCAAATCCCGGCAGCTCCCTGCCGAGAGCAATCAGCGCGTCGAGTTGTGCCGGGGTCGGCAAATCCGATCGGCCCGTTGCATCAAGGCAGGCAATCAATGCCTTGATTTCATCGCTGACAGCTTTGATGGCTAGCGGGTTAGTCAGCGGGTTCCCTAGTGCCACGACCTCAGCAGCGACCTGATCTGCAAGCTGACCAGCTGCATCACCGGAGGGCAGCTGGGACACCAGGTCGAATGCCTGAGCCACTGCAGCCGATTCAGTCGTATGAACACTGGCCGTCGCAACCACAAATAATGCCTCCCTGACCAGGGCAGCTGGTACCGGCAGCGATCCTGCAGACCCGAGGTGACGTATCACCCTCCCTGTCGCTGCCAGAATTTTTTTTGCCAGCGCGACCTCCCGGATACCGCCGAGCGCGATCAAGCCGGTCGCTGCATGCAAAACACGCCAGCCGGCATTTTCCTCCGCAGGCTGCTGGCGAGAGGCAATCGCCGCAATCACCAGCGTCATGCGCTGCGCTGCCTGTATCACTTCCTCGGGCGACTCCGAACGCAGATAGCGCAACAGAGCGCGTTCGAATTCACCGCGCGGATCGGAAAGGCATGCCACTTCCTCGGGCACTGCCACCGATGCCAGCCTTGTGTAATCCGCTTGCAAAGACAACAGCGCCGATGGATGTGTCTGTCCCGTGCGATCCCACGCAGCCAGTGCAGTCCAGCAAGGCAAAAGCCATGTAACCGACACCGGCTGATACAAAAGCAGACGATCCGTCGCATCGAGCAAAGTGCTCAACGCCTGATGCAAGGTATTGGCCAGACCAGCGGAGAACGATGACGGATCCTCCGAGAGGCGGATCATCAGACGCTGAGACAACGACGCGATAGCCGCCAGACTATCCGTGCCTGTCAGGGTGAAGGCAGCTTCTACTTGGCCGAGGGTCACCTCCATGGATGTCATCATGGCCGCACGATCGGCATCGTTGTCAGTTGCATTGACGTTCGTGTTGATGTTCGCCAGCGCCAGGTGCTGCATGACCTGCCGCAACGAACGCACTATCTCCGTGAACACCGGCAGCAGACAGTCCTGTGCCACGACGGTAACGCGCTCAGGGGAATTCATTGATCAATTTTCCGAGGTAGCTGGCTCAGTCGACAATCCGGAAACGTGCAATCGCGCGCTCAAGCTCGGATGCCAGTTCGCCGAGTTCTTGTACCGAAGAGGCTGTCTGCTGGGTGCCATGACGGGTATGCTCGGTCACGGTGAGAATGCTCTCAATGTTGCGCGCCACACCATCCGCAAGACTCGCCTGTTCAACAGCGGAGGCCGAAATACCGCTGATGAGTTCGGCAAGATGATGCGAAATACGCCGGATGTCTGCGAGCGCATGACCGGCGGAATCCGACAAGCGCGTTCCCTCAACCACGCCCTGAGTCGATCGCTCCATTGCAGACACCGCCTCCTGGGCATCCGCCTGTACGGTTTTGACCAGCGTGCTAATCTGCCGCACGGCATCACCGCAACGCTCGGCCAGGCGCTGCACTTCTTCGGCAACCACGGCAAAACCCCGGCCCGCCTCGCCCGCTGAGGCCGCTTGTATCGCTGCATTCAATGCCAGCACATGAGTCTGCTCGGTAATGTCTGAAATAAGATCGGTGATATCACCAATTTCCAGCGATGACTCACTCAAGCGCTTGATACGTTTCGCCGTTTCCTGTATCTGCTCTCGCAGCTGTTGCATTCCGCGAATAGCATTTTGCACGGCGCTTTCACCCTGTCCAGCGGCATTGACCGAGGATTGTGCGACATCGGCGGATTCACTGGCAGCACGCGAGACCTGATGAATTTGTGCTGTCATCTGCAGCACCGCCTCACCGGTTTGCTGAATTTCTTTGGACTGACGACCGGCAAGCGACAGTAGCTCACCCGAAATATTTTGCGCCGTGCTGCAGGATGTGGCGACCTGCCGGGCAGTGTGGCTGACTCTGGCCAGCAGATTACGCAGCTCTTCCAGAGTGAAATTGACCGAGTCGGCAATGGCGCCGGTAATATCTTCGGACACCGTGGTTCGAATGGCGAGATTACCCTCCGCCACCTCCTGCAATTCATTCATGAGCCTCAGGATGGCCGCCTGATTTTGCTGGTTGATCGCGCGTGTCGCTTCTTCTTCCTGCATGGCTTTGCGGCGCTGCAAATCGGCCTGCACGCGACGCGCCTCCGCTTCGGCCGTGCGCTGGCGACTGTCATGCAAGAGCAAGAGCCCGAGGGATAGCGCAAACATCAGCGATATCACACCGGTTGCACCCAGCGCCCAGTCGGTCCAGTTACCTTCGGTTTCCTGCGCACGATAAGCTTGCTGCAATTCGAGCAAGCGCTCACGCAAAACTTCGTTGTCAGCAAATATCTGCCGCTCTGCCTGTTTGGCGGCGATGAAGTTTTTCAGATTGCCGAGAATACTGGCCAACTCCTGACGATAACTTGCGAAGGCGGTCTGCAGTTCCTGCAGACGTGCACGCGCGTCCGGATTGCTGAGCGCTGGTAAACGCAAAACCGTGCTGCCTTCGATAAAGCCGGTCATGATGTCCTGAAAAGCATTGGCATCACGACCGAGCATGAATGCGGTGTCCTGATTGATGCCTTCAGGAGTGAGAAATTCGTTCGCGTTTTTCCCGAGTCGTTGTGTCAGCATCACCAGTTGCCCCGCTGCCGCCACTTCGCGTGCAGAAGCGCCCGACTGCGCGCTGACGATAGCCACTTGTTCTGCCAGCTCGAGCAAGCCGGGATTGAGTTTGTTCAGTGTTTGCAGCGTTGTGCCAAAACCGGTGAGCTCTTTCTCCAGCGCCAGCAGCTTCAAAGCCGACTGATCGGAACGCTGCCAGGCCTGACTGATACGAGTAATGCGTTTGGCAAAATAAGCATCGGGCACCGGTACCGCACGCCCCTGCCAGTCACCACCGGCCGACAGTATCCTGAACGCGTCATTGATCGCTACACGACTTTGCCCCAGCTGGACGAAGGCCTCACGATTTCCCTGAATGGCATTGGGTGCGGCTTTGCCCAGTCGCTGTGAATGCATGACCAGATCACCGGCAATCTGCGTGCGGACCGAGGCTTTGGCGGTTTCCTGAGAATTCAACCAGACGAGACTGGCCAGTGCACTCAGTGATAACACGAGCCCGATCTGCATCAGGCGCAGCACCCGTTTTACCGACAAGTAGTCAAACCACGGTTGTATCAGCGGATTTTTTTTTACGCGAATCAATAATTGCTGCCAACGGCGATTGCCGGGATCGCGTTTGATCTCATCCGAATTTGCGGAAGAAATATCCGTAACAGGAATTGCGCCATGGCTTGTATCGATTTCCACGTAATGCTCCGCCTATGAATAAAAAATAAATCGGCCGACCTGTACCTCGAGGCTCTGCCAAAATGGGCGCCGCGAAGCGGCGGCATTTGACAGAGACGCTTATTTCAAGACCACGCCAAGGAAGGCGGGATCATTCATCAGCAAGGACACGTTCAGCAGTCGCCAGGACTGCGCATCGCGATCGGTGTAAATCCCGCTCACCCACGCGGGTTCACTTTCGGGTTTTGATGCATCGGAAAAGCCGGACAAACTCACCAGGCTGGGTACGCGCGTGACACGCAATGCACAAGGCATATCGAAGGTGTCCGACAGCACCAGCAAACGATCAGAGTCTTGCCAGGGCATCACCGGATGCCCGAGAAATCCCGGAAAATCGACAACACCGGTCAGCTGGCTGCGACAATTGATCAGCCCAAGGAACCAGGCACAGGTATGCGGCACGCGTATCACGCCGTCGCAGGGCATCACTTCGAAGGTGTGCGCCACGTCGAGCAAGAGCCGTTGATCACCGGCTTGTACCGCCAGTCGCATTGACGAGCTGTGGTTGTCAGATCGGGCACGCTGGGTACGCTCGACCAGCTGCCGCTGAAATTCGCGCAAGCTCAAACGACGTGTCTGGCGGTCCGGGGAAACCATGATGCCGGGATCATCGTCCCGCGCGATGGCGGTCTGTGCGTGCATCTCAGTTCAACCCGCGGGAGAGCGCTGCAATTTTCTGTAGCAGCAAACGCGGATCGACTGGCTTGACCATGTAATCGCGTGCGCCTTGCCGCATGCCCCAGATACGATCAGTTTCCTGATCTTTACTGCTGCAAATAATGATGGGCACATGACTGGTCGCCGGATCACGTGCAATAGTGCGCGTGGTCTGAAATCCGTTCTGGCCGGGCATCACAACATCCATCAGGATCAGATGGGGCGGATTTTGTCGTATCCGCTCCAGTGCAATCTCGCCGTTTTCTGCGGTGGTCACCGCGTAGCCATTGGTTGTCAGCAGTTCAGACAGAAAATGGCGCTCGGTTGCTGAGTCATCGACAATCAGGATGTGCTTGATGGACATATCAGAGAAAAAACGAAGGGTTGACGGAAAAATCCGTGTGATCAGTCAGCGACTTGCTGCGGCACATGGTCGCGAACTGTCCTGAGCAGACTGTCTTTGGTAAAGGGTTTAGTCAGATAGGCGGTAGCGCCTGCGATCACGCCGCGCGCACGATCAAATAATCCATCGCGCGAGGACAGCAACACCACGGGGGTATGGCGAAACTCCTGGCTGTAGCGAATCAGGCTGCAGGTCTGATAGCCATCGAGCCGTGGCATGAGGATGTCGCAGAAAATCAGTGCGGGCCGACGTTCGACGATTTTGGCCAAAGCCTCGAACCCATCTTCGGCCAGAAGAACGGGATAACCCGATTGGGAAAGAAAAATCTCGGCAGAGCGCCGGATCGTACTGCTGTCGTCAATGACCAGTATTTCTGGTCTAGCCTGCGATTGCAAAGCCACCATTGCGCCACCCGATGAATACTTTCATGGAACCGGGCGCAAATGTAACAAAAAGAGCAATTAGTTAGTACATTGAAAAATCAAACTTGGCTCAATGTAGGGGTTTTGGCGACAGATCTGCCGCATTCGGCGCGCTTTGCATGAAGCCCTAACGCACGACGAATGCTGCTGAACGGCTATTTTCACCCCGGTACAACCGTACTCAGGCAAATCAGATGGCGACCATTTCAAAGTCTTCCTTGCGGGCACCGCATTCCGGACAGGTCCAGTTCATCGGCACCTCGTCCCAACGTGTTCCGGCTGCAATGCCTTCGTCGGGCAGGCCCGCTGCTTCATCGTAGACCCAGCCACAAATGAGGCACATCCAGGTCTTGTATTCCTGCTCGGTTGTCTTGTTGTCGCTCACAGCACAGCCCTTCAAGTAAAATGCAAAAGCCCCCTATGTTAATCCTTTCCCAGTGCAAAACCAAACTTCTCCGCTTGTGATGACCTTCGGCGTTGCCGATCCTGTGGGTGCGATCGGCGTTCAAGCTGATCTCGCAGCGTTTGCCGCGATGGGCTGTCACGGACTGTCCGTCATCACCGCGCTGGCAGTGGGCGATACCACCGGCATCGAAGACCTGCAATTTGTCGAACCGGAATGGATCGCCGATCAGGCGCGTGTGCTGCTCGAGGACATGCCGGTTGCCGCGTTCAAGATCGGCTACCTCGGTAACATCGAAAGCGTTGCCGTGATCGCCGAGATCATGTCGGACTATCCAGAAGTACCGCTGGTACTCGATCCGTTTTTGACGTCGCTGTCGGAACAGGAGAGCGACGACGAGTTGTTGCTGGCGGTGCGACAACTGCTGGTACCGCAAAGTACGCTGCTGCTGGTGTCCACCGATGAGCTGGCACGGCTGGCGGAAACCTGGCGCGAGCCATCGAACGACGAGATGCTCAGCATCGATGCAATGCACGCGATACAACTGGGCTGCGAATTTGTTTTTGTCACCGGAACACCGGGCGAAGCCGGCAAAGTATCCAACACCCTGTTCGGTAGCGAAGGCATGATTCGCGTCGACAGTTGGGCACGACTGCCTGGCTCCTATATCGGCGCGGGCACCACCCTGTCCGCAACGATCGCTGCGATGCTGGCCAACGGGCTCGAAGCACCGGAGGCGGTCTTCGAAGCGCAGGAATTCACTGCTGCTGCGCTCACACAGGCGCAGCGACTGGGCATGGGCAAGCTCGTGCCTGATCGTTTTTTTTGGGCGCGCGAGCCAGAGAGCGGCGAGAACTAGTCATCATTCACCATCTATTCAAGGGAAAAACCATGTCCAAGAACGAAACCCTTTTTGCACGCGCGCAGAAAAGCACACCCGGCGGCGTGAATTCGCCCGTGCGCGCCTTCCGCTCGGTGGGCGGCACGCCGCGTTTCATTACACGCGCTGAGGGTCCGTATTTCTGGGATGCAGATGACAAACGCTATATCGATTACATCGGCTCCTGGGGACCGGCAATCGTCGGGCATGCACACCCTGAAGTGATCACCGCCGTACAGAAAGCCGCAGCCCACGGCTTGTCATTCGGCGCCCCTACCGAAGGTGAAATTCTGATGGCTGAAATGATTTGCAAGATCGTGCCATCGATCGAGCAAGTCAGGCTGGTGTCCTCGGGTACGGAAGCGGCGATGAGTGCTTTGCGTCTGGCTCGCGGCGTCACCGGGCGCGATACGGTCATCAAGTTCGAAGGCTGCTATCACGGTCATGCGGATTCGATGCTGGTCAAGGCTGGCAGCGGCCTGCTGACTTTTGGCAATCCTACCTCCTCCGGTGTACCCGCTGATTTCGCCAAACACACGATGGTGCTGGACTATAACGACAGCGCACAACTCGAAGAAGTCTTTGCCAGATTAGGCTCGACGATTGCAGCCGTGATTGTCGAGCCGGTGGCTGGCAACATGAATCTGCTACGTGCAACGCCTGAGTTCTTGCAAACCATGCGTCGGCTGTGTACGCAACACGGTGCGATCCTGATGTTCGATGAAGTGATGTCCGGTTTCCGCGTCGCGCTGGGTGGTGCTCAATCGTTGTACAACATCCAGCCGGATATGACGGTGCTGGGCAAAGTGATCGGCGGCGGATTGCCGGTAGCGGCTTTCGGTGGACGCAAGGAATTCATGCAGCATCTTGCGCCCATCGGTTCTGTGTATCAGGCGGGTACGCTCTCCGGCAATCCGGTGGCGGTGGCCGCCGGCATGGCGACACTGGACATTATTCAGCGGCCGGGCTTCTATGAAAATCTGGGCGCGCAAACGACGAAGCTGATCAATGGTTTGTCGAAAGCCGCCGCCGAAGCAGGCATCGCTTTTTGCGGCGATGCGATCGGCGGGATGTTTGGTATTTACTTCACCGAGCGCTTGCCCGGCAATTATGCGGAGATGATGGCTTGCGACAAAGAGCGCTTCAATCAGTTCTTCCATGCGATGCTGGATGCCGGCGTGTATCTGGCGCCGTCCGCGTTTGAAGCAGGCTTTGTCTCAGCCCGGCATGATGATGCTGTGATCGCCGAGACCGTGAACGCAGC
>CAZXDB010000030.1:11493-25006 GCA_964639465.1 uncultured Bifidobacterium sp. | reverse complement strand
ATCAAAGCTTCTAAGCCGTAGGTCGCACGTTCGAGTCGTGCTGGGCAGGCCAATCAAATCAAGCACTTACAGCGGGCACCACACTTTCCACAAAGTACTTTTGGCAAAACTGTGACGTCAACGTGACGTGAACGTACAGCTCCGTGTCTCATGGGGTTGAATCATGAATGGCTTGCAGTGCCGAGCGATTGACCCTGCAGCCAAATTGTAGCTACAATTGCGGCACAAAAGGAGACCGCCATGCTTTCCGTCGATGTTCGCTGCCGTATAGACCCCAAAACCAAAGAAGACGCTTCCGAAGTCATCGAAGCGATGGGATTGACCGTGTCCGACGCTATCCGTCTGTTCCTAAAGCGGGTTGCATTAGACGGAGCTATTCCCTTCGAGCTTCGCGTGCCAAACGCCAAGACTATCGCTGCTATTGCCGAGCTTGAAGCGCCCAAGTCTCGCTCAAAAGTAAAGCGCTACAAAAACATCGATACGATGCATAACGCTTTGAAACGCAAATAATGCTCAGCCCCGTACCCAGCACTCAGTACGGCAAAGATTTCAAACGTATCGTTCAAAGCCCGAAGTTTAATCAAGCTGCCTATCTGACGGTGCTGACTCTGCTGATATCAGGTAAACCTCTTCCCGCCAAATACAGCAACCATCCACTGATTGGTGACTACGCTGGTTTTTGGGATTGCCACATCACCAATGATTGCGTACTGATATACAAGATCATGGAAGATGAATTGCGTCTGGCACGTATTGGCACGCACGCTGAGTTATTCAAGAAGTAGCGCTACTTAATAGTAATGACTGTAGGATGGCTGAATGTCGCTGGAAATTCTTCGAGGTAAAGCGAAGTCGCTTCCTTAAGGTTTGCAATGGCTTCTTCGACATTCGCACCTTGAGTAGCAGTTCCTGTTTCTGGATTCAGAGCGATGTAGCCACCTTCCTCTGCGGGAATCAATACGGTAGCAAGCAACACAAGATTCTCCTCGTAGCGAATCGATTGGAATTGTGACGCTGATCCTATATCTGGGCAAGTTTTCTTGAGAAGGGGCAAAAGAACCCCCAAAAGCCAAGAGCCCGTATTGGCGCCTTGAAAAGCACTTTTAAAAGTGCTATTGTGAGTGCCATAAAAAATGATACATAAGAGGCAACGATGGCACATACAATTTTGTCGAACGTTTCTGCGAGTGTTACGGAATTGAAAAAGAATCCTATGGATACGGTAGCGGCTGGCGAAGGATTCCCTGTCGCTATCTTGAACCGGAATGAGCCTGTTTTTTATTGCGTGCCTGCGAAAGCCTATGAGGCGCTGATGGAGCGGCTGGAGGATCTGGAGCTCAATGCCATTGCCGAATCTCGAAAAGGACAAAAAATCATTCGAGTTTCTATCGATGACCTATAAATTAGATTTTTATGAGCAAGCGTACAAAGAGTGGAAAAAGCTTGATAAAAGCATCAAGGAGCAATTCAAGCAAAAGCTCGTTGAACGATTGAAATCGCCGAAGGTTCCTTCAGCCAAGCTCAGAGATAGCAAGGATCGTTACAAAATCAAGCTCAAAGGTGTCGGTTACAGACTGGTTTATGAGGTCAACGACAACGCCGTCGTAGTGCTAGTTGTGGCCGTCGGTAAACGCGATAAAAATGATGTGTACTTGAAAGCAGCTCTTCGGTTTGATTAGTGCTTCCCTAGCCGCTGAACAGTTACGTAGCTAATTCGTCCGGGTGCTTTGGGATAGCGCGAAGCGCTTGTCGCAGAGGGTGTTGGCCATGTTGCGGCCGATACAAGGGTTTGCCGTATCAAAGCATTCGATCGTAGAAACAGAAATCCCCTGCAGGCATCGCCGGAACACTATCTGTTCAAGCGATATCTGCAGGGGATTCAATTCAAATCTCGCTGCGCCGGGCCGACAGGCGGCCCTAGGATTAATTCGTGCTGATGCTGTTGGACATTGCAAGGCGCTTGTCGCAGGCAGTATTGGCCACGTTACGGTCGATGTCGAGTTTCGGTGTGTAGAAGCTCAGATCGTCGTACGACGGACTCGCCATGGGACCTGCCGGCACGTTTTCTGATGACTTCAGTATCGAGAAACCCGCCAAGGCCACGGAATTGTTTGCGCAGTTCACGACGTAATCAATTTGCTGAACGCCGCTGGCGCCCATATCAAAGAACTTGCGAACTTTAGATATTCCGCGATTGCTTTCCATCGAGATGACGGTCCAGCTGTTGTTGGACGCTGCGAGCGTGATGACCGGCTCATTGGCAGAGATTGTTGCTTGCTCGTCGCTGGCATTGGCCAGAACGGTGCTTGAAGCGATCAGGGTGGTGACTACGAGGATATGACGAAACATGGTTGACTCCTTTAAGATTTGCAAATGTAGTGTTTTATTCAATGAGTGAATATTAGCACGCAAGTCTGTTTTGTACACATAAAGTTTAAATAAATCAGTAAAAAATCTCAACAATCATGAAAATACTGATATTTATATAAACATAGTGTAAACAACTAATTTAAAACTCATCGGGAACCGATGGGTCGCTGATGGCGAGTGCGTCTGGTACTGGAAAATGGGGGATCTCAACCGGAGTCGGCCGCAGGAACGGTGATTCGTGCAGTGGCAATGCGCGCCGATTAAGAACCTATCTCGTTGGGCCGCTTGCGTTGTTGGCATCCCGGGCAGGGCGCGCACTGGCTTGCATGCCAGTACCGTTATGCCGCACGAATTCCCCGCTTCACCCTTGTCATCGACCTAAAGAGATAGGTTCTAAGTCGTCACTCCGTGGGTACGGGAGAGATTTCAGCGCAACATTTTTTTCGGTGCGCATTTTCTTTTAGAGGGGTAAACAGGATTGCAGTTTTTCGAATTGAGACAGGTTCTTCATTCATTTCTACCTACCAGCGCAGCTTACTGACGGTTTTGGTCAGGCCCAAAGCGGCGGCGCCGTTTTTTTCGTGGTCGGTATCTGTGGATTTCGAGGGAGATTCCTGCGGTATGAATTTGCCATTAATTTCTGCCGTCGGGTCGACCTGCAGCGTGTCGTAATACATGTCCCCCATCACTTTGGCGCCGGCATGCAACTCCAGAGATTGTGCCCGTATGTCGCCCAGTACAGTGCCCGCCACGACGGCGTTCGTGCAAATAATGTTGCCGTTGATTTTTCCACGAGAACTGACGACAGCAGTTGTCTGTTCATACGGCTTACCCTTGAGGTCGCCGTTCAGCATGCCGTCGAGCATAAAAGTCCCTTTAAACTCGATTTTTCCTTCAATCGTTGTTTCAAAGTCGATGCGAGAGTCGGCAGTCTGGCGGTAGGTGAGTATTTGTTTTTGGGGTGATGGCATTGTCATTCTCCTCGGTTCCGCAGAAATGCTGGTACTGCATGATCTGCTGGTTTGAGATCACCTGATTTTCTTGCACCATCAATCGACTGTATGTCAGCAGGGTCCAGCTCGAGCTGGACTTTACGCGCATACAGCATCAGCAAACGGGTCAACAGATTTTTGTCCGTCGTATAAGCACCATGCTCGTCGCTTTCGAGAGCCACGATCTGCTTGTCAAACATACCGGTTTGGCGCGCTATGTCCTGGACCGTTAGGCCCAGCGCTTCTCGCCGTTGTCTCAGTTTTACGCCGATCATTTTCCTATTTTTATGTGTCTCAACAATCTCCCATATGAGAACCTCGGTCATTTGTTTTCTCTTGTCAAGGGTAAATATTTACCAATCTTTTGGCTTACTGCGCGCTTTGCTTTAAGTGGCGCTTCTAAGCTACTGATTAAGAGGCTTTCTTTCATCGGTGGTTATGCAATGAATTGCTCTTTAGAGAACTTTCGATTAAGCAAACATCCTTTGCCCATGCAAACTTGTTATTTCCCTCCGGGCCGCGCATACTGCTTTCGTCTAACGAGGTTGATGCAGAACTTGACGAGATGGGTTCTTGATGAATTGAGTCCGTCAAACAAAAGCGATATCACTGCTTTGGTGATTTTTTGATATTACTGATTTTCTGAGGGTGGAGTTTCAATGGCTGACACGTCCTATGGCAACCTCGCAGTAGGCGAGGGCGTCCGTATGCAAGGAAATTTTTCAGTGCCGGGAGAGGCGGTGATTGATGGCCAGGTTCAGGGAGTCCTGACTGCGCAATCCCTTTTTGTGACCGATAACGGCGCGGTTCAGGGCACGACTACAGCGGACCATGTGCGCGTTGCAGGCAAGGTTTCCGAAAGCACGATTGCTAACAAAACGCTGCTGATTGAATCAACCGGGGTCGCCACCGGTGATATCGCGTATGCCGACCTTGAAATCAAAAAGGGCGGTGACATCCAGGGCAATATTCGGATTATCCACCGCCAGGTGCCCTGACCATTCTGCTTGGCTGACGTGCAGAGAGTTCAATGCGCCAGCGGCACCGCGATGGCGGTGCTTAACTAAGCTTGATGGATTCCGCCTCAATGATGTAGTGCAGACAGTCTTCCATAATCGAGCGCGCTGTCTGACTGGATTTCTGTAGCAAGCGGTGGGTTTTGACGTCTGCGGGATTGCGATTGCTGCATTCAGCACTGTACGATTCGAACGCCGAAATACGAGTGACGATCTCCGCAAGGTGGTTAAGGCATTCGCAGGCAATGTTATTTTTTGCGACGGCGAGATACGCTAGCTGTTCGTCGGTGAACTGTCGCTCGTGCCCTTGGGTGCTGCCTGTGGTGTTGAATGAAGGCAGGTCTGCGACACTGGCACAGGCGCGCCGGATATCTGAAAAGCTGGCCGGAAATTTCAGGCACAGCACACCATTTTCTTCAAAGTAGGCTACCGTTGTTCTGGACGCGATATTGAACACCACAACGGCGCCAATAGCACCGCTAGTTTCCAGCGATTCTTTCAGGCTCCCCAGCAAATCCTCATGGAGCGTTGGGTGGTAAATGACGAGCACGTCGGGCTTCTCCGGATTTCCCTGGTTCTGGTAAGCGGAAAATGAAGGATGGCAGCCCAACAAAACAAATTCATCAGCTGGTGGCAGCTGATCGTCAATCACGGACTGAAACACACTGCCGATAAACAAGGCCTTTACCGGCGATTTGTCGAGAGGCGCGGCCCCTTTTGTCTTGAGCAATTTGCCGGCCAGTCGTTCTTTGAGTTTTTCAACCGTCATGCTGGCTAGGCCGCTGGGCGGATAACCCTGATCCACCAGCTGCTTCACCAGAGACAGGCGATAAAGATCATCATCCGAATACACCCTTCGTCCGGTGTCAGTACGAGTGGGCACAACCAATTGGTATCTTTTTTCCCAAACCCTGAGGGTTTCCGGGTGTATGCCTGTCTGGCGGGATACAACGCCTATGGTGTGATAACCGGATAAATCGCGTATTGCATTGGACATGGCGTTTCCTGATGAGTCTGTAATCTGCATGCTGAATTAATAACTGCAGCATGAGTTTATCATCAGTTTATCTTCTGTCTATATAAATTTAAACAACATTGGGAAATTCTTGGTTTTTATCCGCAAATAAAGGCACTAAAATAAACAAAATATAAAATTCACGCATTGATAGGGGTACCTACATCGCCCAGCCGCACGAATTCCCCGCGACACCCTCGCTATCAACCCGACGAAATAGCTTCTTTATTCTCAACTGGCGGTCAGCACGCGTCAGGCGGGATGCGATGGCGGCAAGCCGTTTTGTGTCGCAACGAAGTCTGCGAGCATGGGAACGTAGCGTTGCGATTGCCCGGCGGCTTCCATGCCGGCGAAGGAATTTTTCACCAGTGATTGAATAGGATGCAGCGCCCCGATTTCGTTGGCCAGACTGTTCAGGTAGCGCATGTCTTTGTGGGCATTGCTGATGGTGAAGCGGTGCGCATTCTGATCGCCCTCCATGGTCCATTTCATGAAGGTATCGTAGAAGCCATTGCGCATCCGGCTGCTGCCAATCACTGAATGAAATTGCTCGGTGCTCAGGCCTGCCTTGCGCGCGATGCTTAGTGCTTCCGAGAACAGGGCGGCGTATCCCATCGCAATGAAATTATTGATCAGCTTCATTTTGTGCCCCAGTCCCACCGGACCTAGATGCACGATATTGCCAGCCCAGCAGTCCAGCACGGGCTTGATGGTGTCAAAGATCTGCTGGTCTGCACCGACCATGGTGTCGAGGGTACCGGCCTCGGCTTCCGCAGGTGTGCGCCCCAGCGGTGCGTCAACGAAATGCATGCCGCGGTCGGCTGCGGCTTGCGCCAGAGTCAGCGTGGACACGGGATTCGAGGTCGAGCTGTCGATCACGATCAGGCCCGGTTTGCCTGAGGCGAGTATGCCCTCCGGACCGTGCATCAGCGCTTCGACTTCGGGTGAGCCGGTCACGCACAGCTGCACGATGTCGCATTGCGCCGCGAGTTCGCGGACCGAAAGCGCTTCTTTCGCGCCCAGCTGTTTCAGACGCTCGACGGGCTCCCGGTTGCGGTGACCCATGATCACCAGCGGATAACCTTTGGTGACGATGTTTTTGGCCATGCCGGCACCCATCAGTCCGACACCAATAAATCCGATCACAGGCTGGGTCATTGCATTCTCCTCGTTGTTTAAATTTTATGGATGGCTCACGACAGGCGCTGCAGGCAAGTGTGCCATAGTCGTGCATGGCTAGGATGCAGCAGAGGTTCGCTGACCCCAATGCTGAACGCCGACCCGCTAGAATATACGGGATAAACAATGCGTAAGAGCAAGGCGATGACAGTCACACAAGGGTAAGGGTGTTCGTACATAACGAAAGACACTGGATCCCGGCGCAGGCCGGGATCCAGTGTCGTTGCCTGATTGAATGTCACCGAAGAAAAGAGATCGAAATTCAAACGGGGAAGACAATGCAGCACAATAAAAGCAAACTGCGTTCACGCGCATGGTTCGACAATGCCGACAATCCGGGCATGACCGCGCTCTATCTCGAGCGCTGCATGAACTATGGTCTGACCCTCGAAGAGTTGCGTGACAGCGGCAAACCCATCATCGGTATAGCCCAGACCGGCAGCGATCTGTCCCCTTGCAATCGTCACCATATTGATCTCGCTGTGCGTGTGAAAGAAGGCATACGCGATGCCGGCGGCATACCGATTGAGTTCCCTGTGCATCCGATACAGGAAACGACCAAGCGCCCGACCGCAGCACTCGATCGCAATCTCACTTATCTCGGTCTGGTTGAGGTGCTGTTTGGTTATCCACTGGATGGCGTGGTGCTGACAACGGGCTGCGACAAGACCACACCGGCCATGCTGATGGGTGCGGCCAGTGTTGATCTTCCGGCGATCGTGCTGTCGGGTGGCCCCATGCTCAATGGCTATTACAAGAACGCGCGCGCGGGATCGGGCACGGTGATCTGGCATGCGCGCGAAGAAATGGCTGCCGGAAAAATCAATTACGATGAATTTCTTGAAATGGTGGCCAGCTCCGCGCCCTCGATTGGCCATTGCAACAGCATGGGCACGGCCTTGTCGATGAATGGTCTGGCCGAGGCACTGGGAATGTCCTTGCCCGGCTGCGCAGCGATCCCGGCACCGTATCGCGAACGACCCCAAATGGCGTATCGAACAGGTCGGCGCATTGTCGATATGGTGCATGAAGATTTGCGTCCCTCGAAAATACTCACCCGCGAAGCCTTTGAAAATGCGATCGTCGCAGCGAGTGCGCTGGGCGGGTCCTCCAACTGCCCGCCGCATATCAATGCGATTGCCAGACACATGGGTGTGCCGCTGGAACTCAGAGATTGGGACACTATTGGCTACAAGATTCCTTTGCTGGTCAACTGCATGCCCGCGGGCGAATACCTTGGTGAGGAATTCCATCGCGCCGGTGGTGTGCCGGCGGTCATGCATGAACTGCTCAAGGCGGGCAAACTGCATGCGCAGACAATGACGGTATCGGGTCAGACCACAGGCGAGTGCTATGCAGAGACACCCTCGACCAACACGGAAGTCATACGACCCTATGACCAGCCGCTGCAGCAGGAAGCAGGTTTCGCCGTCTTGTCGGGCAATCTGTTTGATGCCGCTGTGATGAAGACATCGGTCATTTCACCGGCATTCCGCAAACGCTATCTCGAAAAGCCCGATGATCCTGGCGCTTTCGAGGGACGTGCGATTGTGTTCGAGGGTACCGAGGATTATCACGAGCGCATCAACGATCCTGCGCTGGGTATCGATGCGGATTCTGTACTCTTCATGCGGGGTGTCGGTCCGGTCGGTTATCCCGGGGCTGCAGAGGTGGTCAACATGCTGCCGCCGGATTCACTGGTGCGACAGGGTATCAATTTGCTGCCTTGTGTCGGAGATGGTCGTCAGTCGGGCACCTCGGGCAGTCCGTCGGTATTGAATGCCTCACCCGAGTCCGCAGTCGGCGGCGGTCTTGCTTATTTGCAGACCGGAGACCGTGTGCGTTTCGATCTGAATCGTCGTACCGCCAATGCGTTGGTCAGCGAAGAAGAATGGGCTGCACGCAAGGCGGCCTGGAAGCCACCTGAACTCGTCAGTCAGACACCCTGGCAGGCCTTGCATCGTCAATTCGTCGGTCAGCTCGATACAGGCGGCTGTCTGGATTTTGCAGTGGACTATCAACGCATCGCTACGACCTTTGGGGTGCCGAGAGATAACCATTGATTGCCGCCCATGAGCATCGTCACTGCTCAACATCGCTGATCAACGCCACCGATCTTCGTGACTGATCGTTGTTATTGATCGTTATTACTGACAGTCATTGCGATATTTTTCTGCGGCGCGGCGCGCCATTTTTCGGGCTTTATCTTGTGAGCCCAGCGGTGCCTCACGCAGGTCTTCCTCGCGCCATCGGAGTTGCAGCGCGAGGGATTTGCACTTCCGGTCACGCGCTGCTGCGCCGCGGGCGGAAAGATCGCGTATCTGTTTGTCCTGGCGCTCCCGTTGCTCACGCAAGGCCTGTAATCGTGCGGCTTCTTTTTTCTCGCGTAACAGAGATTTGTCTTCTGATTCCCGTGCGGGCTCAGGTACGGTAATTGACAGCTGCTGTCCATCGCACGGAATGTCGGTATAAGTGACAACACTCGCCTGCTCGCATTTGTAAATCGCCGCAGCCGGGGGAGTGGTGAGGGAAAAAGATAAAACGATGGCCGGTAGCACACCGGCATGCAATGACTTCATCAGGGCCTCTTGAGCATAAACTCCGGCGCAGGCGCCAGAGAATGACTCTAGACCACCTTGCCAGGATTCATCAGGTTAAGCGGATCGAGTGCCCGCTTGATTGCCACCATCATGTTCAGTTCTGTCCCGGATTTATACCGCCTGATTTCTTCGCGCTTCAAGGCGCCCAAGCCATGTTCGGCCGAGATCGATCCCTCATACTGATGCACCTTGTCATGCACCAGCTGATTGATTGCTTGCTGCTGCTGAAGAAAATCATCGTCATTTTGCCCCACCGGGGCAGATACGTTGTAATGCAGGTTGCCGTCGCCCAGATGACCAAAGGTCACCATACGACAAGCCGGAAATTTCTGTTGTAACAATGCGTCAGTCTCTGCCATGAAATCAGCAAGGCGTGAGACCGGCACGGCGATGTCGTGCTTGATATTTTTGCCTTCAGCCGCCTGCGCCATCGAAATATGTTCACGTAACTGCCACATCGCCTCTGATTGCGTGAGTGAGCTTGCGACTGCCGCATCCTGAATGATTCCGCGCTCCATCGCGTCACTGGCCAGTGCTTCGAGCATTGTGCTGGCATGGGTTTCTGATTCTGCATCAGATAGCTCCAGCAATACATACTGCGCATGGCGCTCGCTGAAAGGCGAGCGCAGTGTTGGGAAATGCTTTTCAACCAGTTGCAAACAAAACGCCGACATCAGTTCGAAGCCCGTCAGACTCGCATCACAACGATGCTGCGCAATCGATAACAACGACAGCGCATCGCGTGGTGTTTGCAGCGCGAAGAGCGCAGTCAGTCGCGCTGCCGGCTGCGCATGCAATTTCAGAACAGCAGCGGTGATGATGCCGAGGGTTCCCTCGGCGCCGATGAACAAATCTCGCAGGTCGTAACCCGTGTTGTCCTTGCGCAGGCCACGCAGCCCATCCCAGATATCACCTTGCGGGGTCACGACTTCCAGCCCTAGGGTCAGTTCACGCATCGTGCCATAGCGCAGCACGGCCGTGCCGCCGGCATTGGTCGACAAATTGCCGCCAATCGTGCAACTGCCCTCAGATGCCAGCGAGAGAGGAAACAGACGCTGCTCTGCGGCAGCCGCTTCCTGCACCTGCTGCAGCAGACAGCCCGCCTCGGCGGTCAGTGTGTTGTTGATCGCATCAATGCGACGCACTCGGTTCATGCGTACCAGCGACAGCACGATGGCGTTACCGCTGTCATCCGGCACACTGCCGAGCACCAAACCCGTGTTGCCACCTTGCGGCACGATGGGTATCCGATATGAAACGCAGAGCCTGACGATGGCGGCCACTTCATGGCCATCCGCTGGCCGGATCACCGCTTGCGCACGACCGGTGAAACGACCGCGCCAGTCGGTCAGAAAGCGCGACATGTCCTCGCCGGTCAGTACATTTGTTCTGCCGACCGTTTCAATACAGCGTGCGATGAAATCAGGATTCATCCGTGGCTGCTGCCTTCTTTATCGCGTCGCTGGCCAGTTGTTTGGCAGCGCGCTTGTAGGGTCGCAGGAAAAAAATCGCGCAAAAGAAAAACACCGTCGCAAACAGGATCTCCAGTGAAGCAAGCAGCTGGGACATGCCGCGCTCACTCCAGGCGCGCACCACGCCTTCGGTGAAGTACAGCAGGATCATCATCGATGCCCATTGCATCGTATAGACATTGCGTCGGATGGTGCCCGACAGTGGCAGCAAGAGTGGCAACGCCTTGATGACCATCCATGAGCCACCTGGACGCAGCGGTGCGAGTACCAGTTCCCACAGCACGCACAACACCAGCAGACCGATCAGGCTGGTTACTGCCAGACGATGCAGCAAGTCGGCAGTGCTGTAAGCGTTGGCGCTGTCGGAGGTGTGCGAAGCGTCATTGCCACTGGTCGTGCCACCAGCAGTACCAGCACCACCAGCAGCAGCATCAGCAGGGTGATCCGAATCAGGTTGGTTCATGTGTTCAGTTTCCTTGCCGTGCTCGCCAGTCGTTTGCCCAGCGCGATGGCAAGCACGCGGCTGTCTTCGCTGATGGTTTTGTCGCCGGTGATGCCGGACCAGTGGGTTGCTCCGTAAGGCGAGCCACCGCTGGCTGTCGACATCAGCGCCGGTTCGCTGTACGGTAGGCCCAGCATCAGCATGCCATGGTGCAGCAGGGGCAGCATCATCGATAGCAGGGTGGATTCCTGTCCGCCGTGCAGACTGCCGGTGGAGGTAAAAACGCAGGCAGGCTTGCCCGCGAGTGCACCGGATAACCACTGGGCGCTACTGCTATCGATGAAGTACTTGAGGGGTGCGGCCATATTGCCAAAGCGGGTCGGTGATCCCAATGCCAGTCCAGCGCAGTTTTCCAGATCAGCCAGTTCCACATAGGGTGCGCCCGAGCTAGGCACCGGCGGTTCAGTTGCTTCGCTGACCGCCGAGACCGCCGGTACGGTACGCAGTACCGCCTCACAGCCCGGGACGCTTTCGATGCCTTGTGCAATCAACTCGGCCAGTTTGCGCGTTGCGCCCTGACGTGAATAATAAAGAACCAGTAGGGGCAGGAGGGGAGCATTCATGCTTGGTATTATAGGACGCTTTAAAAGCCGCCTCGTCAGGTGGCTTGTTGCATTGCCTGCGTTGCTTTGAACCTAACCCGCTATTCGGCCTTTTCCTCCGTATGCCTTCATCCTCCATGCCCTCCCAGTCTGCTGGTCTCCGTCGCTGGTCGCGTGTGCAGATGGGCGATTTGCTCCGGTTCGTGCTGCGCCGTCTGCGGGAGGAACGTTTGCCCGAAGTTGCCGGCAGCCTGACCTTCACCACGGTGCTGGCAGTGGTACCGGTACTGACGATCGCCTTTGCAATCTTTACGACTTTCCCGTTGTTTACAAGCTTTCGCGAGTCGCTCGAAACCTATTTCGTGCAGTCACTGATGCCCAAGGGCATAGCGAACACCATCCTTGATTACCTTAGTCAGTTTTCCGCGAAAGCCAGCCGGCTGTCGGCGATGGGAGCGCTCTTTCTGATCGTGACAGCCGTTTTCATGTTTGGCACCGTCGATCGCACGCTCAATCGCATCTGGCGCGTGCGTAACAGCCGGCCTTTTGCCCAGCGCATGATCGTGTACTGGGCGGTTATGACACTCGCCCCATTGCTGATTGGCGCATCGATGTCATTGACCAGCGAGCTGATGCCACTCGCGCGCGGACTATCGCGCCAGATGCCGCTGCTTCACACGGGTATCACACTGCTGGCGTCGATGGGTCTGTCGATGCTCGCTTTCTCGCTGCTTTATCTGGGCGTGCCCAATCGCATGGTTGAATGGCGCGATGCGTTAATTGGCGGGCTGGTCGCGGCGATTGCGTTTGAAATCAACCGGCGACTATTCGCATTTTTTATTGTGCAAGGCCCGAGCTACCGCATGATTTACGGCGCACTCGCGGCGGTCCCCATTTTCCTGATCTGGGTTTATCTGTTCTGGATGATCACCTTGCTTGGCGCAGTGGTGGCGGCTGCACTGCCCGTGGTCAAATATGAGCGCTGGTGGCATCGATCCGCACCCGGCAGTGAATTTCTGGATGCGGTTGCGGTGCTCAAGGTGCTGGTGGATGCCAGGCGCGATAACGCTGCCGTCGATGCGCTGCGCATTCGCGAACTCACCCAGCTGGGTTTTGAAGAATCCGAGGGTTTGTTGCAGCGTATGCTCGATGCGGGCTGGGTAGGGCGGGTGCGCTCAGACCCGGTTCAGCGCACTCGTCCGGTCCATCGTTCGCAGCGACACGAAGATCGCTGGGCGCTGCTGGTCAGCCCGGAGAAGCTGACGCTGACCGATGTCTATCAGCGATTTGCGTTTGCACCTGCGCCGCAATCGGCACTGGCCACTCGGATCGAGCAAGTCGTTGACCGGGGGCTGGCGATCTCGCTGGCTGATTATTTTGCTGAAGCGCTGGCAAACCGGAACAAGGCATCCAGTACCTGATCCGGTTGTTCGGCCATGAGCGCGTGGCCACAAGCTTCAATTTGCACGACTTCCGCCTGAGGCAGTTTGCTGATCAGGCTGCCCGCTGCTTTCGCTGGCGTCATCATGTCTTTTTTACCCAGCATAAACATGGCCGGGCATTGCACTGCGGCGGCTGCCTGTTCACCATGGTCGTAGGCATTGCAGGCAGAAAAATCGGTGAAAAAAACTTTGGCTGGATTGCCTCGTGTGATGTGCTGCATCAGCCGGCGGCTGCCGCCCTGCACATAAAACCCTGGACCCGGTGCCGACGGTTTTTGTGCAATACCCGAGTGTGACCAGATATTGACCATGTCGATGGCCTGTTGCTCATGATCGCGCGCGGCCTCCAATAGTGCCGGTGAGACCTTCATTGGATAAGCCGT
>CAZXDB010000030.1:0-11393 GCA_964639465.1 uncultured Bifidobacterium sp. | reverse complement strand
GCACCGTGGATGAAGACAGCGGTAGGTAACGCTGCATTGAAAGGCTTGCCGCCGGTGTAAGCGTAAGCCGAGTGGCCGTGAACGATTTGCCGCATACCTTACGCTCCCTTTTGTGCAGCTTTGAGACCGCGCTTGAGGTCGTCAATCAGATCATCCGTATCTTCGAGGCCGACGGATAAACGCATCGTACCTTCGCGTATGCCAGATGCCTCGAGCTGTTCGTTCGGCACCCGAAAGTGCGTGGTGGACGCCGGATGAATGACCAGCGATTTCGCATCACCGACATTGGCCAGATGCGAGAACACCGAGAGCGCCTCGACAAACCGGCGTCCGGCAGCACGGTCACCTTTGAGTGCAAATGAGAACACCGCCCCGCAGCCGCGAGGCAGAAGTTTTTTGGCGAGCTGATGATCCGGATGGTCAGGCAGCTCCGGGTAGGCAACGGATTCCACGGCCGGATGCGCGGCAAGGAATTCGACAATTTTTCGTGTGTTGCTGACATGGCGGTCCATGCGCAGGCTGAGTGTCTCTATGCCCTGCAATATCGCAAACGCATTATGCGGGCTCATTACCGCGCCAAAGTCACGCAAGCCTTCGCGTCGGGCGCGCAGCGAGAAGGGCGCCACCGTCGATTCCTCAGAGAACACCATACCGTGAAAACCATCATAGGGTTCGCACAGTTCGGCGAAGCGGCCGGTTTTTTCATAAGCGGTCTGCCAGTCAAAGGTGCCGCCATCGACCAGCAGGCCGCCAACAGCGGTGCCATGCCCGCAGAGGAATTTGGTCGCTGAATGAAACACCAGATCCGCGCCGTGATCAAATGGCCGCAGCAGATAAGGCGTGGTGAAGGTGGAATCCACCATGAGCGGCAAATGATGCTCATGCGCTATGGCAGCGACGGTATCAATATCCAGTACGTCCAGTCCGGGGTTACCAAGTGTTTCGGCGAATAGCACCTTGGTGTTGGGGCGGATGTTGCTGCGCCAGGCATCCATGTCGCGGGGATCGATGAAGGTGGTTTCAATACCGAAACGCTTCATCGTGTAGCCCAGCAGATTTTGCGACCCGCCATACAGGGCGCGCGAGGCGAGGACATGCGAACCTGCTCCGGCAATTGTCGCTAGACCCAGGTGCAGAGCCGCCTGACCGCTGGCCACGGCAATGCCGGCCACGCCGCCTTCCAGCGCGGCGATGCGCTCTTCCAGCACCGCATTGGTCGGGTTGGATATCCGCGAGTAGACATGGCCCGAACGTTCCATATTGAACAGGGACGCGGCGTGATCGGAATCCCGAAACACAAACGAGGTGGAGAGATAAATCGGTGTCGCGCGGGCGCCGGTGGCAGGGTCGGGTGCGCCGCCTGCGTGCAGCGACAGCGTGTCGAAACCGGGGTACTTGGGTTCGCTCATGGGATGAAGGTCTCGTGACAACCGGGTTGATAGGGTGCAAGCATCCAGCCAGCGCAGATTATAGGCTGGTGACAGCTTGCCCGGCCGGGTCTGCCGGATCGAATCTGGCTTTTTTCAAGGGGCTGGGCTACATTGGCAAGCGAAGCGGAAGCGAAGAGACGCTAAAAATCACGCAGGAGACGAGTTATGCAGGTTTCTGAAGTACTCAAGGTTAAAGGCAATATTCTCTACACCGTGCCGCCCAACACGGGTCTGCTCGATGCAATCAATCTGATGGCCGAAAAAGACATTGGCTCATTGGTGGTGATGGACAACGGCGCATTGGTCGGGCTACTCACTTTTCGTGAGGTGATGCGTGCTGTGCATGCAAACCAGGGGTCGGTGGGGCAGGGCACGGTCGGTGAGCACATGGTGCGCGATGTGCTGACGATGTCGCCGGACACCGACGTGAATGAGATACGGCGTTTAATGCTCGAGCGTCATGCCCGGTATGTGCCGGTGATGGAGGGCCGGGTACTGCTGGGGGTGATGTCTTTTTATGACGTCGCAAAATCTGTACTCGAAGCGCAAAATTTCGAAAACACGTTGCTCAAAGCTTATATTCGTGACTGGCCCGCGGATAAGACCGAGGGTCTGCAGTAAGTGGCAAATCAGTTCTCGTTATTGCGGCAACGCCGTTTCGCACCTTTCTTTGGCGCCCAGTTTCTGGGGGCTTTCAATGACAATCTGTTCAAGACAGCGCTGGTGACCGTCGTCACTTTCGATACGTTGCGCTGGACGACGCTTGATGCGGGCCTGCTGAACAATCTGATCGCCGGTTTGTTCATTCTGCCCTTCCTGCTGCTGTCGGCGACCGCAGGCCAGATCGCGGACAAGTTCGATAAGGCGACACTGATGCGCGTCGTCAAGCTAATGGAAATCGCGATTATGGGTGTGGCTGCCGTGGGATGGTTCACCCACTCGTTGTGGCTGCTGGTGGCGGCCGTTGTCGGCATGGGCATTCATTCCACGTTGTTTGGTCCGGTCAAACATGCCTATCTGCCGCAACATCTTCAACAGAATGAACTCGTTGGTGGTAACGGCATGGTCCAGATGGGGACTTTCGTCGGCATACTCACCGGGCAGTTGGCGGGTGCGCTGATGGTCGCTTTTTCAGGTGCTGGTTTCGGATTGATTGCCGGAGCCGGCATCGCGGTTGCAATCATCGGATGGCTTCTTACACTCGCGGTCCCCTCCGGTGAAGCGGCTGATCCACACCTCGTTGTGGCGCGCAATCCCTTTGCCGAGATGATGCGCAATCTGCGGTTTTCATTCGCCAATCGGGACGTGTTCATTGCGATGCTTGCCAATTCCTGGTTCTGGTTCTACGGGGCGATGCTGCTGGCGCAGTTTCCCGTGTTTGCACGTGATGTATTGCACGGCGCGCCCGAGATCTTTGCCATTCTTCTGACCGCTTTTTCGCTGGGCATTGGCGCAGGATCACTCTGGTGTGAGCGTTTGTCTGATCGTCAGATTCACCCGGGTCTCGTACCCCTTGGCGCTTTGGGTCTGACGGTTTTCGGCGTGGATCTTTATTGGGCGAGTTCCGGACCGATGCCTTCGCTGCTGATCGCGAAATACCTGATCTTTGGTGATCAAGTCCGCATACTGGCCGACTGTTTCTTACTGGGACTCAGTGGCGGTATTTATGTGGTGCCGCTTTTTGCCATCATACAAACACGTGCCGAGCGCTCGCATCTGTCACGAACCATCGGCGGCATGAACATTCTGAATGCCTTGTTCATGGTGCTCGCGGCGCTGACTGCGATGGTGCTGCTCTCTTCGGGCTTGTCGGTGCCGGAGATCTTCCTGTTTACCGCGCTGCTTAATCTTGTGATGTTGCTACTGCTTTGTTTTATTCGGCGGGAATATCCGCGGTCGCTGCGCGCCTGGCTCTCGGCGCTGCTGCGCAAGCGCGCACTGGTAGAATGACGACTTTCGCACCTTTTACACTCCCGTCATGTCCGGCAATACCCTTGGCAAACTTTTTTGCGTTACGACGTTCGGTGAATCGCACGGACCGGCGATCGGCTGTGTGATTGATGGCTGCCCGCCGGGCATGCCACTGTCTGAAGCAGACATCCAGCCTGAACTGGATCGCCGCAAGCCAGGCACCTCGCGCCATGTCACGCAGCGGAAGGAATCCGATACGGTCGAAATCCTCTCGGGTGTCTACGAGGGCAAAACTACCGGCACACCGATTGCGCTGCTGATTCGCAACGAAGACCAGCGCAGCCAGGATTACGGCAATATCGTCGACCGCTTCCGCCCCGGGCATGCTGATTACACCTACTGGAACAAATACGGTATCCGCGATCCGCGCGGCGGCGGACGTTCGTCAGCGCGACTCACTGCGCCGGTGGTCGGCGCAGCGGCGGTGGCGCGCAAATGGCTACAGTCTCAGTACGGGCTAACGTTGCGGGGTTGCATGAGCCAGTTGGGCGAGATCGCGATACCGTTCGTCTCCTGGGATCATGTGAGCGAAAACCCGTTTTTTGCGGCGAATGCCGACATCATTCCCGATCTTGAGTCTTACATGGACAGCCTGCGCAAAGCGGGCGATTCCTGCGGCGCACGTATCGATGTGGTTGCGCACAATGTGCCGGTTGGCCTTGGCGAGCCCTTGTTCGACAAGCTCGATGCCGATATTGCCTATGCGATGATGGGCATTAATGCGGTCAAGGGTGTCGAAATTGGCGCAGGTTTTCGCTCGGTCGCGCACAAGGGTACCGAGCATGGCGATGAAATCACGCCGGAAGGCTTCGTCGGTAACAATGCCGGCGGTGTCCTGGGCGGTATCTCGTCCGGACAGGACATCACGGTATCGATAGCGATCAAGCCCACCTCCAGCATACGTACACCGCGCCGGTCAATTGACCGCGATGGTCAGCCGGTGCTGGTGGAGACTTTCGGTCGTCATGATCCTTGCGTTGGCATACGCGCCACACCCATTGCCGAAGCGATGCTGGCACTGGTGCTGATGGATCACGCGCTGCGGCACCGGGCGCAGTGCGGCGATGTAAACACCGGCAGTACCTGATTTGTTTCGTCGTGACGTGTCGGCTGCCGCCAAGCCCGAGCAGTCTCTGAATTTCGCGTTATTTTTCTTCGCGTACTACGGCTATATCGGCGTCTTCTCGCCGTACGCCAGTCTGTATTTTGCCGATCGCGGTATTCCCGCAGTGCAAATCGGCGTACTGATGTCCATGATGCAGGTGATGCGTATCTTCGGCCCGAATCTGTGGGGCTGGGTCGCCGACCATACCCGGCGCCGGGTGATGGTGCTTCGTCTGACCTCGGCTGCCTCGGCGCTGGTTTTTTGTGGCATGTTCTGGGGTGAGTCTTTCGCGTTTTTCCTTATCCTGATGCTGGCGCTGAATATGTTTACCAGCGCGCAGGGGCCCTTGTCCGAAGCCCTGATGCTTTCCTCCATGCGCGGTGATCTGACCCATTACGGTCGTCTGCGACTCTGGGGTTCGGTCGGCTTTATTGTCACCGTCATGGTCGCCGGCCAATTACTGGACTGGCAGGGTATCTCTCTCATGCCCTGGATCGCGCTGGTCTTGCTCGTGATGGTGGCGATAGTGTCGCTCAATATGCGCGAAGAAGCGCCAATACAGCGTTCGCAGGACACCCCCTCGGTGCGACAGCTGTTGAAACAGCGCGAAGTTATCGCGTTTTTCGTCTCCACCTTTCTGATGATTGCCGCGCATGCATCGCTGTATGTGTACTACTCGCTCTATCTGTCAGAGATTGGTTACAGCAAAACGGTCATCGGATTGATGTGGTCATTGGGTGTGGTGGCAGAGATTCTTTTCTTTTATTTTCAGGCGCCACTGTTTCGGCGTTACGGCGTGGCCACGCTGATGCTGACGAGTCTGCTGGTGGGTGTGGTGAGATTTCTGATGATCGGTTTTGGTGCCGAATCTCTGTTGCTGCTATTGATTGCCCAAATACTGCATGCCGCCACCTTTGGTGTTCATCATTCCGCGTCAGTCGCGACCCTGCAGCGCTGGTTTGCCGGCCCGCTGCAGGCGCGCGGGCAGGCACTTTTCATTAGTGTCTCTTATGGGCTGGGCGGCTCGCTGGGAGGATTGCTGCTGTCGGCCTGTTGGGATACATTTGGCGCCCGACTTGTCTATACAATCGCTGCATTGTTCTGTCTGGCCGGCTGGATTGCGGCGGCCCTCAGCTATCGCTGGCAAGAACAACAAGGGAGAGAAATTTGAGACAAATAAGCGTTTCACTGGCATTGATCGTGGCGATCAGCTTGTCGCTGGTTTCCTGTCAATCGGTCAAAACGACGAACGCTGGTCTGGTGGGCGTTGATCGCGAGCAGCGCATGGCGGTGTCGGCCCAGGCGATTGAGCAAAGCGCCAACAAACAATACGCACAGCTGATGGCGCAGGCGGACAAAAACGATAAGCGCAACAGTGACCCGATGCAGACCGCACGGGTTCGCGCGATTGCCGACAAACTAATTCGGCAAACACCAGCCTTTCGGCAGGATGCCACCGGCTGGCAATGGGAAATCAATGTGCTGACCTCGCCAGAGGTGAACGCCTGGTGCATGCCCGGCGGGAAAATCGCTGTTTACACGGGCCTGATTGAAAAACTCAACGTCACCGATGACGAGCTGGCAGCGGTGATGGGGCACGAAATCGCCCATGCCTTGCGCGAGCATTCCCGGGAGCGCGCCTCCGAGCAGACCATTGCCGGTCTGGGCATCACCATTCTGGCGACTGTGGCCGGCGTGGGTTCAGTTGGTCAAAAGGGGATGGAATATGCGTATCAGGGTCTGCTGGGCCTGCCCAATTCCCGTTCACACGAAACCGAAGCCGACCGTATCGGCGTCGAACTGGCCGCCCGTGCCGGCTATGATCCACGCGCTGCCATCATGCTTTGGGAAAAAATGGGTGCGGTCGGCGGCAAGGAACCCCCCAAATTCATGTCCACCCACCCCTCCCGCTCTGACCGGGTGCGCGATCTGACCGTGTACTCGGAGCGGGTCATGCCGCTTTACAAAGAAGCTCGCGGCCGCTAGGCGGCGTGGGTGTGATGTTGTTGAGGCATTGGTGCCGCGGTAGTCTGGCTCGTTGGCTGGCCCCGGGCTTGTGAAGGCTTTTACGCGCCCGCCGGCCCCGGCGGCCATCTTCCGAAACCGCTTTTGACTTCTTGCCTATGGCATAATCTCGGGCTGTTTTCTCCGATCAGGCGCGCCCTGCGCGCGATCCCGCCATGGCCCAAACCCTCTACGACAAACTCTGGCAGTCCCATGTGGTGCATACCGCTGAGGACGGCACGACCATTCTTTACATCGACCGGCATCTGGTGCACGAAGTCACCAGCCCACAAGCCTTTGAAGGCCTGAAGCTCGCCGGGCGCAAACCCTGGCGTATCGCGGCCAATCTGGCGGTGGCGGATCACAACGTGCCGACCACGCACCGGGCAGAAGGCATCGCTGATCCGATATCCCGTCTGCAGGTCGAGACCCTGGACGACAATGCGCGCGAATACGGGCTCACTTATTTCAACATGAGCGACAAGCGTCAGGGCATCGTGCATGTGATCGGGCCGGAGCAGGGCGCCACGCTACCGGGCATGACCGTGGTGTGCGGCGATTCGCACACGTCCACACACGGCGCGTTTGCCTGTCTTGCGCATGGCATCGGCACCTCTGAAGTCGAGCATGTGCTGGCAACGCAAACGCTGCTGGCTAAAAAATCCAAGGCCATGCTGGTGCAGGTTGAAGGTCGTGTCGGCGCGGGTGTGACTGCAAAAGACATCGTGCTGGCCGTGATCGGCAAGATTGGCACCGCTGGCGGCACCGGCTATGCGATCGAGTTTGCCGGCTCTGCGATTCGTGCGCTGTCAATGGAAGGTCGCATGACCGTCTGCAATATGGCGATTGAAGCCGGCGCGCGTGCCGGCATGATCGCGGTGGATGACACCACCATCAATTATGTCAAGGGTCGGCCCTTTGCACCGGTTGGGCCGCACTGGGATCAGGCGGTTACCTACTGGCGCACACTGCACTCCGACCCGGACGCCAAGTTCGATGCGGTGGTGATGATTGACGCCGTCGAGATTCGTCCTCAGGTGACTTGGGGTACCTCGCCTGAGATGGTGGTGGCCGTCGATGATCGCGTGCCCGATCCGGATAAGGAAAAAGATCCGGTCAAGCGCGATGCGATGGAAAAGGCGCTGATCTACATGGGCTTAAAGCCCAACACTGCGATCAATGACATTCGTATCGATAAAGTCTTCATTGGCTCCTGCACGAACTCGCGCATTGAAGATCTGCGTGCCGCTGCGGCCGTGGTACGCGGCAAATTCCGCGCGTCGAATGTGAAGCTGGCGATGGTCGTACCAGGCTCGGGTCTGGTCAAGGAACAGGCCGAGCGCGAGGGGCTGGACAAGATTTTCCGGGATGCCGGATTTGAATGGCGGGAGCCGGGTTGTTCGATGTGTCTGGCGATGAATGCCGATCGTCTCGATCCCGGTGAGCGCTGCGCCTCCACGTCGAACCGCAATTTCGAAGGCCGTCAGGGTGCGGGCGGAAGAACGCATCTGGTCAGCCCGGCGATGGCAGCAGCGGCCGGTGTGGCCGGTCATTTTGTCGATGTACGCAAGATCTGATCAAACCGTCCGAGGAGAAAAACCATGAAAAAACTTGCACTTGTGGTGATCGCGTTGGCTTTCGGTGTGTCGGGCTGCAATACGCTCAATGGTATCGGCAAGGATGTCGAGAAATTGGGCGAAAAAGTTCAGGATGCGAGCAAAAAATAATCTCTTATGAATAAATTTACGCTACTCGATGGACTGGTCGCACCGCTTGATCGTGCGAACGTCGATACGGACGCCATCATTCCCAAGCAATTCCTGAAATCGATCAAACGTACTGGGTTTGGTCCCAACCTGTTCGACGAATGGCGTTATCTTGATCAGGGCGAGCCCGGCGTCGATAACAGCAAGCGGCCACTGAATCCGGATTTCATACTGAATCAGCCACGATATCAGGGCGCGTCCATATTACTGACACGTAAAAATTTCGGTTGCGGCTCTTCGCGTGAGCATGCGCCCTGGGCGCTGGATCAATACGGTTTTCGTGCGGTGATTGCGCCGAGTTTTGCGGATATTTTTTTCAACAACTGCTTCAAGAACGGCTTGCTGCCGATTGTGCTGACCGAAGCGCAGGTCGATCAGCTCTTCAATGAAGTTAAAGCGTTCCCGGGCTATCGTCTGGTGATCGATCTCGAAAAACAAACTGTCTCGACGGCGAACGCAAGCTCGGTCTTCTCCTTCGAAGTCGATTCTTTCCGCCGCCATTGCCTGCTTAATGGTCTGGATGATATCGGTCTGACGTTGCAGCAGGCGGATGCCATTCATACCTTTGAAGAGCGCCATATCAGCCGTTTCCCTTGGCTTGCCAATACCATCTGACCTACACGAGACAGACAGAACCATCATGAAAATCGCAATCCTGCCGGGTGACGGCATTGGTACCGAAATCGTTGAACAGGCCGTCAAGGTATTGAACGCGCTCGGTCAGACATTTGAAATGGAAAGTGCGCCGGTCGGAGGCGCAGGCTACGAAGCGCATGGCCATCCGCTGCCCGATGGCACGCTCAAACTCGCCAAAGAGGCGGATGCGATTCTGTTTGGTGCGGTCGGCGACTGGAAATACGACACGCTTGAGCGTTCGCTGCGTCCTGAGCAGGCAATTCTGGGTCTGCGCAAGCATCTGACGCTATTTGCCAATTTCCGTCCTGCGATTCTTTATCCTGAACTCGTCGGTGCGTCGACACTCAAGCCGGAAGTCGTGTCTGGGCTCGATATCCTGATCGTGCGCGAACTCAATGGTGATATCTATTTCGGTCAGCCGCGCGGTGTGCGTGAGGCACCGGATGGTCCCTTCAAGGGCGAGCGAGAAGGTTTTGACACGATGCGCTACTCGGAGCCGGAAATTCGCCGGATCGCGCACGTCGCTTTCAAGGCGGCACAGAAGCGCGGCAAACGTCTGACCAGTGTCGACAAGGCGAATGTGCTCGAAACCTTCCAGTTCTGGAAAGACATCGTCACCGACGTGCACCAGGAATATCCGGATGTCGAGCTGGATCACATGTACGTCGATAATGCGGCGATGCAACTGGTGCGCGCACCCAAGAAATTCGATGTCATCGTGACCGGCAATATGTTCGGTGACATTCTTTCCGATGCGGCCGCGATGCTGACCGGCTCCATCGGCATGCTGCCTTCGGCATCGCTGGATGCGAACAGCAAAGGTCTGTATGAACCTTCGCATGGTTCGGCGCCCGACATTGCCGGCAAAGGCATTGCGAACCCGCTGGCAACGATTCTGTCGGCTGCGATGATGCTGCGCTTCTCGCTGAACCTGCCTGCTGAAGCGGATCGTATTGAAGCTGCAGTGAAAAAAGTACTCGCGCAGGGTCTGCGTACGCCGGATATCCATGAGGCTGGCACCACTAAGGTGGGCACAGCCGAGATGGGTGACGCTGTGGTAAAGGCGCTGGCGTAAATATAAAAGACGCTGGATCCCGGCCTGCGCCGGGATGACAAGTCACAGGTCAACCGTTTTTCGAACGTCATCCCGGCGCAGGCCGGGATCCAGGGACTTTCGTCACGCACCAAAAAGAGTCTCTCTTCAGTGCCGAGCATTTGCCCTCAAGCTTGAGCCTCAGATCGGTCACATAGCGGCATAACGAAAATTTAACTTGCAGGAAACAAAATGAAACTCGTAGGTCTCGTCGGTTGGCGCGGTATGGTCGGTTCGGTGCTGATGCAACGCATGCAGCAGGAAAATGATTTCGCTCACATTGAGCCGGTATTTTTTTCGACCTCGAACTCAGGTGGCAAAGCGCCCGCGGCGGCGAAAAACGAAACCACGCTGAAAGACGCGAACGACATCGATGCGCTGAAAAAATGCGACATCATCCTGACCTGTCAAGGTGGCGACTACACCAGCGAAGTTTTCCCCAAGCTGCGCGCTGCTGGCTGGAACGGTTACTGGATCGATGCCGCGTCCTCGCTGCGTATGAAAGATGACGCGATCATCGTTCTCGATCCGGTGAATCTGGATGTGATCAAAAACGCGCTGACATCGGGCGTCAAAAACTACATCGGCGGTAATTGCACCGTGTCGTGCATGCTGATGGGTCTAGGCGGCTTGTTCCAGCATGACCTTGTCGAGTGGATGACCTCGATGACCTATCAGGCAGCCTCTGGTGGCGGCGCGCAGCACATGCGCGAACTGCTGACCCAGTTCGGCAGCATTAACGCCGAAGTCAAAGCCCTGCTCGATGATCCGGCGTCTGCGATTCTGGAAATCGATCGCAAGGTACTCGCCAAGCAGCATGCGCTTGATGAAAAAGAGACGCAGCATTTCGGCGTGCCGCTCGGTGGCAACCTGATTCCCTGGATTGACAAAGATCTGGGTAACGGCCAGTCGCGCGAGGAATGGAAGGGCGGCGCCGAGACCAACAAGATCCTCGGTCGCGGTGAAGCATTTGGTGCGGGTGCCAAAGCAGCGATTGCGGTTGATGGCTTGTGCGTGCGTATCGGTGCGATGCGATGTCACTCTCAAGCCCTGACCATCAAGCTGAAAAAAGACGTACCGCTCGATGAAATCAACGACATCCTTGCCAGCCACAATCCATGGGCGAAAGTTATCCCCAACACCCGCGAAGCGTCGATGCATGAGCTGACACCGGCAGCCACCACCGGTAGCCTGAACATACCGGTCGGCCGTCTGCGGAAGATGCAGATGGGTAATGACTATCTGTCGGCATTCACCGTCGGTGACCAGTTGCTCTGGGGTGCGGCCGAGCCGCTGCGCCGCATGCTGCGGATTTTGCTCGACGACTAATCCGTCCGGCGATGGAGCTGAGGTTCGGGTATCGATACGATGCCTGTGCCTCAGTTCTG
>CAZXDB010000029.1:0-25232 GCA_964639465.1 uncultured Bifidobacterium sp. | reverse complement strand
TCAAAAGCCCGCAAACGAAAGTTTGCGGGCTTTTTCGCTTTTGAGTCCGAGATCATGTACCGCCCGCCTCCCTGCTTGCTCTTGAGTCGCATTCTCCGCATAATTTAGCGATGCGCCCATCCACTGCCCTTGAAAGTCACCGTCAGACGATCGTCCAGATCGTCGAGAGTCATAACGCCCTCAACCCTCGTATTTTCGGTTCCGTGGCACACGGAACAGACGGCGAAGACAGTGACCTCGATATCTTGATTGATCCAACTTCCAAAACATCATTAATGGATGTAGCGAAAATTCAGGTCGAGCTCGAAGCGATTCTGGGTGTGAAAGTGGATGTTTTGACCCCTAACGCACTCCCAGACAGTTTTCGACATATTGTCTTAGCAGAAGCAGTTCCGGTATGAGCAAAGCCTCGCGAGTGCCTGACTATTTGGAGCACATACTTTCCGCCATTAAGCGTATTGAACGTCATGTAACTGACGTTGATGAGTTTGGCTTTTTACAAAGCAAATTGCTGCAAGACGCAGTAGTTAGAAACATCGAAGTAATTGGCGAGGCCTGCTTCAGGATTTTTTGAAGAAGTCCTGACGATAGTTGATGAGAAAACCTGCCCCCAACCTCATGCTGGCGTTGCCTCGACTGCGGTCACTATCAACAGCGGAGTGTTTCAGAATAACGCGCGCGGGTGTTCAGAACATGATGCAAACTAGTAAGAACCCATGAAGTCTTTTTTCCCAATCTCGATACCGTTATGCCGAAGGATGTTGTATGCGGTTGTCACGTGAAAGAGAAACTGTGGCATGCCGTATTTCAACGCGTAGTCGTCAACAGTTAGCTTTTTTTCTTTCGGCGTACCTGGGCGCAAAATAATCTCTTTTACCGCGCTGCCATCAATTTGCGCAGCGGGGATAGCGCTAATGCGTTCTAGCGTTTTCAGAATACGGTTTTGCAGCTCAGCAAAACTTTGCTCGGTATCTTCGTAGGTGGCTACTTCAAGGCCAGCAATGCGCGAAGGAACACTTTGGGCAAAATCGCAGGCGATTTGTACTTGACGGACCAGTGGCAGCATGTCCGGGAACAAGCGCGACTGTAACAAATTGACCGGATCAAATTTTCGCTGTTGTGCGTACTCTTCGCCTTTTTTTAGCACATCGCTGAGTGCCAAGAGCATCTGCTTAAAAACAGGAACCGTAGCTGAATAATGAGAAATTGACATGGGTTTTCCAATTGTTTATGACTGTTAAAGACGAAGAATTAGGGGAAATTCTGAATAAATCCGCGTTTTATGGCGAGCCAGCACAGCTGTGCGACGCGGGACTCCGACAGATCAAAGGGTTGCTTTATTTTCTTAAGTACAAAAATGTCTGGTGTTATTTCATCAATGCTTCACCAGAGCCGTGCGACAGAAAACCTTACGCCGATCAGTGGGACTCTACTGGCCCACCAGCATCTTTCCATTCGCTAAAACCGCCGATATTGAATACCTTGGTATAGCCCATTTCTTTGAGCGTTTTACCCGCCAGGGCAGCTTGCCCACCGGCACCACAAAGAAGGCAAAGTGTTTTGTCTTTGCTTAAAGCTGGATTGAAATAGCTCATTGAATCATCGGCGGCAAATTCAATAAAGCCCCGTGGCACCCGCAATGCGCCCGCAACAGTACCAGACTTTGCAATGTCGCCGCTGTCGCGTACATCCACGAAAATCACCTCGCTCTTGCCATGAAGTTTGAGAGCATCCGGCACCGCCATTGCAGGTCACCGAGACGTTTCGGCTTTTTCGGCGACGGTCACCCGATGCAGCAAACGGCGGTGCCCTTCATAGCCGCCCGTGGCAGCATGAACCAGACAGCGGTTATCCCATATCACCAGCATATTAGCTGACCAAGTGTGGCTATAGACAAACTCGGGCTGGCTCTGATGATCAAATAAAGCTAGCAACAGTTCTTTGGCCTCAGTTGGCTCGGTGTCTTCGATGCCGATGGTGTAGCCGGGGCTGACGAATAAAGCCGTGCGCCCGGTCTCCGGATGGACACGTGCAATAGGGTGGGAACGTGTTTTGAGTGCCGAATCATCAAAACGGATCGCCATCGAACGACCTGCGCTGCGATCCTGTGCGCCATACGCGCCGTCACGCGCATACCCTAACCGCGCCGAGTGCACTCCCATTTTTCCTTTCAGTCGGGATTTCATTGAATCAGACAATGCGTCCCAAGCATCGTACTGATTAGCAAACAAGGTATTGCCGCCAATGGGCGGAATGATATTCCCGAACAAGACCGTACCCGCTGGCGGTGTTGGCAGAAAACTCCAGTCCGAGTGCCAGGTCTCGGCGAAAATTTTTGTCTTCTCATCGGGTTCGCGCTTTACCTGCACCACATGAGGATGCCCCGGCATCGCCTCAATATAGGGATCCTCACCGAAAGGTCCCATGTAGTGAGCAAAACGCTCGAGATCCTCAATCGACATCGCCTGATCAGGGAAAGCAATGACCTGATGGTCAAGCCAAACCTGCCGAATTGCAGCGACAGTGGCGGACTCCAACGCGCGGGTGAGATCAACGCCTCGTACCAATGCGCCGCAGGAGGCCTCGCATCGCTGCACTGACAACGCTGGCATTGTGCTATCGACAGGCATCGGCCTCGCTCCCCTTAAATTTTGCAACGATTACTGAGCCATCATGCTAATGAAGCGCAGTTAAAATAACACCGGACACGGTATCGGCAAACATAGGGCGCCAACCGATTGGTTTATATCGCAGCCGCGGAGCGCAGCTACGCTGGCTCGCCACGGGGGTTTTTATGACTATCCAGTAAATACTCCGTGCAAAAAGCACAGAGTAGTCAAATGTTTATGTCACAAGATTTTGCGGTACTCCGGCGATTGAGGCCTCGATGTTGTCGATGAGCTGATCAGCGAGAAATTGCATCGCACCGTCCGATGCCCAAGCCACATGAGGCGTCAGTATGAAATTGGGCGTGCGAAGTTCCAGCAGGGGATTACCGTCTTTAGGTGGTTCCTTGGTCAGCACATCAAAACCTGCACCCGCAATAAGCCCAGTTTCCAGTGCTACTTTAAGCGCGTGTTCGTCGACTAACCCGCCGCGCGCGGTGTTGATCAAAATGGCGCTACGCTTCATTTTTTTGAATTGTTCGATGCCGATAAAATTTCGCGATGCGGGCGTTAACGGGCAGTGCAGAGAAATAATATCTGACTGGGCTAAGACAGTCTCAGGATCGGTGAATTCCACACCAGCTGCTTTGGGTGGCGGATGGTCTGCAAACAGCACATGCATACCGAGGGCACGTGCAATAGCCGCCGTTGCCTGACCGAGTGCACCTTCACCGAAAATACCTAAAGTACTCCCGTGAAGATCTTGTATGGGGTGGTCAAAAAAACAGAATTGATCTTGCGCCTGCCAACGACCACGCAACACATCCTCTCGATAAGCAATGAGATTACGACGCAATGCAAATATCATTGCAAATGTGTGTTCAGGCACTGTGTGTACAGCGTAATTGCGAATGTTCGCCACCGCAATACCTCTCTCGCGACACGCATCGATATCGATCACATCGTAGCCGGTAGCAGCTACTGCGATCATCTTCAGATCAGGTAGCTTTTCTAAACTAGCTCTGCGAATTGGCACCTTGTTAGTAATAGCGACCGTGGCGCCAGCCAGACGACCGACCACCAGTGATTCTTCCGTTTGTTCATGCTCTTCCCAAATGTGAGAAAAAGACGGTCGACGTACCTCAGCTTTTAACGATTGCCGATCGAGAAATACAATGCGTTCCATTCGTTTCCTTTCTGTTGTGGTGGGTTTCACGTGTTCTAAGTTCAGATGGTACGGAATGATGGCACCTATAAGCGTTAACCGAACCACCGACTCGTGCAACCTTGATAACGCAACCAAACATGGCCAGCGCCTTCGTTTCCATACGCCCGACGATAATTTTCATTTTTACATTATTTTGGCAAGCCAAAAGCGTGTCCATCGGCGTATTGCCATGCTTCTGTTAAGGAGTACCGATGGTTCAGTCTTCTAGGGAGCCTCTATTCAGATGGCTTCGCTTTAACCTAATTTTGGGCTTGTTCACCCAAAAGTTGCATACTACAACTTTCGGACCATTGACTCAGTTAATGACAAGAATCGATATTTTTTATGTAACATATTGATTTAAAATGACTTTCCGCGCACCCTAGTCCGTTGATCCGCGGGCCTCTAGTGCAAATCTAGGTCGGAGAGTCAAAGCGCACAGCCCGCAAACGAAAGTTTGCGGGCTATCGGGAAACGGCACTACCGATTGGGGATTTCAAATGGCAGAAGCCGTAATGGTCGTTGTGACGTTACTAGCGATTGGCTTTATTGCCACGCGCTTGTCTGAGTGGTTGAAATTACCGCACAGCGTATTTTTGGTGGTGTTGGGATTGGCAGCCGGATGGGCCATTCGCTCATTAAATCCGCAACTCATTGCCCCCCTCGCATCCGAGTTTCCCGAGATCATCCTCTACGTGCTACTGCCCCCGCTGATTTTTGAGTCGGCTTACAACATCGACCTCAAGGCCTTACAACGTGACCTGGTTCCTGTCTCCGCACTGGCGGTTGTCGGCCTGATTTTGTCGACCGCCATGGTCGGCTGGGGTATGCACTGGGGCTTGTCCATCGCGATTGTTCCAGCGTTGTTGTTTGGCGCACTTATTTCGGCAACCGACCCGGTTGCTGTGGTTGCTTTGTTCAAGGAGGTTGGTGCGCCCAAGCGCCTGAACCTTCTGGTTGAGGGTGAGTCCCTGTTCAATGATGGCGTAGCTATTGTGGCTTTCACGGCGCTCTTGGGTTTGCTATCAGTGAACTCGGTCACCGGCGATTATGTTGGGCAAGCGATTACAAGATTTTTTCTGGTCTTTTTTGGCGGGCTGGCCGTGGGAGGCCTTCTGGCTATCCTTTTAGCGCCTGTAGTTCAGTGGTGCCGCAACGGTACCGCACAAATTGGCCTGACGATCTTCGGCGCTTATGCCAGTTTCATTATTGCCGACCACTTCCTGCACCTGAGCGGTGTCATGGCCACCGTGGCCTTGGGCTTATTCATGGGCACGCGGGCCCGATTGGAATTCAACCGCGAAGCTTTGCACGGCATGGGACATATGTGGGAGCTCATGGCCCTGTCGGCCAACACCCTGGTGTTCATCGCAGTTGGACTGACCGTCGATATGCACCTGCTATTGAACGCGATGGAATTCATACCGCTGACCCTACTGATTGTTATCGCTGCAAGAGCGATCGCCATCACCACGGTTGTGCCTCTGTTGAACAAATTCAAGCTATGCCAACCGATTAGCCTCCGCTACCAATTCATCATGTTCTGGGGTGGCCTGCGCGGTGGCCTTGCGCTGGCACTGGTGCTGCTTCTTCCAGACAGTCTGCCAGAAAAGCCTTTGTTTTTGGCGCTTGCGACATCGGTGGTGCTCGTCACCTTGCTGGTCAATGCGCTGACAATCGGTCCTGCGTTGCGCTGGCTCGGTATCGATAGGCTGAGTTCGGAAGAGCAATCTATCTTCAGGCATTCATTGGCAAAATTGTGGCAATCGATTTACCACGGCTTGCATCACGATACCAAAGGCGGTCTCTTATCGCCCCAGGTGGTTGAACGCTTTATCCGTGAGTCTGCACCGCTCACCCGAACGCGTCACCCGCGCGAAGCGCAAGACCATGAAAATGATTTACGTATTGGCTTGCGCTCGGCCTTATTGTCAGAGGGATTGTTCTATGAAATCCAACTGGAAGATGGTTTGCTCGGGAAGGCTGCGTATTTAGACCTGAGGCACTTTAGCCAAGAGCGACTTGATGTGTTGGATAGAAAAGGCCCCAATGCGCTGGCGATGACGCGATTTTCGCTGATACCGATCGATCGTCCTTGGGATAATTGGCTGGAAAAACTCAAACCAAGCCTGTATGTGCGCACCAAAGAAAAGCGTTTATTACGCCTTCTCGACGCATTATTTCATCTGGAGCGCGGTTTACACCATGTGCTGAACGGTTTGGAGGACGATTCGGTACGCGCATACATCGAACGCGAGTCCAGTCTCATCTATTTGCAATACACACAGCTTTGCCAAGCCTACCCGCATTTGTTATTTCAGGTACAAGGCGATTTCATCACTAAGTCGCTGGGTCTGCAAACTGAGCGCTGGCTTGATCGCTCGTACAAGAGTGGTTTAATTACCCGAGCCGTTTACAACAAGGTTGCCGAAACGGTTGTTGAACAGGAAGATAAGGCAATGAAAATGTTGGAACGCTTTCAGCATCCGTCAACGTCTGATCTGATTGCGCACGCAGCCGCATTCCACCATTTACCCCCAGAAATCATCGGCACTTTGGCGAGCAGTGCTCAGTCACGGATTTTGCACAAAGGCGACATAGTCAACCTCGGTGGCGAGGATCATTCCGGTTTTCTGGTGGTGAAGTCTGGGATGTATGAACACGTGCAAGCGACAAAAGATAACCGACGCCATGCACATTTCATTACTGGCGATGCCGTGGATGGCCTGACAGAAACCGGGGTGCTAAAGACTGTGGTGCCCGGTGAAATCCTGCTCGTCGATCGCCCCCCGACGACGTAGCACCGGCAGAGAAAAATACCCCTCCGGTTTTTGGAGGACGGCTCTGACACATTTAAAGAGTGGCTGCCGAGGAATTTCGCCGAGACCAGAGAATTCGGTGTTCTCATCGCTGATAAACAGGCAGGCGCTTTCCAGCTCGTGCTTCGAGAACTGCTGTCGAACTAAGCGCTTTGCCCGGTAAGTCAATGGCAGAAGCGCGAACGAGGACAATACGCCTGTACGCCCAGAAAGCCGCAAGGAATTCGGGCGAGCAAAATAGAGACGCTCGCTAGTTTGATGGAAAAACCATCCGAACAGCCCGCCGTCGACGATCTCAAGCACTCGCTCAGAATAATTCCCAGCGGGAATTTCATATTTTATTGAACCGATCATCGACCAAAGTGACGTAGTGATTCAAATCACTATTTCTTTTTGGTCATTATGAAAACTAACTCATTTGAAAGTCGGCTTGCCCTCGTAAAAAATGCGCTCACCAAATCTACCCGACAGCCGCCTGTCCCCAAAGACCGGGCACCTCGCGTTCATCAAAAATCCAAAACGACCGACCGGCTTGCTGCATTTGGATTAGATAGCGCATCTCGCATAACGAACCAACAGGCCGATAGACTCCTCCTGTGGAAATCGATGATCAACATGATTGGAAGTTTTCTGGAACGATCCCCTGATGCGAAAAACTGGAAACGCTCAGAACTGAGGGAATTCATTACGCACATGGAAATTTGCCTTGAACTCAAACCTGGAAAGCTCAGTATTGAGGAATATGGCGCCTTCTTGATCAAACTAGATGAAATCATTCCCTTCAAAGATGGTGAATTCAGCGATGATCTAAAAAAAATCGATCAGATTATTGGTGCTTATGAAGACAAGCTGACTAAGGGATAACGGGTCACTTCGCCTGGCCAGTTCGAAAATAAAAGCAACCCGGCGTGCTGTCATAAGATATGTGGTGATAATCCAGGTTATGTGAATATCCCGTATCTTGATGTTATGAAAAATAATCCGCTTACCGAAAAAGCGCACCTCGATCATTTGGTCGTTGGCGCTGCCTCGCTTGATGAGGGGGTGCGTTGGTGCGAGAACACGCTGGGTATCACACCAGCACCGGGCGGCGCCCATGCGCTTTTCGGGACGCATAACCGGCTGGTGCGTCTGAAGTCAGCAGCCCATCCGCTGGCTTATCTGGAGATTATCGCGATCGATCCGTCGGTCAGACCCACGCGCGATAGCCCGCTGCGTCGCTGGTTCGATCTTGACCTCCCTGCCGTTCATCAACAGCTGCTTCAAACGGGGCCCCGGCTGCTGCACTGGGTGGCTAGCGTGCCAGACATGACGTCTTGTATGACAAACTTGTACGCAATGCATATTGACCGCGGACGAGTCATCGACGCGTCAAGACCAACCCCGCGAGGTCTGCTGCGCTGGAAGATCACGGTGCGTGATGATGGTCAGCGGCTCTTTGGCGGGGCGCTACCCACCCTGATCGAATGGGGCAGTGAACATCCTGCGCTATCCATGGCGGAGTCAGTTATTACCCTACGTTCGCTGACCCTGCAGCACCCGCAGGCCACCCAGCTGCAATCAGCACTGGCCGCTATTGGCCTGGATGCGCTGCCTGTCACGACGGGACCTCCCGGCCTGTCTGCTGCGCTGACACTGGCGGACGGGTCTACCCTTCGACTGTCCCACACCGAAACTGCTTGACCCTACTAGTCTCCAGTGCAAAGGATCGTACTTTTTAATTGACGCCGCATAGTGTAAAGTACGTCAGACATTCACTGACCAATCGGGCAGCGACTTTCCTGCGGGCAGCGTATTCCCGCAAAAGAGAGCGGCAGACAACCCCGTTTCACTTCAACCGGACAGGTGCCACCTTGAACGCCTACATTTTTGCCTTCCTTATTGTCGGTGCCTGCTTTGGATTCGCCACATTTTCAAGGCGGCATTTGTTCAGCGAAGGACCACACCGGGCCGAGGATGATCTCCAGACTTCATCATTGGGCAGCCTCGTCTTCTGGACCATGGTGTGTACCTTCCTCTGGCCGGTGATGGTCCTGACCGGCATCAACACGGCATGGGTACTGGCCAAGCGAAAAAAATAATCGCCTCTCCGCATGAATAAAAGATTACTGACCTTATTTAAATGGCATATCGCCTCGCACCGGGAAAGGTCTTGGCAAAGAGTAATTGCCGCATGCGAAGGTGACGAAACTGAGAGCGACGACAAGGTGTGGCGTTACTGTGATCTCAGTCGGGTAGAGACCGTACTCACCGTCCCCGAATTAAGTCGATACCTCGACGCCGAATTTCCGCATCATTGGGAAAAACATGACGAATCCTCCGGCTTCGCCCGCATCGACGAACTTCCTGCCCCGCCACCTGAAGACGAGTCCACTGAAACGCGTGATTGCCCCTGCACCATGGGCAAGTGTCCCTGCTGCTACCACGCCGCGCGATCACGCGACTGCTGGTGTTCGTGGCAACCATAAAACGTAAATAGACAAACTTGCGTACCTCAGCATCGCTAAAACGCAACCTTCCGGCCTGAATTACCAGCAAGTCACATCCGGCAGCAGGTTTGATGCAGCCACATAAGGCCTTGCATCACAGCCGTCGTGCTGCCAGCTCATTTTTTTCTGCTGACCAGAAACTATTTCCAACCGCCATGAACAAAGAGGGGTTCCCACCAGCCATTCTTCCCCCCGACCATGTCCCTCGCCAGCACCCTGCCTGTTAACGAAGCACAAACAACATCCGCCGTCACCTTCCCCACCCTAAGGCACCTTTCCCTGCCCGCATTGTTTTGCTGGTTCGGCGTAATCATGGGATCTTGGGTCGGTCGTATTCCGGCGCTGCGTGACGGTGTACAAGTGTCCCATGCCGGTCTGTCGATGGTGCTCTTGATGGGCGGCGTGGGTGCGGTGCTGTCCTTTCCGGTCTCATCGCAGCTGATGTCCCGTTTCGGTGGCCCGCAAAGCATGCTGATCTCCGGCATGACGCTGCTCGGTGTGCTGCTGGCGATTGGCGCCGCGCCGAGCCTGCCACTGCTGATGGTAGCCGTCCTGATGCTGGGAGTCACGGCCAGCACCTTCGATGTCGGCATGAATGCCGTTGCCGCCCACCATGAGCGCAGCAGCGGCAGCTCAAAGATGTCGATGCTGCATGCCTGTGCCTGTGCCGGCGGACTGGCCGGTGTCGCGCTGAGCAGCGCGATGGCCGCATTGAAAATCACACCCCTGCTGCACTACGCCATGCTGGCGCTGCCTTGCGCGCTGCTATTGAAATGCGGGACCGGTTTATTAGCCACCCATAGCACCGAACAGATCACCCAAAAAGGTTTCGTCATCCCGCGCGGCGGTCTTGCATTGCTAGGTGCACTCGGTTTTCTGGGTGCCATCGCCGAGGGTAGTATTGCAAACTGGTCGGGCATTTTCATGAAAGACCATTTTGGTGTCTCTGACGGCTTCGCTCCGCTGTCGCTGGTGGCTTTCTCGATCATGATGCTGGTCTCGCGCATGATGGGGGATCGGCTAAAAAACGATCATGGTGCCAAAATACTGGTGACCGCTGGCGCGCTCACCGCAGCCGTCGGATTGTTCTTCAACATCTACGCACCCAACCCATATTTCGCACTCGCGGGCTTTGCGGTGGTCGGTAGCGGACTGTCACTCGTTTTCCCGTTCGTCTTCAGCGCTGCAGGCCGCAAAGGCACTGTCGCACTGGCGGGTGTGGCGACGATGACTTACTCAGGCACGCTGATGGGACCACCCATGCTTGGCGCTATCGCACACAGCATCGGCATTGAGGCGGCGATGGGTTTCATCGGGCTGCTGGCCATCGTGATTGCCGTGGTGGCGGCGCGAACGCGCTTGCTGACTTAAGCGCATCGGCGCCAGGCCATCTCCGGCGAACGCATTTCATCTGTAAATTCTTCATTTTACAGATGAATTTTCTGAATTTTCCATAAATAAACGAAAATTCAGAAACACTTTCTGCTACTCAGCCCCTATATTTTCGCCATAGGGATTCATCTAAAGCACCCCTGTTTTGCCGCTATCGCGGTACCCGCTCTGTGGCCCGACACCGTCTTATCGGACGACCTACGACCGCAGCGCAGCCCTGAAACACAGACGGAGGAAGCATCCATGTCGACCGATATCCGGCCACACGCCACCACACGCCCCTTCACAAACACCAATACAACCACCACCTCGGCCATTCGGTACCCATACGTTACGATTGACGACAAGTACAGCAAAGTCGACGGCCGCATTTATCTCTCTGGTGTTCAGGCGCTGGTGCGTTTGCCGATGATCCAGCGCCTGCGCGATCAGGCGGCGGGACTGAACACCGCCGGTTTCATCAGCGGCTATCGCGGCTCACCGCTGGGCATGCTCGACGAAGCGCTGTGGAAGGCGCAAAAACATCTCGATGCACACCATGTGAAATTTGTACCCGGCGTGAATGAAGAACTGGCCGCCACCGCGGTATGGGGTACCCAAACAGTGGGCCTGATCGGTCCAGCGAAATATGACGGCGTATTTTCGCTGTGGTACGGCAAAGGGCCCGGCGTTGATCGCTGCGGCGATGTCTTCAAACACATGAACCACGCCGGCACCGCGCAGCACGGAGGCGTGTTGCTGGTGGCGGGCGACGATCACGGCGCTTATTCGTCAACGCTGCCGCATCAGTCTGACCACCTGTTCACGACCTGCATGATCCCAATGCTGTATCCGTGCAATGTGCAGGAATACCTCGACCTCGGCTTGCATGCCTGGGCAATGTCACGCTACTCCGGGTGTGCGGTCGGCTTCAAGGCGCTGGCCGACACGGTCGAGTCCACCGCATCGGTCGATGCCGACCCGTTCCGACTGCAGATCGTCTATCCGGAAGATTTCAAGATGCCCGAAGGCGGGCTGAATACACGGAGCTCAACCGACACGCTGGGCTTGCAGGCGCGCAAGCAGGAAGCACTGATGCAGGACTACAAGATCTATGCCGCAATCGCCTACGCGCGAGCCAACAAGCTCAACCGCTTGATGATTGACAGCCCCAAAGCCAAGCTGGGCATTATCGCTTCCGGCAAGTCTTACCTCGACGTGCTCGAAGCGCTCGAAGAGCTGGGTATCGATGAGACCATGGCGGCCGACATCGGCATTCGCCTCTACAAGGTATCAATGCCCTGGCCGCTGGAGCCGGATGGCATTCGCGATTTCGCGCAAGGGCTGGATGAAATTTTGGTGGTCGAAGAAAAACGGCAGGTCGTCGAGTATCAGCTCAAGGAACAGCTTTACAACTGGCGCGAGGACGTGCGCCCGCGTGTGATCGGAAAATTTGACGAAAAAGGTGAGTGGGTTGCGCCGCGCGGCGACTGGCTGCTGACTTCGAAGGCCGATTTCTCAGTGGCGCAAATCGCACGCGTGATTGCCTCGCGCATTGCACGCTTTCATACCAGTGATCTGATCAAGTCACGCCTGAGCTTCCTCGAAGCCAAAGAGACGGTGCTGCACAAGTCGGTCAATACACCGCCCCGCCCCGCGTATTACTGCTCGGGCTGCCCGCACAACACCTCGACCAAAGTACCGGAGGGCAGCTTCGCGCTGGCCGGCATCGGCTGTCATGTAATGGCAACAGCGATTTACCCGGAATTCAACAAGCTGACGACGCACATGGGCGGCGAAGGTGCGCCATGGATCGGGCAAGCAGCGTTCTCGCAGGTGCCCCATGTCTTCCAGAACCTGGGTGACGGCACGTATTTCCATTCGGGTTATCTGGCCATTCGCGCGGTCGTCGCAGCCGGGGTCAACATGACCTACAAGATCCTCTACAACGATGCCGTGGCCATGACCGGTGGTCAGGCAGTGGACGGCACGATCTCGGTACGCCAGATCGCGCAGCAAATGGCGGCTGAAGGCGTGCAGCGCATTGCACTCGTCACCGAAGATCTCTCACGCTACGACGACCGCTCGGCATTACCCGAGCGGGTCACACTGCATGATCGCAAGGACATTGACGCGGTACAGCGCGAGCTGCGCGAAATCAAAGGTGTCTCGGTGTTAATTTATGATCAGGTCTGTGCCGCCGAGAAGCGCCGCCGCCGCAAGAAAGGCGACTTTCCCGAGCCGGTGCAGCGACTCTTCATCAACGACGCGGTCTGCGAGGGCTGCGGCGACTGCGGTGCGCAATCGAACTGCACATCGATCATGCCGCTGGAGACCACGCTCGGGCGCAAGCGTGTGATCGATCAATCGTCATGCAATAAAGATTATTCGTGTGTGAAAGGCTTCTGCCCGAGCTTTGTCACCGTCACTGGGGGCACGCCTAAAAAAGCCAAGGCCAGCAAGACGCTCGACGAAGGCTTTGGCGTCTTGCCAGAACCCGTCACCGCGCGCTGCGATGTGGCTTACAACATCCTCATCAACGGCATCGGCGGCACCGGTGTGATTACCATCGGCGCGTTGATTGGCATGGCCGGTCATCTTGAAGGCAAAGGGGTGTCGGTGCTGGATATGACCGGCATGTCGCAGAAGAATGGCTCAGTGACCTCGCATGTGCGCATCGCTGCCACACCCGCGGCGATCCGCGCGCAGCGCATTGCCACCGGTGAAGCCGACCTCGTGCTCGGCTGCGATAGCCTCACCGCTGGCGCGCAGGATGCCATCTCGAAGATGCGACCCGGGCGCACGCACGTCGTCATCAACACGCATCAGCAGCCAACTGGCCATTTCGCGCGTCAGCCCGACTGGCAATTTCCGGCGGACGAGGTACGCGCTCTGATTGATGAATCCGTTGAGGGCCGCGCCGATTACATCGACGCGACACGTCTCGCAACGGCGCTGATGGGTGACTCAATCGCAGCCAATCTGTTCATGCTGGGCTTCGCCTTCCAGAAAGGTCTGCTGCCGGTGTCCGAAGCGGCACTGATGCGCGCCATCGAGCTCAACGGTGTCGCGATCGAGGCAAACCAGAAAGCCTTCCGCTGGGGCCGCCGCGCAGCATTGGATCTGCATGCGGTCGAGCGCATTGCCATGCCAGCGCAACCGCTGGTGCTCAAAATACCAGAAACTCTGGCCACCCTCGTGCGTTATCGCGTCGACTACCTCACGGCTTATCAGAATGCTGCCTATGCGAGCGAATATCAGGCACTGGTCGAGTCGGTCAAACAAGCCGAAGCCCGACTCGGACAAGGTGACAAGCTGGCGCGTGCAGTCGCGAAATCACTGTTCAAACTGATGGCTTACAAGGATGAATACGAAGTAGCGAGGCTCCACACCGACCCTGCCTTCATTGGCAAACTGAAGCAGCAGTTCGACGGTACCCTCAAGCTGAAATTCAATCTTGCGCCGCCACTGTTCGCAAAAAAAGATGCGCAGGGAAATCCGCAGAAAGCCGAGTACGGCAACTGGGTCTGGCCGATATTCAAAGTACTCGCAAAACTCAAAGGCCTGCGCGGCACACCGCTTGATCCGTTTGGCCGAACGGCCGAGCGCCAGATGGAGCGGCAACTGATGCGTGAGTATCGCGAACGGATAACGGCGCTACTACCCACGCTGGACGCTGAACGAATACCCGCCGCGACCATGATCGCGGCCCTGCCCGAAAAAATACGTGGCTTCGGTCACGTGAAAGCCGCTTCAGTGCAGCAGTATCAGCAGGAAGTAACGGCGGCGATGGCAGCCTATGAAAATTTCCATGCGGGTAGCCCAGAACGTTTAAGTGCCTGACGAGCGCCATGACAAACACCCCGACTGTCAGCCCGTGTCTCGTGCCGGTCAGTCAGGGATTCGCGCTGCCTCTGTCCAGCGACTGGCTCTGAAAACGCATGCGTCTTGACGCTGTGATCTAAAAATTCCACAAAGAAACTTTTTTAAAAAGTATCTGAGCGGCGCGCAGGGACTTTGCCAACTGGACATAATCTTCGGTGTACTATGGTCTTCCACACAAGCTCTCCGGGAGGCACCATGCTCGAATCAAACATCAATACCGTACGGACCGACCTCAAGACGCTGATGAAAGACGCGCAAGAGTTATTTGAAGAGGCCGCAACAGCCAGTGGTAGCAAAGCCGAAGAGTTACGAGCGAAAGGCATGAGGCTGCTCGACAGCGCCATCGACGGTACACAGCACCTGCAACAGTTGGCTGTGGAAAAAGGGAAAAAAATCGCGCATGACACCGATACTTATGTGCATGAACATCCTTGGCGCGCGATCGGTATCTCCGCCGCCGTGGGCGTCCTCGTCGGCATGCTGATCGCACGTCGCTAGCAGCGCATCGGTTGATTAGCGACATTCCATGAGCCAACCCAGCGGCAGCTCGGATGACGATGCACCTACCAGAGCGGGCGGCATTCGCGCGCTGCTGCATCATGCCGCTGGCCTGGCACAGGCACGTTTGTCTCTGGCAGTCATCGAGCTTTCCGAAGCGCGCGATGCATTCATCACCGTCGTTATATTGGCCATCGCCGCACTGGTGACGACCAGCCTCGCGCTCATCGCCCTCTCTGCACTGGTCATCATGCTGCTTTGGGACGCCATGGGCTTGTGGATCATCGTTGTCGTGGCACTTTTTTACGCAGTACTTGGCGGATGGCTATTACGATCAGCAATCCGACTAGTTAGAGAAGGACGTCTTGGTTTGCCGCACACCCTGGCCGAGCTGCGTCAGGATCGCGAATCGCTGTGGCCCAGGGATGCGCCATGAATCGCGAGGCACGAAAAAAAATGCTGATTGTGCAAGGCATGTTGCATCGTGCAGAGCTGATGCAGGTGACTCAGCAGATTAAAGACGACGTTCGCCCCTCGCACCTGATATCCCGTTTGCCTGCGTTGTTTGCCTTGGTGACGCGAAGCAAAGCCTTGCCCCTGATAAGCACGGCACTGACACTGCTTGCTGGCAAGAGTCATGTGCCACGCTTATTGCGTCGCGCTATGGTAGTTGCTGGCGTTGCTTCCATGCTGACGGTATTCGTCAAGCGCTGGAAGTCGCGCAAAGCACAAACTGGTAACGACGCACATCAAAATTGATGCTTGAAAGTCGCAGCCCGCATCGCCAAACCTGGCTGCGATCACTGCCACAGCACTATGAAGGTCAATCGGTTGCCGGCACAAGGCTTTTATAAACTTTCCAAGTGGTGTGCCCGACCAGCGGCGCCGTCAGCGCCAGCAAGGGCAGAAAGAAGATCAGGCTGGCGCCGATCAAAAGCGTGATCGATATCGCCCACACCAGCATCGCACCGGGGTTGTTCCAGAGCGCTTTCGCACTCGCGACCACCGCTTCGATGGTATCGGCTTCCTGGTCCAGCATCATCGGCATCGAGACCACCGACATTGCAAACACCAGACTAGCGAAAACAAAACCCACCGCCGCCCAGACACCCAGAAACGCGAGGTTTTCCATTGAAATGATCTTGTTGATCATGTCCGTCAGGTCCGGGTAATTGTGTTTGCCGAACAGCGCGAACAACACCACCGACACGCGGGCCCAGACGATCATGAAAAAAGTCAGGATCGCAGCGAAAAACGCAATGGATTTCCAGTTACGTAACCAGCAGGTGAGGCTGGCCCAGAGGCTGGCGCGACCTTCGATCTCTTTCTGGCGTGACAGGTCATACACCCCGCAGCAGATGAATGGCCCCATCAGAAAAAACGCCGCGGTCAGGCCCATGGTCATCTGCCAGAGATGCTGATAGACCCCGGAGATCGCATAGCCCATCAGCACAAAAACAATGCCGTAAGCGATCCCTGCGAAACCGGTAGCGCGCATATCCTGCGCCCCCTCTGCCAGCAGCTTCAAGGGCATCAACAACGGCATGGGTTCAGGCGAATCTTCGAGGGTTATTGAACTCATCTCTCCTCCTGTTTTTGGGACTATCAGCCATCCCGTTACTCTATCAGGCGCCGCATACTCCTTCGGCTCGGAAAGATTTGGCCGCGTCCAAATACTGGAAAAATGTCCCCGACAGTGCGGCCGGCGTCGATCATGGTCAGCACGAACAGTAAATACACCGGTAACCAAAAACTTGCGGCCAGCGCCAGTACCGCAAAATCGATCCCCGCAGCCATTGACATACAATCAATATGGGCCACCCCTTCCATAAATTCAAGCACATGCATCTGATCCTGCCGCTCTCGTTCACGCTGTCCCCGTTGCTCGCCTGGGTCAGCGGCTGGCATGGCCTGACCGTAGTGGTCGCCGCGGTGGTGCTGCCGCTCGCCGAGTGGTGGGTAGGACCGGGTAATGCCACGGGCACCCGGCCTCGCTGGGGCACCGCTTTTCCCCGGTGCGTGCTGGCGCTGGCGATCATGATCAGTCTGGGCCTCGCCGCCCAGGCGCCTCTGCTCGACTGGCCGGATCTTATCTGGCTGGCACTGTCGTGCGGCTACGTGCTGGGTGGTATCGGCATCGTGCTGGCCCACGAACTCGGGCATCGCCGCGCGCTTATTGATCGGGCACTGGCCCGGCTGCTGCTGCTCTCGGTGGGCTTTGGTCATTATGCGATCGAGCACAATCGCGGCCACCATCGGGCGGCGGCGACGCACGACGACCCCGCCACGGCGCGTCGGCACGAGGGCTTGTGGGTCTTCCTGCCGCGCTACTTCAGCGGCATCCTGGTGGATGCAGTGCGTCTGTCACGCGCGCGTTCGGGACGGCTCAACGAAGCCCTGATACTCCTGGCAGCAACCATTGCTTTGTATGCGCTCATGTTCGCAGTGGGCGGTACCAAAACGCTAACGTTTTGCGTTATCCAGTCCCTGCTCGCGCTGCTTCTGGTCGCCTCGATCGATTATGTCGAGCACTGGGGTCTGGTCCGCTCCACCGTCAACGGCAAGCCCGAGCGCATGGGCACCGCGCACACCTGGGACTGCGCCAACCGTGTCGCCGATGCGATGCTGTTCAACCTGCCACGTCACGCCGCACATCACATCGAACCCTCACTGGACTGCGACGACCTCTATCGCTCGCCACGCTCGCCGCAAATGCCAACAGGCTATGCAGGCATGGCGCTGATGGCGATGCTGCCACCGCTCTATAAACGCGTGATGACGCCGCGGCTGCCGGCCGCGATGAATCCCATGACCGACAATACGCCATGAACGGTACTCATTACATTGAAGACCAAGTACTCGAACTGCCTTTCTCCGATGGCAATCACGCTGTTCGCATCTGGGACGCGGCACGACCCACCGCAGTGATCGTTGGCATTCATGGTGGTATGGCGTACTCGGGCGACTACGCTACTGTCGGAGCGTATTTTCGCGATGCCGGAGTAACAACGATCAGCTTCGACCTGACTGGTCATGGTAGCAAGAAGCGTGTCGACATACCTGACTTTGATGTTTTTCTCGATGATGCCACGCGCATGCTGGCGTGGGTGCGTGCGACCTGGCCGGGGCTGTCTGTTTTTCTGATGGGTCATTCCATGGGCGCGCTGATTGCCACCCATATGGAAATATCGGGCCGTCTGAGTGCCTTTGGAGTTCGCGGCGTGGTGCTGTCCTCGCCTTATTATGCGAACGCGATACCGGTATCGCCGCTGGTGATACGCCTGTCGCGCATTCTGGCTACACTGTTTCCAACCGCAAAAGTGCCGATGGCATCACTGACCGAATGGCTGACACATGACACAGCGATTGTCAGACGTCACAAAGAAGATGAAAATTTCCAGCGCCGCGCAAGCGAAGCCAGCCTGCGCTTTGGTCGCAGCCTGCTGGAAGCCCAATCAGCGCTGGGTGGGAATCTGGCAGCCTGGCAGCACCCCGTATTTGCAGTGATCGCCGGTAATGACAAGCTCGCTGATGCCCGCGTCAGCTGTCAGATGCTCGAAACCATCCCCGAACAACTTCGGACGCTGCTTTATTTTCCGGAGAATTTTCATGAAAACTTCAATGAAACCAACCGTAACGACATTTTCGCCGCATTATGGAAATGGATGCAGGTACGGCTGGTCTGAGGTTAGCGCTAGCCAGATCAGCCGCCTGACATCCGGTTATCTGCCTTGCCTTCGTCAATTCGCACACCGATCCTTGCAGATCATTTGCGTCATCTTTTTTTTCACGCTGATTCACCCCGAGGCTGCCATGGCTGTTGAAGAATCCGCGTACCAGATCCTGACTTCCGAAGCACCCTTCGAACACCGGCGCTATCCGGGCTTTGTAGTGGCTGAGACACTGCTGTCGGGTGATTTTGATGCAGCGAGTCAGACCGGTTTCCGGCGCATCGCCTCCTACATATTTGGCGACAATGTCAGCGACTCGGGTGCGAGCCGCAAGCTCTCGATGACAGCGCCGGTCACTGTGGCACCGGCAGAGAAAGGCTGGCGCATGCATTTCGTGATGCCCAGCCAGGAAAAACTCGACACACTACCCCGCCCCAACAATTCGCAGATCAATTTGCGACGCGTGGAGGCGCATGACGTGGTGGCCATCCGTTTCAGCGGATGGACCACCGCTGCATCGATTCGTGAGAACACCGAGAAGCTGCAGCAATGGGCACTCGCCCGGCAACTGGTATTGACCGGCACGCCGCAGGTGGCGCGCTACAACGATCCGTTCACGCTACCTTGGCGCAGGCGCAATGAAATCCTGATCGAGGTTGCGGGCCGCTGACGAATCAGGCGTCGGTCTCAGTCAGGAAATTCGACACCAGCTGGGCAAATCGGGAAGCATGTTCGATTTGCGCTCGGAGCCTCATCGCCCAATCAGTACCTCGGTAGCCTCCCCCATCAACTGCGGATCCTGCTTTTTATTGATCATCGCTGCTTGACGACTGACGTTTTCTCGCAAGTAGGCATGCATTTCTCCAGCCGTCATCGCTCCGTCATTGTTGGCATCTGCCGCGCCTTCCATACCCTTCATCAGGTAATAACTGAATATCCCGTGTCCAAGCGCATCGCTTGACCAAGAAATCTGATCCGGTGCCGATGCGCTGAAGACGGTAAAGCTCGGCGGATAACCCGAAGTTTTGGATTTCATGCTGACCGGCCGTGCATTGGCAAACAGGGGATCACCATTGCGAGTCTGTCCGCTGTAACAGCTGTCGAGGAACATCATCACCGCTCTGGCACCAGTGGCTTCGGTCATGCTGATGAGTTCCTGCTGGTTGATCGCGGTCTTGTCGATGAAGTCGCGATCGGCATTGTGCGGCAGGAAGTACAGCGACTTGCCATCTTCAGACGGCAGGCCATGACCGCTGTAGAAAATGTAAACATCGGTCTTGCCTTTGTTAACGTTCTGAAGCAGCCAGCTTCTGAAGGTCCGCATAATTGCGATTTCGTCTGCGCCCTCATCAGTGAGGAGACGAATTTTTTCCGGTCGCACGCCCAGCGCGCGTTGTGCGTAGTCGGCAAACAACCGGGCATCGGTGCTGGCAAAGCGGGCGGGCGGCAAGTTCCGGTAGGACTGGATGCCGATGATGATGGCCACCGCATCCCGCGGTGCCCGCGCTGCTACCGCACCGGGATTGAGCGGACTGACATTGGAGATCGAGTCTGCTTGTGGTGCCGAGAGTCGTCGCTGCACCTTGGCAGCACGCACAAACGCACCGTTTTCAAAGACCCCCTCCTGAACGACATTGCCACTGGCGAAGGTGTAGATGCCCTCGCCGCTGAACTGCCCGTTCCTGAACTGCCCCTCGTAGCGGTCACCGGTCGCGCTCTCGAAACTGCCGTCGCCATTGAACTGGTCAAACGCGAACTCGCCCTCGTACTTTGCGCCGTTGGAATAGTAGTAGATACCCTTGCCATGCATGCGCCCTTCGCGGAACTGGCCGACATAGCGGTCGTACTGCCCGGACGCTTGCGGAATCAGCCATTCTCCCTGTCCGTGCTTTTTACCCTTCTGAAATTCGCCGGTGTAGAGGATGGTCTTGCCGCTGGTGAGCGTACCGCTGCACTGCGTCCACCGCGATGTAGATTTATCGGTACAGGGTGGCAGCGTACTTTGCGCCAGTGCGCCAGAGACTGTCATCGACAGCGCGAGCCAGCAGAGCCAATGAGTACGGGTCATGAGTCTGAATCGATTTGCGGCGTCATCGAAGATCAAAAGTCATCCTTGGAATTAACCACTCGGGAACCACGTGCATCCGGCACTGTTGGCCCGCTGACGTTCCCGGCTGTGGTACCGTTCGTTTCCACATTCTGCGCGTTCGCGAGCTGGGCAGCGGTCCAGGTAATGATAGCGCCGACATGCAGCTGGCCGGCCTGATCTTTTTCTTCCCACACTTTGATTTCAGACGTACCTTTCAGGCTCATTGAGGCATCCGACTTGATCGAGCGGAGCGTCTTGTCGATGGTGTTGCTGATATCCTCAACCGCATCCTCGGTGCCGATCTTTGCCGAATTCTCGTAATGGGTGATGCGAGTCGCGATCTCTTCCATCACGGAGCCCTGCGTGCGGGCATCGAGTACCTGCAAACGCGTGCCGGCAAACTCGGCGATCCAGGCCTCGGCCAGAGTCTGCGCTGTCTTCTGTGCATTTTCTACATTCATCAGGTGCCGGGTTGGATCAGGATGCTCGGACGAGACACCCCAGCGACCATACGAAATCAGCATCGGATGCCCGCTTTCATCATAGACAAAACGAAAGCCGAATTCATTCAGTAGTTCTTTGTCTGTCTTGGGCAAATACTCGTCAATGATCTTGCCCTGCCCCTTCACCATCGAAGTCCTTTGCATGCGGATATCTTCGGCAAACTGCCGGGTCTTGTCAGACTGGACAGCGATGATGCCAATCTCGGTTCGCTCGCCATTCGAAGCAGAGCGGGTAAACAGGCGCGTCTGCACCGGCACCAGACCCCGCATGTTCTGCACGGCGCTTTTGACAGTCTCGCGAATCAGGTTATTGCGAAAGAGTTGCTTCTTCTGGGGCACCGACAGTCGCGACACCTTTTCCGGTGACTCACCCTGCCGGGCGAGGTACTGATCAACATCGGCATCAATGGCGGCCAGCAGCTTGTCCATATCAGGCTTGGTGCCACTGGAACGCTGTTGCGGTGTCTTCTCGGGTTTCGTCTGATCCAGCTGACGTGCGTTTTCCGAGTCATCGGACAGGTATTCAGAGATACGCTTGGTCGTCAGCGTGCCGTAGTTCTGCAAGATGAATGCAGCTTGCAAGTCAAGCATGGCTTTTTCATACGCCAGCACGAGTTCTTTCGCATAGCCGGGATGATTGGTCGGCACGCGCACCACTGCTTTGGCTTTGTAGAAGGTGCGGCCGCTGGCCGGATCGGGGCGACCGATGGGCGCGAATTGTTTTTCAAAATCCCGGATCCACTGACTGAAGCTGAGACGGTTGAGTGCGCTGTCTGCTTCGGCTGCAGCGACCTGCGCTTCGGTCGCCATTTGCTGTGCCAGCGCAGGCTGCAATACCGTCAGCATGGATGTCATGAGCAGAGCGGGAGCGGCCTTCATTATTTCGGCTTTCATCGCGGTGGAGTCCCTGAGATTGATTATTAGTCGAGCATTGAGCGATTGCGCTCATTGCCATCCGCCGTGGCATTGCGTCGGCGATCCGGCGGCGCGGGTGCATCTTTGGCGAGCTGGGAACGGACAAGCAGTTCCGCCGTCTCTGGTGCAGCCAGCGAGGAAGTTAGCCGCAACACTGAGTACTTCGGCTTGACCTCAACAACCGTACCGGTCGCCACGTGGTTTTCCATCCGGCCCAGTGACTCGCCGGATTGCGGGTCACGCAAGTCTTCACCCAGAACGAACACCGAAAGCTGCTCGCCCTGCGTGATAGAGCCTTCGCCCCGGTTCAGTACAAGCATGTTGCCATCGCGTCGTACCACACGAATCGGAAAAATCGTCTCGACCATGCCGGCGAGGAGTTTGCGGGCAGCATTTGACAGATTTTTTGCCAGCACGTCTGTGGTGATATCGGTACGACCTTTCAGCGTTTCAGCAAAAGATTGCGTACCGACCCATTTGATCTTGCGACTGCTGAATTCCATCACGCGCAAGCGCAGCGTTCCGGAGAGCTTGCTGGTCACGATCACTTCATCGCTCATCTTGATGACTTCACGATGATTGTTCTGCACGATGAAGTCCTGCATGTCGATGACGACCACATAATCAGCACCACTGGCACCCGACAACCGGGCTACTTCGGTGCGTGAGGCATCCGGACCGGTGATGAACAGTTTTTCCCGTTCAAACACGGCGTTGTGACTGCGCGTGAGCACATCGAAACGGCGGGACGAAACGATCGCCTGTTCCACGGCATCGAGTACCGCTTCCGGATAATGTTTCGCGACGCTGGCGATGATCACCGTGCGCCGATGACTGTCTGCGCCCGGTCGCACGTAGGTCGCGTAACGAATACTCACATTCGCCGTCCAGCGGCCATTCGCCGTCTCTTCCGCCGAATTCACACGATAACCCGTGACCGGTCGTGCCTTGTCGGTACTAACCTGCTTCGCGACCGTCTTGTTAAACATCTCCAGCAGCGCCGACGAGGACTCCTGATCGACCATGACGTCGGCCGACATCACGCTCTGCCGCGTAGATGACTGCAGCGTAAAACCGAACGCCTGCGCGGTCGCATTCGCCAGACCATCGAGAATCGCCTGCGCGCGAGTCGCGCCGCGCCCTTCTGCGGTGGTCTCCTCCTCCTGTACCTGAGCCACAGCGAGACCACTGCTCAGGCATAAGACAAGTAAAAAGCGATTCACGAACAACAGGAAACGGTTCACCGGGCGTCCTTTGCGCAATGGAATAGGGAGAGTCGGGAAGACAGAGCGGATACTCCGTGCTTACCAGGCAAAGTTTTTGTTCGACCCCAGTTTGTCGATAGGCACCAGAGCATCGAACACGATGATGCCCGAGCCCAGATCCGTGACCCGCAGACGGAATTCATACTCCAGCTGCTGCTTGGAACGATCGCCGCTGATGTTGGTGGTTTGCGCAATTTCACCCACCATCGAGAGATCCGGTTTGAGCGCTTTACCTTTGGCGCCGCTGTCCTGATCGTACAGTTCCGAATTTTCCAGCTGACGGTAATCCTTGACCGTGGAATCGGCGAGGCTGCCACCGACCGCCGAGAACGCAAACCGGCCATTGCGGGTCATGTGGCTCATCATCCGCTGAGTCAGACGTTTGGTATCGACTTCCTGCACCGTCTCATTACGCACGTTACCCATCTGAACCAGCCAGCGGCCCTCCTTCTTTGCCAGCCAGGGTGACATCATGAAATCATCGAGCGATTTTTTGGCCGCATATTCAAAATCCACGGTAGTCAGACCAAAGGTATCCATCCCCTTTTTACCGGCGATCGGATTGGTAGACACCACGGTGGATGCACAACCGGCGAGTGACAAGCACAACGCCAGCAAGGATATTTTTTGGAAGAGTCTGTTCATATGATTTTGTCCTGTGAGCACTCAGGTTTTTAAAGTTTGGCAGCGTAAAAAACCGGTTTGGCTTGCGGGCTGGGTGCCTTGACCAGCACCAGGTAATTACCCTCCTCGCTGACATCAACACTGCCTACCGGCTCGCCCGAAGCTGTCCGCAATGGCAGTACCCCGTTGGCGGGCCGATCAATGATAGCAATTTGAATCGAGTTGGGCAGATTGCGCCAGGAGCGTGTATCTGCGCGCGTGAGCGCAGCCTGCGTTGTGGCGGTACCGATTTGCAAGAGCAAACCCGCCAGCGGATCGATCTTGTTATTGTCGACCTGCCGGTCGATTTCCGCGTTGGCCGCATATTGGGCGGCGGTTTTTACCAGCGTGGAGATAATAGCCTTGGCGACGATGCCGTCATAGGCTTTCTCGAATTCGAGCCCGGCAATACGGTTCAAGTCCGTCAGCAATGTCGTCTTGTATCCAGCTTCACCGACGAGTAAATGCCCGCCGGCGCTTTGGCCCTGCCGAAACTCGGGCAGCGCGATGCCGCTGTAGAGCACCTTGTCGGAAGCGAGATACATCGGCAGATCCAGGCGGAACTCATCAAAGCCGGGGCCGCTGCCATCCTCATAAAGCACGATCACGGCATTCCTTATCGTGCCTTTGCTGTTGGCCAGATACTGCTTCAGATTGCCAATCAGTGATTTGCCTTCCTCTGAAGCGACGCTCTCGCCCGCAGCAGCCAGCATCGGCTGTACCAGTGATTCGTCATTATCCTGCGGGTCCGCCGATGTCGCGCGGAACAGCGCCGACATCACATCACCCGCAGAATTACGTATCTCCGACAACGCGATACCGGCCGCAACCTTACCCTTGCCGCGGCCGATGTCGCCGCTGATTTTGTCGAAATCAACGGCAGCACCAGTATCTTTACTCTTGTTCAGGTCTTCCGACACACCGTTATCGGATACCCTCGCAAAAGAACCCAGCTGTACGACTGCATTCTTTTGGCGCTCCTGCAGTCTGCGAAAAGAAACGCGTGCGTTGTCGTCCTTGAGCATCAGCTGGTTGATCGCACGGTAATAATCGATTAAACCGCCTTCATGGATTTTTCCCTGATAAGGGCCGAAAGCGCTGCTGGTGAGCGTGGTGCCGATCAAGTCAGCAACCTCTTTGGGCGTGTCAACCGTATCTTCTTTCCACGGCATCAGTTCATGAGCACGGGCGAATGCATCATTACTGTATTGCCATAAGCCGGCATCATGAAACGCTTTGGCTGCCTCCAGC